>JBCQUZ010000006.1:0-55153 GCA_047173645.1 Rikenellaceae bacterium
TGGAATCTATCGCAATTGTGATTGTGGTGTTGATGTTCGCTATGGGTGTTCGTAGTGGAGTGTTGTTGGGTGTGACACTGTTGGTTACGGTGTTGGGGTCGTTGCTCTTTTTGGGAATGTTCGATGGAACATTGCAACGAGTGTCGTTGGCATCGTTTATATTGGCTATGGGAATGTTGGTCGACAATGCGATTGTTATTGTTGATGGAATATTGATCGACAAACAGAGGGGTAGACTTCGCTCTAGGGCTCTAACCGATATTGGAGGCAAAACAGCTATGCCATTGTTGGGTGCTACGATGATTGCGATTTTGGCATTTTTGCCTATCTTCCTCTCGCCCGATACCGCTGGAGTATATGTTCGCGACCTATTTATTGTTTTGGCAGTGTCATTGCTCCTAAGTTGGGTGTTGTCGCTTACAATGGTGCCACTTATGGCTAAGGGAATGTTGAAAAAAGAGAGTGCACAAGTAACGGAGCCTAAAAGGAGCTTTAGTCAACGAGCATTGGCAGCAACTCTAAATTGGACACTACACAATAGGGTGATAACAGGCGTGGTAGCAATTTTGCTGATCGTAGCAAGTGGTATGGTCTATAAGATTTTACCTCAGAGTTTCTTCCCCGATTTGACTTATAATCAACTATATATAGAGTATAAACTTCCAGAAGGGAGTGATTCGGAGCGCACAGCAGCGGATTTAGATTCGATTGTGAAATATTTGCTCCAACGCGAAGATATTACACACGTCACAGCATCTGTTGGAGCCACTCCGAGTCGCTATAATTTGGTGCGAAGTATTGCTACGCCAGCGTTGTCGTATGGTGATTTGATTGTGGAGTTCACCGACGATAAAGCGCTTATGAACTCTGTGACAGATATTCAACAATATCTCGAAGATAACTATCCTCAAGCATATTCGCGCGTGAAGCGTTATAACTTGATGTACAACAAATATCCATTGGAGGTTACCTTTACGGGTGCCGACCCCGAAGTGTTGCGCGATCTTACTCGCCAAGCACAACAGATTATGGATGGGTGCGACAAAATCACCCTTATAACTTCGGATTGGGAGCCTAAAACCCCTCTGTTGGAGATTGATTATCACCAAGCTGCCGCACGCGAAATAGGACTTAGTCGTCAAGATGTTGCCCTCTCGTTGTTGGCTTCGACCGACGGATTGCCCACAGCGCAGATCTTTGATGGCACAGATAGCCAAACAATTGTTGTTAAGTGTGTCGACAAAGATGGAGAGAGAATCGAGGATCTCAATTCAGCTCCAATATTTGCAATGATTCCTTCGACCAATGCCCTAAGTAGCGAAACATTGCAAGGGGTGATGAGTGGAGCATTGTCGATGGAGGATGTTATCGCCTCGGCTCTAGCTACAACTCCTCTGCGTCAAGCTATAAAAGGTATCAATCTGAAGTGGGAAGATCCTGTTGTCATACGATACAATGGCGAGAGAGCAATGCGTGCACAAGCGAATAATATCCCAAGTGTCGGAGCCGAAGATGCTCGAAAACTAATTGTCGAGGCAATTGAGGCGATAGAACTTCCCGATGGTTACACTATGAAGTGGCAGGGTGAATATGAGACAAAGAGCGACTCGTTGGAGTATCTAAAGGCGAATATTCCGCTAGCTATTGTATTGATGATTGGAATCCTCATTATGTTGTTTAAGGATTATCGCAAACCATTGATTATCATGTTGTGTGTGCCACTTCTTGTTGTCGGTGCAATTTTAGGAGTTTGGGTTTCGGGATTGTCGTTTGGCTTTGTGGCAATTTGCGGAGTGTTGGGACTCATTGGTATGATGATTAAAAATGGCGTTGTGTTGATGGATGAAATCAACGACCAAATCAAGAGTGGCAAGGAGCCTATACGTGCAATTGTCGATAGTTCGGATAGTAGGTTTCGACCTGTTATGATGGCATCGCTAACGACAATCCTTGGAATGATCCCTCTGCTTCCCGACGCTATGTTTGGATCGTTGGCAGCCACAATCATGGGTGGACTATTGGTCGGCACGCTTGTGACTCTGATCTTTATTCCGCTTTTGTACTCCGTATTTTTTAATATCAAGATAAAATAATGTTACGTAAAGTAAGCAAAATAATCAATATAGTCGTCGTCGCAGCTACAGTTTTACTTCTAGGTGTGCAAACAACATCTGCACAAGCTCTAACCTTGGAGCAGTGTCGTCAAATGGCTTTGGATAGTAACTATAAACTCAAATCGAGTAGCGAAAAGATCCTAGCTTCGGAGGATCTCTTGAAGGCGTATAAGACAAACAATCTACCTAACTTTTCGTTGGGAGGTAACTATCTATACTCCTCTATGTCATATTCATTGGCTATGGCAGGAGGGTATTTGCCGATCTTCACAAATGGAGTTATGAGTAGTGATACATTTGCATATATGCCCGACCAAAATTATGAATTGGAGGTAGGATCGGTTTTTAATGTGAGTGCCATGGCGACACAACCAATATATATGGGTGGTCAAGTCTCAAATGCTATTAAGTTAGCACGTGTGGGGGTTAAGGTGTCGAATCTAGAGCGTCAATTATCCCAAACCGAGGTGTTAGAACTTGTCGATAATGCCTTCTATAAAGTGGTGGAATTAGAGGAGTTACTCCTAAGTGCTCAAAAATATGAGGCTGTAGTAGAGGAGTTTCACACCCAAATGGAGAGTGCCTATAATCGAGGAATGAAGACTCGCAACGATCTACTAAAAGTAGGTGTACGCCTAAGCGAAGCGAAGCTCATGACCCAAAAAGCAACAAATGGTTTGCGCCTTGCTACAATGAATCTATGCTACACAATTGGGTTACCTCTCTCGACAGCCGAAGTTTCACTCTCGTCGTCGAATATAGAGCAGGGACAACAGATCAACGACAACTCTTTAGATGTAACATCGAGACCCGAATATGCAATGCTCGAAGAGCAAATTATCGCCAAAGAGTTAGAGGTCAAAATTACGCGCGGAGGTTATCTTCCGTCACTCAGCGCTGTGGCATCATATGGTTATGCAAATGGTGTTAAGATAAATGGAGCAACGGCACTTAATGGAACCTCATTTATGGGAGGTGTATCTCTCAATGTTCCAATTTTCCATTGGGGCGAAGGTCGACGCAAAACCTCAGCAAAGCAACGCGAAGTGACAATGGCGCAAAATCAAATGGCAGATATGAAACAGCTTATGAGCCTCGAACTTTTGCAAGCTATCAACACATACAATGAATCTCTTTTGGAGGTATCTCTAGCGCAAGAGTCTGTAACACAAGCCGAAGAGAATATGCGCCTAAGTAAAAGCCATTACGATGCAGGGATGGAGACTATTGCCGATTATCTAGAATCGCAAGCCCTTTGGCAAAAAGCAATGAGCGACCTATGTGCCGCACGCGCAGGGCAAAGAACTAGCTACACTAGCTACCTAAAGTGTCGAGGAGAATTGCTTGTTGTTGAGTAATTAAATAAACTAGCTCTTCTTGATAGGCTGGACAGCCCTAACGCCGGGCGGGCGGTGCGAGCCGCACGGGCAGTTTAAGGAGCGCTTTGGGATACGAGCCTACGGCTCTAAAAAACTAATAATCAATATTTTGGTCGAATTTATTCGAAACCAAAATATTGATTATTAGTTTTTATTAAACACTTTCAGTGTTTAATCCCAAATCGAGGGTAACCATGTTGCAACCGTGAGGTCACTATGCTGTGAATGTTCTTATCAATCACACAGAGGGGATTTAAACCTTCTCCTTGATTACACCCATACGATAGGCTGTAAGTAGCTTTGTGAGGTATTCGATTTGGACTCTTAGGTTTTTGCCCATGTCGGTATCCTTCACCATCACACGTTGGCTGTTGTATTCGACAAGTATCGTTGTTGATTTGATGTCGAGACCCTCTTCGATAGCCTTTTGTGTAGATATAAATGGCTCATGTTGAACAAGCTGCAAGCCGTGAGAGTGATATACAAGTGTATATCCAGCAATTCCCGTAGCTGGTTGGTATGCTTTGGAGAATCCACCGTCAATAACTAACAATCGACCATTTGCCTTGATTGGATTTTCGCCCTTCATAGCCTTTACAGGTACGTGACCATTAATTATATGTGTGTGGGTTCCTGTAACTCCGAACTCTTTTAGGATCTTTTCGCATATCTCTTCGTCGTCGCAGAGTTTATAATAATATCCCTTCTCCTCTTTGTGGGTCTCCTTCGCTTCGATGAAGTATCTTTCGAAGGTTCTCATTATGCTCTTGTCAAATGTTGGAGCATCGGCTCCGCACCACATATACCACATATAATCCACCGCAAAATCCTTTGTTGGATCCTCCGAATCGCCCAAATAGGCTAGGCGGATTAGCTCATCAATCTTGTCGAGAAGTTTACGTCCGTGATATTTTTTGCCAAGGAGTGTCACATCTCTAAAGCTACCATCCTCGTTGAGTGGCACCGAAGCGTGGAACAACAAGTTTGAGTTGTAGGATAGATACATTCCACCATTAGCAAAGAGGCATCTCATATGACGACGCAACTTTTCGCTATTAACAAATGAGTTGTACAACTCTTCGACCAAAGCCTCCTCCTCTTCGTTTAGTTTATATGGATCTTTTGGATCAATAGTTGGGAAATGGTTATCCAACAAAGGGTATGTCACACCATCCAATGTGATCTCGCCTCGATCGTGGTCTATAAACTCCAATAAGTTGCGATGTTGTATACTGAACTCAGGTCGACGAGCGATAATTTGTGCCTCCAACTTAAATTGAATGATAGTTATCGCTTTGTGCATCTGTGCAATAAGGCGCAATCTGCGAGGATTGATCTTGGTTGTCGAGTGGTCTACTTTGGGTTTAAATAGTGTACAAGGATCTGTGTCGTAGGTATCTATCGCAAATGTTGCCAATGGCAATAAGTTGATTCCATAGCCATCCTCTAGGGTTGTGGTGTTGGCATATCGGGTAGCCATGCGTATCACATTAGCGATACAGCTAGTGTTACCTGCCGCTGCTCCCATCCACAATATATCGTGGTTTCCCCATTGAATATCGAAGTTGTGGTATTGGCACAACGTATCCATAATTATATGTGCACCAGGTCCACGGTCGTAGATGTCACCCACGATGTGAAGTCTATCAATTGTGAGGCGTTGTATAAGGTTACATATCGCTACAATAAATTCGTCGGCGCGGTTAGTCGATATAATTGTACTGTTGATAACCTCCAGGTAACCTTGTTTGTTACGATCATCGCTCGATTCGTGCAAAAGCTCTTGGATGATATATGAGAACTCCTTAGGCAGAGCCTTGCGCACTTTGGAACGAGTATATTTAGATGATACATTTTGGCATATCTTGACCAACTTGGTTAGAGTAATCATATACCAATCATCTAAATCATCTTCGATCTCTTTTATGAGTCGTAGTTTTTTGACAGGGTAATATATAAGTGTGCAGATCTCCTTCTTCTCCGCTTCGCGAAGTGTGTTGCCAAAGATCTCGTTTACTTTACGTTTGACAGCTCCCGAAGCATTTTTGATTACGTGTTCAAATGCTTCATACTCTCCGTGGAGGTCAGTCAAGAAGTGTTCTGTTCCTTTGGGTAGATTAAGGATCGCTTCGAGGTTGATAATCTCGTCACTCGCAGTGGCTATCGATGGAAAATTGCGAGATAGGAGTTCTAGGTATTGAAGTTCGACATCAGTGAACTCTTGCATAGAGCGCTCTTTAGGTGTCATGGTTATAGGTATATTAGTTAGGTTTATTATTTATATATGGAAAGATAGTAATTATTTACAAAACTTGCAATAATTATCTACATATTTTTTAAAAACCTATCTATACGCTCTCTACAGCCTTTTGGGTGTGGGGTTAAAATGGGATATTATCTACATCGTCCGTGGGCGATACTATTCGAGGGCTCTCGTTTTGTTTGGTTGTTTGGCTTTGAGAATTTCCATTGCGCGGTTGGTTCACGATCTTAATCTCGTTGCCGTAGATCTCCACCATCATCTGTTTTACCCCCTCTTTGTTGGTCGTTTCTCTATTGCGAAGAGCCCCTTCGATATATACTTGTGCACCTTTACGAATATATTTATCTATAAAAGTTGCTGTTTGACCCCAAAAAATCACTGTGTGCCACTCCGTGTGTTGGCGTGTTTCGTTGGTTTTACGTATGTAGATCTTCTCGGAGGTTGCGATTCTTATGCGTGCCATATTAGATCCGCTTTCGAAAAAGCGGATCTCTGGATCAGAACCGACATAACCGAGCAGTATAACTTTATTAATCATCTCGGAGGGTGGGGATTATAGCTGAGCGATAAGTTCCGTGAATAGCTTTGTCATTCTTACCGAAGCCTTAGCTCCTTGAAGTTGAACATCTTCGTGGTCGCCAACCTCATCACTTAAACCACAGTTAGTGATTACTGAGACTCCAAAAATTGGGATCGACATATGACGAGCGACAATCACCTCGGGGACTGTCGACATTCCTGCAGCATCGCCTCCAATGACTTTGAAATATCTATACTCCGCTTGTGTTTCGAATGTTGGGCCCGTACCTCCAACATATACTCCATATTGAAGTTTGATCCCTTCGTGTTCGGCAATCTCTGTAGCTTTGGCTCTAATCGACGACGAATATAGATCGTGCATATCTGGGAATCGGGTGCCCAACTCTTCGATATTAGCTCCAATGAGTGGATTAGGCATTAAATTGATATGGTCTGTTATAATCATAAGGTCACCAACTCTAAATGATGTATTGATTCCACCTGCGGCATTCGACACGAATAGATATTCGATACCGAGTAACTTCATAACTCTAACTGGGAGGGTGACTTGTTGCATTGTATATCCCTCATAAAAGTGGAATCTTCCCTGCATAGCAACAACTTTTTTGCCTCCAACCTCGCCAAAAATCATACGACCCTTGTGTCCTGCAACTGTAGATTGAGGGAAGTTTGGAATATCGCTATATTCAACTACATATGAAACATCTATGGCATCGGCAAAGTTTCCGAGTCCCGACCCAAGGATTACACCCACTTCGGGGCGAAAGTTATTTGTCGCATCTGATATAAACGATGCACACTCTTTAATTTTTGATAACATTTTTGTGTAGTTTTTGTAGAAAATCAACTTTTGAATGACCTATAAATGAGATGTCAATAGGAATATAAAATATTCGTTCTCGAACATTTAGAGGTATTTTTTTGCTTCTAACCATCTTCACCGCATCTTTTTCGGTTGTGATAATAATAGCATTTGGATGAGCCTTTAGTCTGTTCTCTATATTATTTATATCCTTTATTTTATATACATGATGGTCATTAAACAGCATCGAATCAATAACCTTATAGTTCGTTTTTAGGGTCTCGATAAATGGCTTAGGGTTACCTATTCCTGCCATTGCGATTACTTCGTTGTTGTGTTTAATCTCCAAATTTTGACCCTCCGCAAACATTGGCGTGGGTTTAAAGCTCTCGATAGATGTGAAGTAGATCTCTTGATATGGCATCGTAACAAACACTTTGCGCAATATTCGTCTATCCAAAGGAGTCATACCCTCGGAGCATTTAGTGACGATAAAATAGTGAGCTCGATGCAAAGAATCTATATTGTCGCGCAATCGACCCAAAGGCAACATCTTATCTTCGTGAGGTGGGCGAGTTGCATCAATCATAATCACATTGATCTTAGCTTCGACATATCGGTGTTGGAAACCATCATCCATAATGATAAGGTTCACTTTAGGGTGCTTTTTGCGAATTTGTTCTATTGCAACAGAGCGTTTTTCGCACACCACGACCACCGCGCCTGGAAACTTGAGCTTAACTTGTAGAGGTTCGTCGCCGACATCTCGATAGTGTGAATCCTCCTTAACCTCGACATACCCCTTTGTTTTGCGACCATATCCTCTCGATAGCACAGCGACATTAAAATATTTAGTCATGTAGTTAACAATCATCTCTGTCATTGGTGTTTTGCCAGTGCCACCCACAGTGATATTGCCGATGCAGATAATCGGAATATCATATTCATTAGTTTTAAATATGCCCCAATCAAAAAATTTGTGACGTATATTAACACCTATTGAATAAAAAATTGTTAGTATCGAAAATATTAAGTTTTTGAGCATTTATTTAGTTTTTATTGTATTTGCGCGGTTATTTTTCGCTAAATATTTATACTTTCACACCTCGTACCAAAGGTAGTTATTTTTATCATGATTTCCAAATGCAAATAATGTTTTTTAAGCTATATAATCTATTTAGCTGTTGTTTATTTATAAAAAATTGCTAACTTTGCACACCATGAAGCATCTATTCTCGATAATAATATTCAGTCTCTTTTTCGCCTCTATAGTGGGTTGTGGAGGCTTTTTTAATAATGACGACAACAACTCTTCGACATCAGCCGAAGATCTGCGAAACCTTCGATATGGAGTAGATATTGAGGGGTATGATATGGTGACCCAAGAGATCAAAATGGGGCAAACCATGGGAGCCCTCCTATCTCAATATGGTATTACAGCATATCAAGTGGATCAATTAGATCGAAAATCTGAGGAGATCTTCCCGCTCAAAAATATCCGCGGAGGCAATAAATACACCATGTTCTTGAGAACAGATTCACTGGGTGCTCAAATTCTCGACTATATGGCATATGAGCGTAATAATATCGACTATGTGTTGTTTGGTTTTGTTGGTGACACAATCACCGTATCTTTGGGATCTAAGCCCACGCGAGAGGTTCGTTTCAAGAAAAGCGCTGTAATTAATTCATCGCTTTGGGGTGCTATCATGGAGGCGGAGTTACCATATGCTTTGGCCACTCAAATGGAGGATGTCTATCAATGGACAATTGATTTTTTTGGAATCCGAGCAGGCGATAGCTTTACTGTTATATATGACGAAAAATTTGTGGATGATTCAGTCTCTGTCGGCATCGGAACAATTTGGGGTGCGAAATTTGTCCATGGAACTCATGAATATTACGCTGTGCCATTCGATCAAAATGGTAAAATCGAATATTGGGAGGCAGATGGTGCGAGCCTCAAAAAGCAGATGCTCAAAGCTCCACTTAAATATTCACGCATAAGCTCTAAATTTTCGCGCTCACGCCTACACCCTGTGCATAAAGTATATCGTCCTCACCTAGGAGTCGATTATGCTGCACCTTTGGGGACTCCCGTACACTCCGTAGCGAATGGAGTAGTGACCTTTAAAGCATACGCAGGTGGAGGCGGAAATACGGTTAAAATCAAACATCCAGGCAATATTCAAACAGGATACCTACATCTAAGTAAATATGCACCTGGCATCAAGGTGGGTTCCCATGTGTCGCAAGGTCAACTTATTGGATATGTCGGCTCGACAGGAACATCGACGGGTCCACACTTAGATTATCGTGTGTGGAGAAATGGCGAAGCGATAGATCCTCTCAAAATCCCCCAAGAACCAACGGAGCCAATTTCGGAGAAGAACCGCGCGGAGTTTGAATATATTAGCAGTCATATATTAGCGGAGATAAATGGCGATGTTGCGGAGTCAGAAAAGATAATGCGCCTCGACACAACATACGTGTCGACTTTGGTTGTTGTACCACAAGCAGAATCACAAAAGAGTAATATATGGAGAGTAAAATAGTGAAGTTCATTGACAAACATCATGTCATGACTCTTGCCACTCAAAGCGATCAAGGTGTCTATTGTGCCAATGCTTTCTATGCTTTCGACTCGGAGTCGGGATCGTTGATATTCTCGAGTGGTGTAGATACTCGCCATGGATCCGAAATGACCGCTAATAGACAAGTTGCAGCTTCTATAGTGTTGGAAACAAAGATTGTGGGCAAGATCCAAGGTGCCCAAATAATAGGAAATATCGAAGAGTCTAGCTCGGCAGATAAAACACTCTATATATCGAAGTTTCCATATGCCGCTGTTGTCGACTTGCAACTTTGGAGGCTTAGAATAGATCATCTTAAATTAACAGATAATACCCTCGGGTTTGGTAAAAAATTAATATGGAACAGAGCATAAAACCTCGCCTCGGAGTGGTGATTGTCGCTGGAGGCAAAGGGGTCAGAATGGGCGGAGGAGCCACCCCTAAGCAATTTCGATTTTTGGGGCAATTGCCAATTTTAGCACACTCGATAAATCTTTTTGCCGATGTTGACCCTTCGGCTCAAATAGTTGTGGTGTTACCTGCCGACCATATCGAATATTGGAACAATCTATCGTCGCGTTTCAATGTAGCGAAACATACAACCGTTGCGGGAGGTGCACAACGTTTTGATTCGGTGAAAAATGGAATTGATTCCCTGCCTATGGATTGCGAAGTTATTGCAGTGCACGATGGTGTGCGTCCAATGTGTAGTGTGGAACTTGTAGATAGAGCTATATCTTGCGCTATGGCAAATGGTTCGGCGGTTCCAGCGATCGAAGTTGTTGATTCATTTCGAGAGATTGGCACAAATGGAGAGTCGGAAATTATAGATAGATCAAAATTAAGAGCTATCCAAACGCCTCAGATCTTCGATGCTGTGACTCTACGCAGAGCCTATAAGCAACCATACGATGCCATTTTTACGGATGATGCTTCGGTTGTGGAGAGAATGGGCGAAAGAGTGTGGTTGTGTCAAGGGGATCGCTCCAATATTAAGATAACGACCTCCGAAGATTTAATCTTTGCAAATGCGCTGCTTGAGGCTTATGCGGAGTTAAGTGTGGAGTAAATATATTATGTAATATATAGATAGTATGGAAGGGGAAAAGGTCTACAAATTTAATTTTAGCAATAAGGTTATCTATCTAGGTATCCTCCACATCGTTGTGGCGGCGATCGCTGCATATCTACTCTATATATTGTATGAGGGTGAGTATATATCTGTATGGTTTGGAGCTTTGGCATTAGCTCTTTTTTGTCTGCAAATTTTATCAATCCCTAGATTGATTGTTACATCGCCCACGCAAATTAAAATTATATGTGTCTTGGAGCTCACGGAGATTAATATAGATGATATAGTACGTGTTCGTAAGGTAAATCCGCGAAGTTTGAAATATGTTATACCTCTCTTTGGAGGGTATGGCTTTTTTGGATATTATGGAGTCTTCTTCGACCTTCAACGAGCCGAAAAGATCAAAATTTATGCAAGTGAATGGCGATATTTGGTCGAGATAGTCGACATCTACGAAGATCGTTACTATGTTTCATGTCGTAATCGAGATTCATTTATCAAAGAGATCCAACAACGACGCAACGAGATAGATAGGGGGAATTAGAGCTCTCTTATAGAAAAAATATACACTACAACATACAGCACCAAAGGTAGAAAAATATCTCTTTATGACCAATAAAAGCTGTTATTTCGAACTTTTTTTAGTAAATTTGCCATCGCAAAAACTAACTAGCAGACTAAATTACAAAAACTAACATATATGAAAATCAAAAAAAGATGGTATATACTGATGGCTATAATGGTTATAATCAGTATATTGGGAGTGCTTATGCCCGAAAACCCAGAGTTGTGGGAACTAAGCGAAGGGGTTGATCTAGCAAATGTTGCATGGATGATTACCGCTACAATCTTCGTGCTTATGATGACCCCTGGACTCTCGTTCTTCTATGGAGGAATGGTGGGGCAAAAGAATGTAATTTCGACTGTTCTTCAGAGTATTATCGCTATGGGAGTTGTGAGTGTGATATGGGTAGTGTTTGGATTCTCTTTGGCGTTTGGCGACTCTGTCGGTAGTTTCTTTGGCGACCCTCGCACATTCTTTATGTTTAATAATGTGGGTGGTCAGGTTAATGAATTTTTGGCTCCTACAATTCCACTTGCTCTGTATGCGCTATTTCAAATGAAATTTGCCATCATCACCCCATCGCTTATTACGGGTTCATTTGCTGAGCGTGTTAGATTTTCGGGGTATTTGGTATTCATGATTTTGTTCTGCATATTTGTATATTGCCCTCTTGCGCACTGGACATGGCATCCAGATGGATTCCTTCGTCAAATGGGAGTTATCGACTTTGCGGGAGGTATTGTAGTTCACGCTTCATCGGGTGTTGCAGCGCTTGCAGGTGCGATCTTCTTGGGTCGTCGCAAGGATGCTAACAAGCCTCACACTCCAGCTAATATTGTGCTCGTGATCTTGGGTGCATCGTTGTTGTGGTTGGGTTGGTTCGGATTCAATGCTGGATCATCTTTGGCAGCTGATGGAATCGCGGTGAAGGCGTTCCTCAACACAAATACCTCTTCGGCAACTGCGATGTTGGTGTGGATCTTCTTTGACTGTTTGCGCGGACGTAAACCTTCGGCTATGGGTGCAGCGATTGGTGCTGTTGTAGGTATGGTTGCTATTACACCTTCGGCTGGATATGTTAGCGTTGGAGAGAGTATCTTTATCGCATTCCTTACGACAATTGTTTGTAACACAGCGGTTCACTGGAAGAATAATACCAATGTCGATGACGCTTTGGATGTATTCCCAACGCACGGTGTGGGAGGTATCTTTGGTACAATTATGACAGGTGTGTTTGTGGATGGTTTGTTGGATGGTAATGTTAAGATGTTCTTCATCCACATTTTGGCAGTTGTTTTGGTGTGTGTATATACATTTATTGTAACTTATGCTTTGTATTGGATTACCAACAAGATGATCCCAATGCGCGTGTCTGAGAAGAGTGAGGAGTTAGGTCTTGACCTTAGCCAACACGACGAGCAATATGGAGGCTTCGTTGCGACATCGGGCGAGAGAGAGTTGGCGGAGTATTCGGAGTAATTTATTTATATAGACAATATAGTCATTTGGGTCGATTTGGTCATTGGAGAGTAATGATCCAATCGACCCAAATTTTGTAAGATTAGAAACATATGAGATATATCGTACTATTCATATTAACTATTTTCTGTGGCGAGTTGTTTGCTCACAGCAGAGATAGTGTGGCGTATAACCTAGATATGGATGGTATTATGATCTCGTCGGGGCGATCTATAACCGAACTTATTCCAGTTCAAGTGTTGGGATACGAAGAGATAGAACGACTGGGTGCACATTCTGTTGCCGACGCACTTAGATACTTTTCGGGTCTACAGATCAAAGATTATGGAGGTGTCGGAGGGCTTAAAACCGTCAATATCCGAAGCCTTGGGAGCCAACATGTCGGGGTCTTTTATGATGGTGTCGCCATCGGCAATGCACAAAATGGAACGGTCGATTTGGGGCGTTTTTCGTTGGATAATATGGAGTCTATATCTTTGTATAATGGTCAAAAGAGTGCAATTTTTCAACCTGCCAAAGATTACTCATCCGCAAGCTCGATATATCTCCAAAGTCGTCGTCCTAAGTTCGAAGGTGATAAATCATACAACGCCAAGGTGACCCTCAAAGGGGGATCTTTTGATCTAATAAATCCATCCGTGCTCTATGAACATCGACTCTCGGAGAGACTCTCTGCATCACTGAGTGCAGAGTATCTATACACATCGGGAGAGTATAAATTTACATATCAAAAAACGGATGGTTACTCGGTGACCGACACCCGACGCAATGGCGATGTGAGAGCTCTGCGTGGCGAAGCTACTCTGTTTGGAGCGATAAAGAGCGGAGAGTGGCGCTCAAAAATATATTACTATGATTCGGAGCGAGGTTACCCTGGAGCATCGGTTCGTGGAGATGGCACATACCAAAACGAAGATCGACAATGGGATAACAACCTATTTGTGCAGGGGGCATTGCGCAAATCTTTGTCGAGCAAATATAGTATGCTCATCAATGCAAAATATGCACACGACCGCCTTAGATATTTAGCCGATGATCCGACAACCAAATATACCGACAATACTTTTACCCAACAAGAGGGGTACGTGTCGGTGGCAAATCTCATAATCTTGAACCATTGGTGGAGTGCCAACGCTTCGATAGATTATACTTTTAACCACTTGGAATCCAATATGGATGGCATGAATTATCCACACCGTTCAACACTTTTGGGTGCAGTGGCTACATCGGCAAAATTAGGAAAATTCAACGCCCAAGCGAGCTTGCTATATACCCTTGTGGCGGATGTTGCAGATTCATCAACATCCAAGAGTGACGAATGGACACCAACTGCAATTGTGACCTACACACCTCTTAAGGATCATGATTTGCAGATCAGAGCATTTTATAAACGAATATTCAGATCTCCAACTCTCAACGATCTATATTATACGGATGTGGGTAATGCGGATCTCCGCCCCGAATATACAACCCAATATAATATAGGTGCGGAGTATAAAAAGGGTTTCAACTCCACCATTTTGAGAGCTATCGAGATTAGTGCCGATGGTTATTATAATCGCGTACACGACAAAATAATCGCGATGCCAACATCGAATCAATTTCGATGGACGATGATAAATTTGGGCGAGGTGGAGATCTTGGGCATAGATTTTGCGACGCAGGGAGCACTTAAATTCGGAGCTGTAGATCTCAATATGCGACTAAACTATACATACCAAGACTCTCGCAATATAACCGATCCCATGAGCGACTATTATGGCGATCAAATACCATACACACCTCTTCATAGCGGATCTGCTGTTGTGGGGTCACAATACAGAGGTTGGGAGCTAAATTATAGCTTTATATATACAGGCGAAAGATATGAGGCGGAGGCAAACATCCCCGAAAATTATGTATTGCCTTGGTACACTCACGATTTAGCGTTGGCAAAGAGCTTCGATATTAAATCGACAACGCTTCGCGCCACAGCCGAGGTAAATAACCTCATGAACCAACAATACGAAGTGGTACAGGGATACCCAATGCCAGGGACAAATTTTAAAATTATTTTAAGCGTAAATTTCTAAGCTATGACTATAAATAGATTCCACATATACATTACGGTGGTTGCAATATCGTTGATCCTCTTTGCGTCGTGTCGTAAGGATGACAACATCGTAGGCTCGACATCGACCCAAGTGTCGGATGGTCAAGAGGGCGAGATCAAAGGGTTCTTTCTGCTCAACGAAGGAAATATGGGGCACAATAAAGCGACGCTAGATTTTTATGATTATACAACGGGAGTCTATACCAAAAATATATTCCCTGAGCGCAACCCCACAGTTGAACGAGAGTTGGGCGATGTGGGCAACGATATAAAGATATGGGGAGATAAACTATACGCCGTAATTAACTGTTCGAACTTGGTCGAGGTGATGGATGTTAACACCGCTGAACATATCACATATATAACCATCCCCAATTGTCGATATATCGCATTTAAGGATAACTATGCCTATGTGAGTTCGTATGATGGAAGTTATTCGCAAAGTGACGACCCCACTATGCTCGAAGGGTATGTTGCGAAGATCGACACCGCAACATTTGATATTGTGGATAGATGTGTGGTGGGGTATCAACCCGATGGAGTGGCTGTGGTCGACGATAAATTATATGTTGCAAATTCGGGGGGATATATAGATCCTACGTATGATAACCGACTATCTGTTATTGATTTAGATAGCTTTGAGCTAATAAAAAATATCGAAGTTGGCATCAATCTACACTATATCTTGTTGGATGATTACGGCATGTTGTGGATCTCTTCGCGAGGAAACTACGCCGAGGGTGATGCGGATTATGTCGCCTCCAAAACCTTTGTTGTCGACCCTGCAACGGATGAGGTTGTCAATACACTAAATTTATTGCCCAATTCGGGGATGTCACTATATGGAAACTCGTTGTATGTCTATGGTTCGGAGTGGAGCAATGCCACACAATCGTCGACAATTACATATGCGGTTGTCGATACTAAGTCGCAAATAGTTGTGTCGAGAGGTTGCATCACCGATGGCACCGACTCCCAAATCGAGATGCCATATTGCATTGCGGTGAACCCATATAATGGCGAGATATTTATTACCGACGCAAAGGATTATGTCACTCCAGGTAAAGTTTTTTGTTTTAACAACGATGGCACCCTAAAGTGGAGTCAAACAACGGGTGATATTCCAGCCCACATAGTATTTACAAACAAGGTTTTACAGCCGTTATAGAATGAAAAAAGCTATATTCTTGATCTTCACGATCTTTGCCGTGGTGAGCCAAAGCGCATGCCAAAGTGACACATCGACAGACAACATACCTGCGCCAACCATAACGCTTGATAGTTCGACAGATATATATACAACCACCCAAGGAGGTGCAATCACTATAACCCCAACATATCAAAATGTTGAGGGGGCAACATACGCATGGTCGTTAGATGGAGTTGTGATCTCGTCATACCCAGAGCTAACCTTCCTTTCGTCGGTTGTGGGTGATTATTATATAGTTCTTAGTGTCGCAAGAGATTCATATACGGTCTATAAGGAGCTTAAAATAGAGGTGCTTTCGCCCGACATTCCATCCATTCAATTCATCGAAGGGGAGAGTTTGTATGTTGTTGTAGGTAACGAATTTACAATTTCGCCCATTGTGGTTGGAGGATCGTCGTATAGTTGGTCTATTGATGGGGTCGAGATCTCGACATCTGACGAATTGATCTACTCTTTTGATAGTGTTGGCATCTATGAAGTAACTCTTGGAGTGAGTAACGACCATGGAACAACATACTCAACACTTATTGTAAATGTTGTAGAGAGTGAAGATATGCCATTTTCGTGGAGCTTCGAAAGGGTGAATTATAACATCTCGTCGGGTCGACAAATAAGACTCAAGTGTTGGAATGTGACAAGCGAAATAGAAGGCGATTTAGTTTGGAGTATCGAAGGTGAAGAGTTGCAACGAGGTTCGTCCGAAGAGTATATATTTGACAAAGAACAGGTTGGTGTTTATATTATAACGCTTTGTAAATTAGATAGCTCCGATAATATTATTGCATCGCAAGATTTCGAAGTGAATGTATGCGACGTGGAGGGAACCTTTAAGCGTCCCACATCGGGAAATGCTCAATGCAACAAAGTGTATGAATTTACTCCAGCCCCAGGGCAATATATCAACGAAGGGTATGATTGCTCGACAATGGAGGAGGCGTGCGACTATGCCTTTTCGAGGTTGGAGGCAGGTAGCTATGTTTCGTTAGGTGCATGGGGCGGATCTATAGTTGTAGGGTTTGACCATAGCGTGGAGTGTAGCGGAGATTACGACATTATGATTCAAGGTAATGCCACATCTACATCATCAGAACCTGCCATTGTAATGGTTATGCAGGATGAAAATGGCGATGGGTTGCCAAATGATACATGGTATGAGTTGGCAGGAGGCGAGAGTTTATTCACAAGTGATTATTGTATAACTTATTACAAGCCTACAACATCGTCATCATCGGTGGCATGGCTCGACAATTTCGGAGGGTCGGGTAGTGTAAGCTACAATAATTTCCATAATCAATCGAGTTACTATCCTGCGTGGATTGCAGAGGATCAATTGACAATATATGGCACACGTCTAGAGTCTAAAGCATATCAAACAGATAGTGGAATATGGGTTAATCCACCCTTCGAATGGGGGTATGCCGACAACTATTATAACTCCGAGAGCGTGAACTACTTCCGAATATCGGATGCTGTAAATTGGCGCAACGAAAGTGTGGCGCTCGAATATATAGATTTCGTAAAAATCTATACCGCCGTAAACGACCAAGTCGGAATGATGGGCGAAGTGTCGAGCGAAATAATTAGTATATCGGCGTTTTTCTAGAACTTCCCAACTTCGCGAAAGACGTGTTGGATTGTTGGAAATGAGCTAGGTAGGTATTTCTCGATTTGCGATTTAGAGCACCACGCAACACGTTCTATTCCCTCTTCGCGTTGTGGGATGAGGGTGTTGTTGTGGGATGAGTGCATTTTGTACCAATGCGTTTGTTTGATCTCCCAACAACCATTCATTTTATATATGTGTGTGGTGTGGCAAATTTTGTCACCTATGGTTAGGTTGCCAACGCCAGTCTCCTCTTCGACTTCGCGCATCGCACACTCTTCGATAGTTTCGCCCAACTCCCAGTGCCCTTTGGGGAGATCCCATCTGCCGTTGCGATAGATCATTAGGTCGTCACCAGAGTCATTGGTTACGATCCCTCCTGCGGCAGTCACTCGTTGGAACTTAGATGCCACCAATTCGAATGTTTCGGTTGGTGTTGGTGTTACGATCATCAAGTCGCCATGAGTGCTCATCATACGACACAAAGTGTTTGCCGATTTAATATCGTTAACAGAAATAGTTGTTGATATATCGGAAATAGTGGAGTCGCTGATTGCCAACCTATTTGTGGCAAAATATATGTCGTAACAGTTATTCATGCTAGCAAAGATATATATTTAGTTGAAATAATGAAACTTTAAGACAATAAATAAGAGTAAAAATAAAAAAAGTAATAAAAGTGACCTAAAATTTTGTAAAATAGTGAAATATAGCGTATATTTGCACTCCAGTTCGAAATAAAACAAATATTAATAGATAAAATAACAAGTATGACAAAGGCAGATATTGTTAGCGAGATCGCTAAAACAACAGGAGTGGAGAAGGTGCAAGTGCAAACAATCGTTGAGGCTTTCATGGAGAGTGTTAAGGATTCTATGGCTGAGGGTAACAACGTCTATTTGCGTGGTTTCGGTAGCTTCATAGTAAAGAAGAGAGCAGAGAAGGTTGCGCGTAATATCTCAAAGAGTACAACAATCACTATTCCAGAGCACAACATCCCAGCATTTAAGCCTGCGAAGAGCTTTGCTGATATGATTAAATAATTAAAGTAAGTTTAACCCAATAAAATCCAAAAGTATGCCAAGCGGTAAGAAAAGAAAAAGGCATAAGATGGCTACCCACAAGCGCAAAAAACAATTGCGTAAGAATCGTCACAAGAAGAAAAAGTAGGTAGCCGACATCTTATTTAAGAGTCGCCTAAGACGAATATTAAAGCTAAGGATGAAGTTTTTCTCCTTAGCTTTAGTACGTTTAAAGAGTCGCTATAATCGCATACTATTGAGATTGGGCGATTTTATAAAACAGAATATTCGGCATTTATGTTTATCGATAATAAATGCCGATTAATATAATTCAGATCGATTGATATATGAATCGAGAGTTAATAATAAATGTTACACCACAAGAGATCTCTATAGCCCTCTGCGAAGATAAAGTTTTGGTCGAGCTCAACAAAGAGCAGAGTCAAACTGGGTTTGCAGTGGGAGACATCTATATGGGTAAAGTGCGTAAGATTATGCCAGGGCTCAATGCTGCATTTGTCAACATTGGTCACGAGCGAGATGCCTTTATTCACTATTTAGATTTGGGAGGTCAATTTGATGCGTTAGATAAAATTGTATCGACACATCAACCTGGTAAAAGAGGTGTGAAGGTGGAGGCTTTGAAACTCCAAGAACCTATCGCCAAGGGGGGGAAGATTGGTTCGCACTTGCAAGTGGGTCAAACAGTTATGGTTCAGATTGCAAAAGAGGCGATCTCGACTAAGGGTCCACGTTTGACGGCAGAGATTTCGTTGGCAGGACGCAATGTTGTGTTGGTGCCATTTTCAAATAAAGTATTTTTGTCGCAGAAGATCCGTTCGTCTGAAGATAAAAAACGACTTCGTAGAGTGGCAGCTGAGGTGTTGCCCAAAAACTTTGGTGTTATAATCCGTACAGCTGCAATATCGGCTAAGGATGAAGATATAGAGCAAGATATAGTATCGCTAATCGAGAGATGGCGCAAAATTTTGCAAAACATAAGAAAGAATGAGGCTCCAGCTTTGCTGATGAGCGAAATGAGTCGTGCGAATACAATTATTCGCGACACGTTGAATGGAAGTTTCTCGCAAATTGTGGTCGACGACGAAGCGATGTATACCACAATTCGCAACTACATAAAACTCATAGAACCCGAGCAAGAGAAGATTGTGAAGATGTATAATGGCACGGTGCCAATCTTCGACAATTTCGATATTTCGAAACAGATAAAATCTCTCTTTGCTAAGTATGTGTCGTTGAGGAGAGGTGCCTATCTAATCATCGAATCGACTGAGGCGATGAATGTTATAGATGTCAATTCGGGAAATCGAACCAAAGCGGAGGATAACCAAGAGCAGACAGCTATGGATGTGAACTTGGCGGCAGCGACAGAGATTGCGCGTCAACTCAGATTGCGTGATATGGGTGGAATTGTGATTGTGGATTTTATCGACCTACACAAAGCGGCTAATCGTCAACTTTTGTTTGAGGAGATGATTAAACTTATGGCGGGAGATAAGGCGAAACATACGGTATTGCCAATCACGAAGTTTGGACTTATGCAGATCACACGCCAAAGGGTTCGTCCAATTGCGGTGGAGAGTGTGCAAGATGTCTGCCCGACATGTAATGGAACGGGTAAAATTCAACCTACGGTGCTCCTAGATAAAACAATAGAGAATCAAATTTCGTTTTTGGTGGAGGATCGTAAACACAAATATATCCAACTCAGAGTGAGCCCCTATATCGAAGCATTTCTTACCAAAGGTTTCTTCTCGTTGCGCAGAAAATGGAGCTGGAAGTATAGTTGTAAGATAGATGTTATGGTGGATCAAAGCGTTGGAATTATAGATATTACTTACCACGATAAGAGTGGCAGGAATCTTTTAGCATAACAAGCTCACCAATAATTTTCAGCGATGAGCAAAAAAACAATCAAAGAGCCAACTCTGCAAGCAGAGCGAAGCGCAAACATTTTATCACTCTATGCCAAATCGCAACCATTGCGAAAGTTGGAGAGTGAATATCAAAACAATAATAGCACTACCATCCACCTCAAAGAGTTGGTTGGTGGTGCTCTTTCGTCGTATGGTGCTGCATTCATAAGTAGAGTTGGTGGAGTGCATATTTTTGTGGCGGAGGATAGGGATTCGGCTGCTTATATGGTCAACGATATGTATGATCTGTTGGGCGAAGAGTCGATATTTTTTATGCCATCATCCTATAAACGTTCGATGGTTTATGGGCGCGAGGATGCTAATAGTGTGGTGCAACGAACCACGGCGATGAATGCTGTGAGGCGAGGTGTAAAGGGTGCGGAGCGATATATTGTTGTCTGCACATATCCCGAAGCGTTGGCAGAGAGGGTCGTGGATTCGGATGCCATGAGACGAGAGGTAATCTCGATTAGGGTGGGCGAAAAGTTATCGATTGATTTTTTGATCGAGACTATCGAAGTGGCTGGTTTCGAGCGTGTAGATTTTGTCTATGAGCCTGGTCAATACTCCACGCGCGGAGGTATTGTCGATATATTTTCATACTCGGAGAGTGAACCTTTTCGTGTCGATTTTTTTGGCGATGAGGTTGATTCGTTGCGTAGGTTTAATATATCTAGTCAGCTGTCGTTGAGTAAGTTGGATCATATAGAAATATTACCAAACTTAAATTCAGATAGCGAAAATAATAATTCACACAAGGTGTCGTTCGTCGATTTTGTGGGCGCACAAGGTAACTATTGGTTCTATGATGGGGATTATGTTTTGCGCAAGGTGAATGATCTGCGACGCAAAATGTTGGCAGATATGGAGGAGCCATCGTTGATCGATCAACGAGTTACGAGCCGAAGTCAGTTGATTGCCGATATGCAGGGGCGACGAATAATAACACTTCGCGATTCGTTGAAGGAGCGTCCTGTGGATGTTGTTGTTGAGTTTTCGACACGTCCACAACCAAAATTCAATAAGAACTTCGAGGTGTTGGCATCTGACATTATCACCTCTGAGCGAAATGGTTATCAAACCTATATCATGTCGCGCAATAAAGCGCAAATTGAGCGACTGCAAAATATATTCTACCAAATTGGATATAGACAGTTGGAGGTGAAGGCGCAACCTGTAACTCTTCATGAAGGTTTTGTGGATGATGATCTAAAGTTGTGTCTATATACCGATCACCAAATATTTGATAGATACCAACGCTACAAAATACGTGGCGAGATAAAGCGCGATGAGCAGATGACAATCGCGGAGTTGAATCAACTCAAAATGGGAGATTATGTTGTTCACTATGACCATGGAGTTGGAAAATTTGGTGGATTGGTGAAGATCAACGAGAATGGACGAGTGCACGAAGCGATCAAACTTATATATCGAGATAATGATGTACTATTTGTGAATGTCCATTCACTACATAGAATCTCGCGCTATAAAAGTGGAGAGGGTGAACCGCTCAAAACCCATAAGCTGGGAAGTGGAGCGTGGCAAAAACTTAAGTCGGCAACCAAAAAGGCGGTTAAGGATATTTCGCGTCAACTTATCGCCCTATACGCCAAGCGCAAGGCGAGCGAAGGGTTTGCATTTTCGGCAGATACATATCTGCAACAAGAGCTCGAAGCGTCGTTTATGTATGAAGATACACCCGACCAAAATGCAGCGACACAAGCGGTTAAGAAGGATATGGAGTCTGCGGAGCCAATGGATAGATTGGTGTGTGGAGATGTGGGTTTTGGTAAAACAGAGGTGGCAATTCGAGCAGCATTCAAAGCGGCGACCGACGGAAAGCAGGTGGCAATATTGGTACCTACGACGATCCTCGCTATGCAACATTACCGTTCGTTTATGTCGCGATTAAAGGATTTTCCAGTGAAGATTGAGTACCTTAATCGTACAAAGTCGGCACGTGAAACAACAATGATACTCAAAGAGTTAGCAGATGGAGTGGTAGATATTTTGATTGGTACACACAAAATCTTAGGCAAATCTGTCAAGTTCAAAGATCTTGGACTTTTAATAATCGATGAGGAGCAAAAATTTGGAGTGGCAGCCAAGGAGAAACTTACCGAACTAAGTGTCAATGTTGATACTTTGACCCTCACCGCTACGCCAATACCCCGAACATTGCAATTCTCGTTGATGGGGTCGAGAGATCTATCTGTTATATCGACACCTCCACCCAATAGACAACCAATCCTCACGGAGTCACACGTATTCTCGGAGGAGATAATCCGCGAAGCTATAGATACGGAGTTGAGTCGTGGAGGTCAAGTATATATTGTTCATAATAGGGTCGAAGATCTACACCATATAAAAGATATGGTGCAACGTTTGTGCCCCAAAGTGCGTGTAGGAGTGGGACATGGAAAGATGCCTGCGAAGGATTTGGAGGCGTTAATAATGGACTTTATATATGGAGAGTATGATGTTTTGTTGGCAACAACGATTATCGAAAATGGTATAGATGTATCTAATGCGAACACTATAATTATTAATAATGCACAATACTTTGGACTGAGTGCACTGCACCAACTCAGAGGACGTGTGGGGCGAAGTGATCGTAAGGCGTATTGTTATCTGTTATCGCCACCCGACGATATGATTACACCCGATGCTCGACAACGACTCAATGCAATTGAGGAGTTTTCGGATCTAGGTTCGGGATTCAATATTGCGATGCAGGATTTGGATATTCGAGGTGCTGGAAATTTATTGGGTGCCGAACAGAGTGGATTTATTGCGGATATAGGTTTCGAGGCGTACCAAAAGATTATGCAAGAGGCGATCTTGGAACTTCGAGAAGAGGGTCTGAATGTCGCGGGATTGGCTCCCAAAGAGTCCGAAGATGGGGTTAAGGTGGAGCGTTTTATCGACGATTCGCATATTGATATTGCGGTGCCTGCGGAGTTGCCCGATTCATATATTGCACAGACGGCGGAGAAGTTAAAACTATATCGTGAATTGGATGCAATAACCTCCGAAGAGAAGCTCCTTGAGTTTGCCGAACGCCTTAAGGATCGCTTTGGTGTGTTGCCTCGCGAGGCGGAGGAGTTGCTAAATGTTGTGCGTTTAAGATGGGAAGCTGTAAGGCTTGGAATGGAGCGTGTGAAGGTGAAAAATGGACTTGTTATCGTTCATTTTATTTCTGATCCTAAATCGTTGTACTTTAAGAGTGATATATTTATGAATCTACTCAAAAAGATTACAGCTCAACCAGATAGATATGTTTTGCGCAACCAAAACGATAGATTGGCAATGACAATTAGGCGAGTCGAAGATATAGAATCAGCCTATAAACTTTTAGCAACTTTATAAGTGGTTATGAATCTAATTATTGACATAGGAAATAGCCGAGTAAAGGTGGCTGTTGTAGATGGGCAAGCCATCGTGGCGGAGGATGCCTCCGATGATTATTCATCTCAAATAATAAAAACTCTTGCTCACAAATACGATATTTCGCGAGCAATCGTTAGTTCAACTAGAGGTGTGCAACGTGAAGTTGTTGAATCGGTGCGCGCGATAGTGGGGCATTGTTTGTTGTTTGATGCTAGCGTGAAGGTGCCACTTGCTATTCAATACTCTACGCCCGAGACTTTGGGGCGAGATAGATTGGCAGCGGCTGTTGGTGCGCGTGAAATGTTTGGCGAAAAGGATATGTTGATCGTAGATTTTGGCACAGCTATCACTATAGATTTGGTGAGTCGAAGTGGAGGTTTCGAGGGGGGAGCAATCTCGCCTGGTGTGATGTTGAGGTTTCGTGCTCTTCATGAATTTACTGCATCATTGCCACTTTGCGATCCAACTTTTGATGTTGTCGATGTTGCTCGCTCGACCAAAGAGGCTATCGAAAGTGGAGTTATGAATGGTATATGTTTCGAAATAGAGGGGTATATTTCGCAATTTTTGCAAAAATATGATGAATTATCAATTATTTTTGTGGGTGGAGACGCAAAATTCTTTGAGAAAAGAATAAAAAATACGATATTTGTAAATCGGGAACTCTTGTTTAGAGGACTCAGTAGAATTTTAGATTATAATGCAGAATAAAAAACTTGTTGGACTCCTTATGGCGTGTGTTGCGATGTTACTCTCGACCACCCTTTTGGCACAGACAACATCGACCAAAAACACATACTCGATATATTCGATGTATGGAATAGGCGAGATCTCAGCTCAGGGAACCTTGGCAACTCGATCAATGGGTGGCGCAGGTCTTGCATCGCGAAGTGGAGCGAGTATAAATTTGCTCAACCCAGCTTCGTATAGTATGGCTATTCCAAAGGGATTGTTGTTGGATATAGGGCTGGAAGCCTCTTATATTACCAATTCGCAACAAAACGGATCTAGTGTATCGAAGAGTGGTTATATGGCAGCTAATCTGCACAATATATCGTTGCAAGTGCCTATTGCTAGAGGTTTAGGTTTGGGTTTTAGCTTGTCGCCATATAGTTCGGTGGGGTATTATCTCAACGAATATAATACGGATAAGGATTTGGGAATTGTAGCATACAATTATACAGGTTCGGGCGATATTACGGAGGTGAAGTTGGGCGTTGGATGGCAAGTGGTGCCAAGAGTCTCGATAGGTCTTTCGGCACAATATTATTGGGGATATTTGGAGCGCTATTATTCGTTGTCGATATACCCAATAACAGGGAGTGGAAGTTACTCTACAGCATTGGGACTTAGTGGAACTTATATATCTAAAATTAAGGGACAGATAGGTATTCAATGGGATGCAATACTCAAAGATAATAAACGTTTGACATTGGGTGCAACTTACGATATGGGAGGGCGAATTACCCCATCTGAGGATGTTATAGTTACGAGTGGGTCAGATACCGATATTGTCGAAATATCGGCTGTGGATGATGTGGCATATCCCGAACTCAAGTTTCCTCACCAATATTCGGTGGGTGTGACATATCGAGATCGTAAATGGCATGCAGCTCTCGATTATACCTATCAATCGTGGAGTGGAAATAACACGGCACTAACTACTCAAGGAGTGAGTGTAGCATATACGAATGTTAGTATGATAAAGGCTGGTTTGGAATATACACCCAATCTTTTTGACACTCGAAAGAAGTTAAATCGTTCGTCATATAGGGTTGGAACAAGATATTCAAATTATTACCAAACATTTGGCGGAGAGACTCTTTCGCAATGGTGTGTAACAGCAGGAATGGGTTTCCCGATTAATATTTTTGGAATGTCCAAATTAGATGTGGGAGTTGAGTATGGAGGTTTGGGTTCGATGAAGAGTGTTAGCTCGGGAACGTCGAACTTAAATCTAGTGAAACAAAACTATTTTAAACTTGCAGTTGGAGTCACTTTGTTTGGTGATGATTATTGGTTCCAACGTATTAAGTATGATTAAACGATTAAAATACGACTAAAAACTTAATAAAATAAATTAAACTGATGAAAAGAATTAAACTCGCATTAATCATCTCTTTGTCTGCAATCTGTGCAATGGTGCAGGCTCAGAGTGTAGATTTTAATGATCCTCGTTATGCGTCGTGGGGAGCAGATGCTGCTGAGCGTGAGCAAAACATGATGGTTAACACTTTTTTCCGTGATGCACACACCAACAAAAATTTCGAAGAGGCATCTACACACTTTATGACTTTGGTGAAGAATTGTCCCGAGGCATCGGAGTCAATCTATGCTCGTGGTGTGGTTGTCTATCGTGCTAGGGTTACACGTGCTAAGAGTTTGGACGAGAAGAAGATTTTGGTAGATTCATTGATGTTTGTTCATGATCTTCGTTTGAAATATTTTTCGGATCACGAAAAGCGTGGTCGTGCCTATATCTTGGATGGAAAGGCTCGCGATATGTATAATTTCAAGAGAAACGATCGTGCTGCATTGCGCGAAGTTTTCAAGGAGGCAATCGAGGCTAATGGTGATAAGGTAGATCCACAATTTGTATTGTTGTATTTCCAAAACTTGTGCGAAGATTACAAGATGGATGAGGTTATGGCAGATGAGGTTATCGCTGAGTATGAGCGTTTGTCTCCATATTTTGATTCGTTGGAGAGTGAGTACACAAAATATCGTGATGATTTCACATCTTCGTTTAGTACAAGTGGTGTTGCAACATGCGAGAACTTAGAGTCAATATATGGTCCTAAGATTATTGCAGATTCAGAGAATACAGAACTATTGGGCAAATGTGTAAGATTGATGTCGAGATTGAAGTGTAATTCAGAGTTTTATGTCTCTTTGGTCGAGAAGCAATATAAGTTGGAGCCATCGTCGAGTGCAGCTATGATGTTGGCAGCTATCTATCAAAATAAGGGTGATTATGATAATGCCTCTAAATATCTTCGCGATGCACTTGAGGTCGAGGAGGATATAGAGCAACGCGAATCACTTAATTCACGTATTGCACTTATCGAATTGGCAGCAAACAACTTGAGCGCGGCTGTAGCAGCAGCTAGAGAGTCTATCAGCACTCCAGATGATACGAAGTCAGATAATGGTATCGCATATTTTGTTCTTGCACAATGCTACGCAGCATCGGCAGCAAGTTGTTCGGGATTTGAGGGTCAAGCTGTATATTGGTTGGCTTACGACACAATGGCAATTGCGGTAGCAAACTTCAGCTCTGATGAGGCTGACTACAAGTCTGTTGCACAAAAGACTATGAGTAGCTATCCAAGTTACTTCCCATCGCAAGAGGAGTGTTTCTTTAATGAGCTCAAAGATGGAACTAGCTATACTGTAAAGTGTGGACTAGGTTCGGGTCAATCAACTACAGTTAGAGCACGTAAGTAATCTTCTTGTAATTAGTGATTTATCAACTTAAGAGTTAAATGTATATACTCAATATATCAAAGTCAATAGTAGCACTCCTCATTATGGGGGGTGCTATGTTGCTATTTTCGTGTGGCGGCGAAAATGTGTCGGTAAAGTCAGTTTCGTATGAAACTTTGATGAATGAGCAGAGTGATAGTCTAGAGATGTTGATGATGGAGAATGGTCGGACATCATATCGTTTTATCACCCCTCTAGTTCATGGCTATACACTAGCTAAGGAGCCATACAGAGAGTTTCCGAAGGGTGTTGAGATCATCACCTACAAGGAGGTTGACTCTATGACGGTGGTTGATGCAACCCTCACATCGAACTATGCGATATATTATGAAGAGCGCAAATTGTGGGAGGCAATGGGCGATGTAAAGGTGATAAAGAGCGATGGTAAGGAGTTATATTCGCAACAGTTATTTTGGAATGCGCAGACTCAAAAAATATACTCGAATGTAGATACCAAGATTGTCGATAATGTGTCGGGAGATACCTATATCGGTGAGGGGTTCGAGTCGGATGAATCGATGGAAAATTGGTCATATAGACGTATGACTGGACGCATGGGGGTGGATTTAACACCTAAACCACGTATCGACACATTGGAGGTTGAGGGTGTAGATTCATTGGATATTGTTAGTTCAAATGGAGATACAACTCGTATCGCGAAGCCAGCTCCTCCAAAACGTCAAGTTCGTGTAATAAAACAAGATAGTACAACAGCGACAACAATAACGAGGCGTACATCTTCTACTCCGCAGAGAGTAACTCGAACAGTCAAAAAATAGGGGGTAATAAGTAGTGTAAAACAATTATTGCCATATTTTTAATAGCACTCTTGGAGCGATATTTTTCACTATTAAATTTCAATATAGAACCACTATATTTTCGATTCAGTAGCAAAAAATCTCATCTCCAATAGCACTCTTAAAAACACACCAATAATTATTTTACCCTACTTAGTTTAAAATATGGAATCATAATGGGGACATCTATTATCGTAATATTGTTGATGTTATTGCTCTCGGGGTTTTTCTCGGGTATGGAGATTGCATACTTAAGTAAAAATCGACTTAAGTTGGAGATCGATCGCAAGCAGAGTAAAATGTTTGATACAATTGCGGAGATCTTTGGTCGTAACCCTGGGCAATATATTACAACTATTTTGGTGGGTAATAATATCGCACTTGTTGTATATTCGCTCTATATGTCGAACCTTATAAGTAAGTTGTTTGGGGCGAGTGAGGTGTTGGGTTCATCGTGGTCGTTGGTGGTCGAAATGGCTATCTCGACCATTATAATTATCTTTGTAGCAGAGTTTTTACCCAAAACAATATTTAGAAGTAATCCAAACTTTTATTATAAGAGTTTGTCGCCTGTGATCTATCTTTTTTATTTGGTATTATATCCTGTTGCGAAGTTTACAACTCTTCTTTCGCACCTGTTGTTGCGTCTGGTGGGGCGTAGAGCAGATCTGCCAGAGTCGCCCAATACATTTGATAAAAGCGATTTAGCGAGTCTTATAGATTCGACAGCAAACGATAGTGTAGGAGGGGATGGCGATAATGAGATAAAATTGTTTCAAAATGCGTTGGATTTTTCGGATCTTAGGGTGCGCGATTGTATGACTCAACGAGTTGACATTGAGGCTGTTGATATTAATAACATTACGATTGATGAGTTGGCGGCGAGATTTGTCAAGACGAAATATTCCAGAATATTCGTTTGGAGAGGGAGTATTGATAATATCATCGGTTATGTAAATTCAAAGAGTCTTTTTCAGTCGCCCAAGAGTGTGGAGGAGATATTGAGGGTTGTAACCTTTGTGCCCGAAACGATGGCTGTTAATTCATTGATGCAGAGTCTTATAGTTCACAAAACAAATATTGCGGTGGTGATCGACGAATTTGGTGGAACCGCAGGTGTTATATCTTTAGAAGATATTTTGGAGCAGATATTTGGCGAAATCGAAGATGAACATGATGAACCCGAGATGGTGGAGCGCAAAATATCTGACGAAGAGTATGTGTTGTCGGGGAGATTGGAGGTGCACTATCTCAATGAAAAATATGATTTTAAAATCGAGGAGAGTGATGACTTTGATACAATTGCAGGTTTTGTGATATATAACCACGAGGGGATCCCTACGGCAGGGGAGAGCTTAACCATTGGGCGATTCGAATTTAAGATTCTTCGCACGACGAGTTCGCGTATAGAGCTTATGAAGGTGAAAATAATTGCAGAAAAATAAGAGAATAAAATTTTTTTTACTATCTTTGGTCTCGATTTAAATGAACCTTATATAATATAGGTAAAAATAATCAAGTAATAAATAATTTAAAGTAATATATATTAGATGGCAACTCTTAACACACTAAGAACCAAATTTGGAATTGTGCTTTCGGCGGTTATTGCCTTTGCACTTTTGGCTTTCATCTTTTCGCTTAAGTCGGAGATGGGATTTTCGGGTAGCGACCCAGTTGTAGCAAAGATCAATGGTGAGAATGTAAACTACACTGAGTATCAAGCAAAATACGATCAGATCAGATCTCAAAACAATATCGACGAGTCGAACGAAGAGCAACTCAGCGCGCTTGCTAATGCAACGCTACAATCTTTTGTCACAAGCAGGGTGTTGACTCCTGGTTTCGAGAAGATGGGAATCAATGTTAGCGAGGCGGAGCGTCGTGCAATTATAAGTGGTGAGATCCCAACACAAGCATTTTATGGAGCTTTTGCCGATCCTTCGACAGGAGTGTATGATGCTGCCTCTGTTGCAATGTTTTTGACTCAAGCAAATGGTAATGCACAAGCTGAGGCTGCTTGGACGTTTCTTAACGAGCAAGCATTCATCGAGCGTGAAGGTTCTAAGTATCTAGCTCTTTTGAGTGGCGGTGCATATGCTAACGCTTTGGAGACTAAGAGCGCTTTGGCTAGCTCTAATCAAAGCTATGATGGTCGTTGGGCATCAGTTAGATACTCTCAACTTCCAGATTCGTTATATGCAGTGAGCTCAAGCGAGGTTAATAAATATTACGAAAACAATAAGGCAAACTACAAGAAGTCACCAACTCGTACAATTTCATATGTGGCATTTGATATTTTGCCAACAGAGGAGGATAAAGCAACACTTCAAAGCACTGTAGCTCAAGTGGGTGTAGATTTTTCTGATGCAGAAGATATTCGTACATTCGTAAGAGATAATCGTTATGGAAATATCGCAACAAACTTTGTTGTGGCATCGCAGTTGATCGCTGACGAAACTGCCGCTTTTGAGGCGGGAGATCAATATGGTCCAATTTTGAGCAATGATAAATGGAGAATGTCGCGCGTATTTGAGCGTCGTATGGCTCCAGATTCAGTGGGTGTTCGTTTGATCGTGTTACCATATACATCGCAAGATTTGGCTGATAGCTTGGTCACTGCAATTAAGGGTGGAGAGAGCTTTGCAGTTGCTGCAGCTCAAAACTCTATGCACCAACAATCGGCTCAAATGGGAGGCGAAATAGGTGTGTTGCCTTACTCTGCATTTACAACCGAGATGGCAGATGCTTTGGCTAAGGCTAAGGAGGGTGATGTTGTGAAGATCGAAGTTGGTGATATGATCCAAATTCTTCAATCATACAATGTTGGTAAATCTGTACCTCAATATAGAGTTGCATCTATTGAGTATCCTGTTGTGCCATCGCAAGCTACAATCAATAAGGCTCATGGCGATGCTGGTCTTTTCGCGGTAGATGCTAAGGGTTCGGTGTCGAAGTTTGATAATGCAGTTAGTAGCCACTCGGTTTCTCCTCTTATGGCGGAGATAGCACAGGGAGATCGTCAATTCCGTTCGATCGACTCATCTCGCGAGTTAGCTCGTTGGGCATATGGTGCAAAGGTTGGTGATTTGTCTGATATTATCAAGATTGAGGATCGTTATATCGTTGCAGTATTGGCATCTATAGATAATAGCGAATATTCATCGCTAGAGAGTGTATCGAACACAATTGCGACAGAGTTGCGCAACGAGAAGAAGTTTGATGCTCTATCGGCTAAAATTAGTGGCGCTACTTTCGACGAGCAACTAAAATCTATGGGAGATGCAAATGATGGTGCATTTGAGAATGTTAACTTCGCGTCATACTATATTCAAGGTGTAGGTGTCGAGCCTCGTTTGGTGGGAGCTATTGCTTCTACTACGGAGGCGAATAAAGTGTCAGCTCCTGTAGCGGGTAATACAGCGCTATATATCTTTGAGGTATCTTCGATTGAGGCAAATGAGGAGCCTTTGACTGAGGATGCTGTGAAGGTGAGATTGCAAGCTACAGCAGAGAGCACAGCTCAACAGGTTGTATTACCTGTAATCAATGAGATGGCGAAGATTGAGGATCTTCGTGGAATGTATTTCTAATATTCCACGGGGGCTAGAAGGATAATATTCTATGAGATCTTGAAGGATCAGATCTTTTAAAAGGTCGTTTTTATAAAATTAGGGAGGGTTGTTTGAGTTATTTCTCAAATGACCCTCTTTGTTATTAATCTTTAGTTATTTTTCTGTTTTTCTCGTCCCCCTGTCGAAGGAGGAAATAAAAGTCGCTAAATCGCCTAAAAACAGCCATAGTTTCGATGTGAAACTAAAAAAGTGATGTTGATGATAAAAAAATTAGATGGTGACTTTGTTAAATCAAAAGAAAACGCTATATTTGTTGCTATAATGCGATGGTGTGAATGTCGCTAAATATAGTGTTAACATAACATAAATACAACGCTAATACAACGAAAGAGAAGTAATAAGAATGTCAAACGAAGAGCAAACAAAAGAGGAGTTGATGGGCAGAATTGTCCCCATTAATATCGAAGAGCAGATGAAATCTGCATATATAGATTATTCGATGTCGGTGATCGTGTCGCGTGCACTGCCCGACGTTAGGGATGGTCTAAAACCTGTTCACCGACGCATATTGTATGATATGAGTGCGGAGCTGAATCTTCATTCAGATAAACCACACCGTAAGAGTGCCCGTATTGTCGGAGACGTGCTCGGTAAGTTTCACCCCCACGGTGATAGCTCGGTGTATGATGCTATGGTTCGTATGGCACAAGATTGGTCGTTGCGCTATCCGTTAGTAGATGGTCAAGGTAACTTTGGAAGTATGGATGGTGACTCGGCAGCGGCGATGCGTTACACCGAGGCTAGGATGAAGAAGATCACCGACGAGGTGTTGGCGGATATAGATAAGGAGACGATAGATTGGACTCTTAACTTTGATGATACAACGCCCGAACCAACTGTTTTGCCAACAAAGATTCCATTGTTGTTGGTTAATGGTGCGAGCGGTATCGCGGTAGGTATGGCGACAAATATGGCACCACACAACCTTACCGAAGTATTGAATGCTTGTTGTGCATATATCGACAATTCGGAGATTGAGTGCGAAGAGTTATTGAACTATGTGAAGGCTCCAGATTTCCCAACAGGAGGTTATATATATGGTTATGAGGGTGTTCGCGAAGCATTGATGACGGGTCGTGGAAGGGTTGTTATGCGTGCCAAGACAGACATTGAGGTGACTTCGACAGGACGTGAGCAAATTATCGTAACCGAGATCCCATATATGGTCAATAAGGCGGAGATGATCAAGAAGATCGCCGAATTGATTAAGGATAAGAAGGTTGATGCGTCGGATGTCAACGATGAGAGTGATAGAGATGGTATGCGCGTGGTGATTCCACTAAAGTCGGATGCCGTGTCGAGCGTGGTGCTCAATACATTGTTTAAGATGACTCCGCTTCAAACTTCGTTTGCGGTGAATAATATTGCGCTTGTTAATGGTCGTCCGATGTTGTTGAACTTGAAGGATTTGATCCGTAACTTTGTGGAGCATAGACATGATGTGATTGTACGTCGCACGCGCTATGACCTGCGTAAGGCACAAGATAGAATGCACATTGTTTTAGGTTTGTTGATCGCTCAAGATAACATCGACGAGGTGATCCGTCTGATTCGTGCGGCTAAGAATCCTGAGGAGGCGAAGAATAGCCTTATCGAGAGATTCGGACTTAGTGATATTCAAGCCTCTGCAATTATTGAGATGCGTTTGCGTGCACTCACAGGTCTTGAGCACGATAAACTCACCGCTGAGCGTGACGAGTTGCAACGTCAAATAGATTATTTTAATAGTGTATTGGGTAGCAATGAGTTGCAAATGCAAATTATCAAGGATGAGTTGATCGTAATTCGTGATAAGTATGGCGATGAGCGTCGTTCGGAGATTGTATATTCGTCGGAGGAGTTCAACCCCGAAGATTTCTATGCAGATGAGGAGATGGTAATTACTATTTCGCACCTTGGTTATATCAAGCGTACACCACTTACAGAGTATCGCACACAAAATAGAGGCGGTGTAGGAGCGAAGGGAAGTGCTACGAGGGATGAGGATTTCATCGAGCATATCTATATTGCGACTATGCACAACACGATGTTGTTCTTTACCCAAAATGGACGTTGCTATTGGCTGAAGGTGTATGAGATTCCCGAAGGAAGTCGTTCGTCGAAGGGTCGCGCAATCCAAAATGTGATCCAAATCGAGCCAAACGATAAGATTAGAGCATATATAAATGTCAAGAAGCTTAGCGACGAGGAGTATATCAACAACAACTATATTGTGATGTGTACCAAGGATGGAACCATCAAAAAGACGAAGTTGGAGGCATATTCGCGTCCACGTCAAAATGGAGTCAATGCGATTGTTATCCGCGAAGGGGATGAGCTAATCACAGCAACTCTAACAAGTGGCGAAGCGGAGATGATGATTGCGGCGAAGAATGGTAAAGCTATTCGCTTCAACGAAAACACAGTGCGCCCGATTGGTCGCGTTGGAGCTGGAGTTAGAGGTATCATGTTGGAGGGTGACGACGAGGTTATCGGAATGATCTGTATCGAGCCCGAAAGTGAGCAAGATGTATTGGTACTCAGCGAAAATGGTTATGGTAAACGTACAGATTTGGATGAGTATCGTATCACGAACCGCGGAGGAAAGGGAGTTAAGACTATCAGCGTAACTGAAAAGACAGGTAAGTTGATCTCTATACAAGCGGTTACGGATTTGAACGACCTTATGATTATCAATCGTTCGGGTCTCACTATCCGCACATCGGTAGATCAGATCCGCATTGCAGGTCGCGCGACACAAGGAGTGAGAATCATTAACCTACGCGAGGGTGATGCTATAGCATCGGTTATGGCGGTGCCAAAGAGTGAAGAGGATGAAGAGGTTGTAGCACTCGAAGGAGAGGTAACTTCAGCAGAGGTGGTTGCCACAGAAGGAGAAACGGCTCCAGTAGCAGAGGTTATTGCTCCCGAAGATAATAACGTTGAATAACGTACTAAAATTAAATATAATGAAAAAGATTACACTTTTATCGGTAGCCCTATCATTTTCAATGATGACTACCACGCAGGTAATGGCGCAGAGGATCGATGAAGATGCACTCAATAGTCAGCTTACCAAACTAGATGAATCTATCGAGAACCCTAAGAAAAACATTAAGGGTGCGACATGGTTGAAGCATGCGGATGCTTATTATGATGCTGGTAAGGAACCTGTTAAAGCTCTTTATGTAGGTGCTCCAATGGCTACACTTTCAGCTGTTTATGGCAAAGCTCGCAAATCGGAGGATGTAACGATTGGTGGTAAGACCCTCAAAAAGCACACATACACTTATGTTGTTATATATGAGTCGGGAGGTAATGTTACAGCGTGGGAGCAAACTCGTGATGCAAAGAAGGGAGCATACAAAACAGCGTTAAAATCTTATGCAAAGGCAGGTGAGGTTGACCCATCTGCAAAGGCAAAGGGTGATGCAGGAATCGAAAAGATTTCGAACCAATATCGCGATCAAGGTAATATCTTTATCTCGTTGGAGCAATACGCTAAGGCTGCGGACGCATATGTGGCATCATCTGAGGCTACAAAGGTTTTGGGCGCAGATAAGGTAGATCCAAAGATGATCTATATGTCTGGTTATATGTACACAATTGATGGTACAAAGAGTCCCGATAATGCAAAGTCGTATGATAAGGGTGAAAAATATCTTCACGCAGCTATCAAGGCTGGTTATGACGAGGTAGAGATGGCTGACGAGAGCGTTTCGGCAGAGAACAAGGGTAGTGCACACTACTATATGTATCACTGTGTGATGGGTGGAACTAAGGAGCTTACACAAGAGCGTTTGGTTGAGCTTAAGGATTTTATGGCAGCAGCGGTGGCTAAATATCCTAACAATGATAATATTATGAGTTGTCTTATGGCTCTATTCTCACAACACCCAGAGGTTGGAACACCAGATGAGGCTCTTGCTATGATTGATAAAGCTCTGGAGAAGACTCCAGATAACTTGGCATTGTGGTATAGTCGTGGACGCATCTATTCATCTGTCAAGAATTATGATGAGTGTATTAAGTCGTTTGAGAATGTAATTAGACTTGAACCAGAGGGATTTAATGGTCACTTCTATGTTGGTGTATTCTACACAAGTAAAGCTGATGAGTTTAATGATGTTATGCGTGATAAGGAGTATAAAAAGCAATCTGATTATGATGCAGATTATGAACTTTTGAGCGAGCAATATAAGGTTGCATTGCCATACTTCGAGAAGGCTCACGAGGTTGATCCTAAGAGTGTTCAAGCGTTAGAGTATCTAAAGTCAATCTACTTCCGCGTGCGTAACGATGAGGGTATGATGGAGAAATATGAGAAATATAACGAGTTGTACAAAGCTGCTACAGGTCAATAGTAACTACTCTGTTTATAACAATTGAGAGCCCGATTCATTGAGTCGGGCTTTTTTGTGTTTTATATGAGGTTAACTGCTATTTAATTAGGTTTATAGCTTTTAATATTCTCTCTAAACCACTTCGCTTGAGAGGGGTTGATCCATATTTTTGGATGAAATTTTCGTTATCCATCTTTTCCCACTCCTCCTTTGTTGAGCATTGTGTGATAGGTTCGAAATCGGGATTGCTAAAAAGAGGGCTTTTTTGATTGTGAGGGCAACAACTTTGACACTCGTCGCATCCAAATATCCACCCATTGAGAGTTAAATATGTGGAGTTATCAACCTCGATGGTTCTGCACGATATGCAACGCCTAGCATCAATGGTGCGATTGTTATTTATAGCACCCACAGGGCATGCCTCAATACATCGAGTGCAACTGCCACATCTATCACCATTAAATGGGGTGTCATATATATCAACCTCTTGATCTATAACAATTTCGCCTAAGAGTATAAATGTTCCAAATTGAGGAGTTACAACTAATGATTGTCGACCTATCCATCCAAGACCGCAATTTATGGCTAATTGCTTTTCGAATATAGGTGCTGAATCGGTAAAACAACGACCCGAAAGGGTGGGGTATAGGAGTTGTAAATCGCGAAGCATAGCTTTAAGTCTTTTGCGGATAGTTTTGTGGTAATCGCGATTAAGTGCATATGATGCAATGCGAGGAGGCGTTTGTACAATACTATATTCGTTTTTGTAATTTACGGCACATACAATCACAGACTTGGCTCCGTCGATAAGTTTCGATGGGTCTAATCTCACATCTTCATAGCGACTCATATACTCCAAAGGAGAACCATAACCATCAGATAACCACGATTTAAGATACTCTGAATTTTGAGGTAGTGGAGTGGTGCGAGTAACCCCACAAAGGTCGAACCCATGTGTGGTGGCAAGAGATTTTATGTGCGAAATGTCAATCATTTTGTTCTTAAGTGCAATATTTTTGTTCAAAAGTAGTTAAAATTATAAAAGAATAAACTATCTTTGTGAATAATATTATATTGGCTTGATTTGCGCATCTACTTTAACCAAGTAGATTGAAACAAATTTAGCGCTAAAATAACTAAAAATAATTTATGACTAGAGAAACACTATATGATTTAGTGCAAAATAGCCTAAAGAGCTATCCACAAAACATAGCTTACACAATGTTCGAAAGAGAAGATGTAACCTACGAAGAGGTTGGTCGACGAATTGAACATGTACAACAAACACTTCTAAGCGCTGGACTAAATGCTGGCGATAAGGTGGTGATTTTGAGTAGTAATATGCCTAACTGGGGTGTGAGCTACTTCGCAATAACAACAGCAGGAATGGTGGCAGTGCCTTTGTTGCCTGATTTCACAAACGAAGATTTAGATATGCTTATTGAGCATTGTGGCGCTAAGGCGTTGATGGTGTCGGATAAGTTATATACCCGAATATCGAAGCGTGTTTTGGGAAATCTTAATATCGTAATGCGTACTAAGAATCTTAAGATTTTGTCGCAAACGGTCAATGAGCAGGGCTCAAAATCTATACCTCAAAAGGATGATTTAGCGGTGATTATCTATACCTCAGGTACAACATCGAAACCTAAGGGGGTAATGCTTACACACCACAATCTAGTGTCGCAGACGAGTCTGTTGGAGGATATGTTCCCTATAAATGGGGATGATGTATTTTTGTCGGTGTTGCCTCTATCGCACACCTACGAAAGCTCTTTGGGATTGATATTCCCATTTGCGTGGGGTGCAAAATCAACATACCTCGATCGTCCACCTACCGCATCGACTTTGTTGCCTGCGCTAAAGAGTGTACGTCCAACATTGATGCTTATTGTGCCTCTTATTATCGAGAAGATCTTCCGCTCACAAGTGCAAGCTAAGTTTAACTCTACAGCTTTGTGGAGAGCAGTATGTAAGGTTGGATTTATAAGAAACTATTTGTATCGTGTTGCTGGAAAGAAACTTATGAAGGTCTTTGGAGGTCGTTTAAGATTCCTCGCAATCGGAGGTGCGAAGTTGGATACCGAGACCGAAAAGTTTTTGTTTGCAGGAAAGATACCCTATGGAATTGGTTATGGATTGACCGAAACGGCACCTTTATTGGCAGGCGCAGTGCCATCTAACACATTGGTTGGGTCGGCAGGTTATGCAGCTAAAGCTGTGACTTTAAGGCTTGATAATATTGATCCTGTGACTCAGCAGGGCGAAATTGTCGCGAAGTCGCCATGTGTGATGCGTGGATATTACGAAAATGAAGAGGCTACACGCGAAGCATTTACAGAGGATGGATGGTTCCGCACGGGAGATATAGGAAGATTTGCTGAGGATGGAAGATTGTATCTCATGGGGCGTTTGAAGAATATGATTTTGGGTCCAAGTGGTGAGAATATCTATCCAGAGGAGATTGAAAATGTTCTTAATTCACACCGCTATATCGCCGAGAGTATCGTTACCGAAAAGGAGGGGCGACTCGTTGCTCTTGTATATTTCGACTCATCGGCTATAGAGGCAAAGATGGAGGAGTTTAAGGCAGAGTGGGACTCTAAGATGAATGAGTTCGATAATAAGATGAATGAGTGGGAAAGACGCAAAGATGAGATCATGAAAGAGATCCGCGAATATGCCAATGCAAAGGTTAATCGCTTTTCGAAGATTTCGGAGGTTGTCGAGGAGAAGGAGGAGTTTGTTAAAACCCCAACTCAAAAGATCAAACGTTACCTATACAAAGGTGGTGTAAAACAAGTTGAAGATAATAAATAAAAGAGACAAATAAAGAGGGTTATCAGGAGTATATTCTCAAAATGTAAAGTCGTTGTATGTGTGGCAGGAGTGATTCCATAGGTAGGTAATTTGTTTATCCTATCCTATGGAATCACTCCAAATTTATTCTCCCAATTAACTCACGCTTTATACACTACGACGTACTTCGTCTACCCCATTAATTTGGTTGATATAGGCGATAACCATGCGGAGTTCGCCGATAGAGTGGACGAGGAAGTTGATTTTGCAATTTACAATAGCATCTTCGGTGACAGTTGTGAGGTTGTCTATAGATAGCTTTAGCTTCTCGGTGATGCACTCCACCAAATCACTTAATAGATGGAATCTATCAACCGCTTTGATAGTGATAGTTACAGGGTATAAAAACTCTATATCCTCCTCGAACTCCACTGCTATGAGAGAATCTCCCAACTGCGAAGCTAAGCGGATGGCTGTCGCACAGTTACGTTTGTGTAGCATTACATTGCCATCTGGTTGGGTAAAGCCCACAACTTCGTCGCCTGGAAGAGGTTGACACTCCAAACATCGACCATATGGAAGTTTCTTAATATCTAGCAGATAGGCTTGAAGATTTTTGCGTGCCTTGTAGCTTAGGGCATGATCCAACCAATCATCTTTGGGCGTAACCTTTTCGCCCTTCACAACCTCGACACAATCGCCCCTATTAAGGACGCTCTTGATAGATTTTAGGCGACCATTGATGCGTGCATATAGGGCGTGAAGTCCAAGGTCGGAGTCGATCTCGAAGGCAAAATCGAGAGCTGTGCCTCCAAATGGCAAGATAACACTTTTGCCTTCGGGGGTATAAACAACAATATCATCCTTGTAGAAGGTACTCATAACACTCTCCATGAAGCTCACTTCGCTGGTGCTAAATGCTATGTCGTGGAGGATGATCTTAAATTTTTCGATCCAGTTGAATATCGAATCTCCTTCGGCAATACCTAGGCACCCTAGTTGAGCATTGCGTACCATTGTTGATGATAGGATGTGAATCTCCTCCCAAATACCGTGATCTCCAAGCAGTTTGATATGCAATGCTTGATAGCCATTCTCTTTGGGGGAGTCAATATAGTTGATAAAGCTATTGGGTTTCTCTTTGAAATAGCTCGTTAGCAACGAATAGATTCCTAGACATATAACCTTGTCGGATCTTTGGTTATCGTCGGTGTATATAATGCGAACTACGCTACGATTGTCAAGGTGTGCTATATCTTTGCCCGATTTATTGAGCTTCTTCCATATGCTATATGGTCGACGATTATTAACCTTAATTTGGGCATCAATATCGTTTTCGTCCAATATATTTTGGATCTTTGTTGTGAGGCTTTCGTAACGAGCTCTATTCGTCTCTTCGTCGCGTTTGATCGCTCTCTCGATTGTGGAGTACTCTTGAGGACATCTAAATCGGAGGCTTAGGTTTTCGAGCTCTGTTTTAACTTCATAAAGCCCCAATCTATTGGCTAGAGGTGCATAAAAATAGTCGGTTTCACCCGCTATTTTCATCTGCTTTTCGGGGCGCATACTGCTAAGTGTACGCATGTTATGAAGGCGATCAGATAGTTTGATAAGTAGAGCGCGAATATCGTAATTTAGCGAGCTGAGCATCTGTTTGAAGTTGTCTATTTGGCTCGATCCTTCGTAATAATCCTTCTTCTCTTTGGTGAGCACCTTCACTAGGTATGCGACATCATCGCCAAAGCGTTCTCTGATTTGATCTACGGTGTAGGGGGTATCCTCCACAACATCGTGCAAAAAAGCGGCCATCACCGAATTTACATCTAGTGATAGCTCTTCGGAGGCGATACGTGCTACAGCTATAGGGTGGATAATATATGGTTCTCCGCTTTTACGACGCTGGTTTTTGTGAGCTTCAAAAGCTAGTTCATATGCAGCGCGAAGTTGTATCATCTCTTCGGGAGAGTACTTTCGTCGCATACTATTCATTAGATCTTCTATTTCGTATTCGACTTTAGCGTCGTAGTTTACAGCGTCAAAATTATCCATATCTCAATCCATTAATATAACAAAACTATCTACCCTTTCGAAAGAGTAGATAGTTGCAAAGTTATCAAAAATAATTAAATTTCACCAAAAATTAACAACAAAAAGTCAATTTTATAACAATTTATTGGCTGTGTAATATCTGTCCGAAACAAATCTAAAGTAGATGAGTGACACAACAACAAGCGACACGCAAAGAATCAAAAGCGCTTGAAAATCAAAAGCATCCAACATAAAACCGCCTGTGGCGATACCTAGACCGATTCCCATGTCCCAAAATGTGTAGTATGTAGCACTCGCCGTACCGCGCTGTGTGGGCTCTGCTAGGTTGACAAGCATCGTTTGGAATGACGAACCAAAATATCCAAATCCCAAACCAAACAGAAGAGCTAGCGAATAGAAGATATAGGCATTTGAACATATCAAAAACAATATGTATGATGCAACAACCAACCCTCCACCTACATAAGTAGCCTTGAGAACCTCTCCTCGATTTATCATCTTAGCCGACAAGATACGCGCCACAACGATCCCCGATGCCAACACAAAGAAGAAGTATCCAGCATTAGCCCCAGCCCAAGTGGCATCCTTAGCGTAGCCAGCTACAAAGTTCGAAATTGCTCCATATCCATAACCCGACAATACGATTATCAAAACACATGGCAAACCGCGAAGCAATATAAATCGTCCGATAGATAGTTTTTGAGTCGCCACATCACCACTTTTTTCGATTTTCGGAACAGGTTTAATAAATAATATTAATACCATACCTAGCAATCCTAATGCAAAGGCGATCAAGAATATATGGTCAAATGTAAATGTTGTGCTTTCAGCCGCCAAATCTCTAAGCATAATTCCAAATAGTGGGCCAATAGCCATTGCAACACTATATGCAATACCAAAATAACCGATACCCTCACCACGTCTTTCGCCTGGCAAAACGTCGATAGCGTAGGTTAGTCCACCCACCGTGTTGAGCCCAAAACCATAACCGTGTATAACGCGTAGTAGGATAATCAAAACAAGAGACGATGCTAAAGCGTAGCCACCCATGGCAATTGTAAACAATCCGTAGCATAACAGATAGAGTGGTTTGCGAGCAAATTTGTCAACTATAAAACCAGAAATGGGTCTTATGGAGAGTGACGCGATTGTGAAACTAGCTACAATAATTCCTGCCATTGACTCTCCATAGCCGAGTGAATCGCGGAAGTAGAGTTGCAAAATTGGCACCAACATATAGTAGCACAAAAAGACTAAAAAGTTCGAGACAAAGATCAAAATGAAATCTTTGCTCCACACCTTTGGGACGATGTTATTCATAAAAAGTAATAGTTTGTTTTTTTTAATTTGATAACAAATATAACCTTAAAAGTTGGTAAAATCAAATGTTTGAGATGAAAAAGAGCGCTTATCTATAATGGAAAGTTGTATATCTGCAAAAAAAACATTAACTTCGTATCTTTGAAATCTTAAACCAAAAGATAAAATTAAGGTAAAAATAAACAATATATCATATCACAATGAATCAAAACGAAACACTTTTATTGTTGGGTGACGAAGCGGTAGCATTAGGTGCTATTCGTGCAGGAATATCGGGAGTTTATGCCTATCCAGGCACCCCATCGACCGAGATCACCGAATATATCCAAAACTCAAAAGAGGCAACCCAAATACATAGCAAATGGTGCACCAACGAAAAGACCGCGATGGAGGCAGCTCTAGGTATGTCGTTTATCGGTAAGCGTGCACTTGTATGTATGAAACACGTTGGTATGAATGTTTGTGCCGACGCATTTATTAATTCGGGAGTGTCGGGAATCAATGGCGGTCTTGTTGTTTTGGCAGCAGATGACCCATCTATGCATTCGTCGCAAAATGAGCAGGATTCGCGTTTTTATGGTAAATTTGCATTGATCCCAATGGTTGAACCATCGTCGCAACAGGAGGCTTATGATATTATGAAATATGCTTTCGAGTTGTCGGAGAGGTTGATGTTGCCTGTTTTGTTGCGCATCACAACTCGCATGGCACATAGTCGCGCGGTGGTTAATGTGGGCGAAAGTTTGGCTCAAAATGAGATTAAATACTCGGAGGATGCAAAGCGTTGGATTTTGTTGCCAGCCATTGCACGTCGTCGTTACAATGAAGTTATCGCACAACAACCTCAACTTGTCGAGATGTCGGAGAATTCAATATTCAATAAATATCACGAGGGCGAAGATAAATCACTCGGAATTATAGCGTCTGGAATTGCGTGGAACTACCTCAATGATAACTATCCCGAAGGTTTGCCACATCCCGCAGTTAAGGTGTCACAATATCCTCTTCCAAAGGCTCTTATCGCTCGTTTGATGAGTGAGTGTGATAGAGTTTTGGTGATGGAGGATGGACAACCATTCATCGAGGAGCAGTTGCGCGGAGTGTTGGATAACGACAAGGTTGATGGTCGTTTGAATGGTAAACTTCCTCGCGTTGGAGAGCTCACCCCCGACAATGTGAAACCAGCTTTGGGAATTGCATCAAAACAGGTTTTCGCACCAAGCGAAGTTGTTGTGGCTCGTCCCCCTGCAATGTGTGTGGGTTGTGGTCACCGAGATGTATATAACGCACTAAATAAGATCATTGCGGAGTATGAAAATGGTAAGGTTTTTAGCGATATTGGTTGCTACACATTGGGTGCTTTACCTCCATTTTCGGCAATTGATAGCTGTATCGATATGGGTGCTTCGATCACAATGGCGAAGGGTGCGAGCGACGGAGGTCAACACCCTGCAGTTGCTGTAATTGGCGACTCTACATTTACACACTCTGGAATGACAGGTTTGTTGGATGCGGTGAACTCCAAAAGCAAGATGACTGTGATTTTGTCGGACAACCTCACAACAGCAATGACTGGAGGTCAAGATTCCGCTGGAACATACAAATTTGAAGCTATTTGCCAAGGGTTGGGTGTTGAGCCAGAACATATTAGAGTTGTTGTGCCATTGCCAAAGAATATGGAGGAGATCGAGACTATCATGCGCGAAGAGTTTGAGTATGATGGAGTTTCGGTAATCATCCCACGCAGAGAGTGTATCCAAACAATGAAGAAACACGCAAAGAAAAAGTAATTTAACCAACGAAAGAAAATTATGAAATGTGATATAATCCTCTCGGGAGTGGGAGGTCAAGGAATCCTCTCTATCGCCGCAGTTATTGGTGAGGCGATTCGCACAGAGGGGCTACAAATTAAACAAGCTGAGGTGCACGGAATGAGCCAACGAGGTGGCGACGTACAGACAAATTTGCGCATTAGCTCCGAAGCTATTGATTCAGATTTGATAGCACTTGGAGGTGCCGATGCAATTATATCGTTGGAGCCTATGGAGGCGTTGCGATATGCTCCATATTTAAAGGAGAGCGGATGGGTTGTAACTTCGTCGAAGCCTTTTATTAATATTCCGAACTATCCATCCGAAGAACTTCTTGCAGAAGAGCTCAAAAAGATGCCGAAATTGCTTACATTAGATGTGGAGCAGATTGCAAAGGATGCAGAGGTTTCGCGCTCGGCAAATATTGTGTTGTTGGGTGCGGCATCGACTATCCTTTCGATCGAACAAAAAGATTTGGAGGCTGGTATCGAACGCATCTTCTCGCGCAAGGGGCGAGCGATTGTCGATATGAATATCAAAGCATTGCGCGTTGGTGCAGAGGCTGTTAAGGAGCAACTAAAATAATAGAGGGAAAGATGAGTGTAGTATTTTCAAAGGAGTTGGTTGCCGAGACAATGGCAGAGCTACGCATAGCAGATTTGTCGAGCGCAACAATCCGCCAAGTGTTGAGTTTGGCAGCTACCTTGGAGCGCAAAACAGGGATTCCATTTGTTAGAATGGATCAAGGAATCCCAGGGTTGCCACCTTGCCAAGTGGGTATAGATGCCGAAAAGAGGGCGTTGGATGCAGGCGTTGCATCGCAATATCCCCTTTCGGATGGTTTGCCAGAGCTCAAGGAGGTAGCGTCGGAGTTTGTGAAGGCATTTTTTGATGTCGAAATTTCGCCCGTGTCATGTATTCCAACAACGGGATCTGTGGCGGGATCATTTAGCTCGTTTGCAATTTGTGCTCATTTGAACAAAGAGCGTGATAAGGTGCTCTTTATAGACCCAGGTTTTCCAATCCAAAAGCTACAACTTAGAGTTTTGGGTGTTGAGCATCGCTCATTCGAGATCTTCGATTATCGAGGTGAGGCGTTGCGTCAAAAGTTGGATGAGGAGTTTGGAGCAGGAGATATTTCGGCGATAATATATTCGTCGCCCAACAACCCTTCGTGGATCACATTCACCGAAGAGGAGCTTGCGATAATTGGTGAGATGGCGACTAAGCACGATGTTGTGGTGATCGAGGATTTGGCATATCTGGGTATGGATTCTCGTCTGGATTATAGCGTCCCATTTGCGAAGCCATTTGTCCCTACGGTTGCTAAATATACCGATAACTATATGTTGATGGTGTCGGGATCTAAGATATATAGCTATGCAGGTCAACGTATTGCGGTGTTGTGTGTGGGTGATAAACTCTTCAATCGTTCGTTTGAGCAGTTGGACAAGAGATATGGACGAGGTGGACACTTCGGCACAACATTGGTTGGAGGAGTGTTGGATATGCTCTCGTCGGGCATCACCCATTCGGCACAATATGGTTTAGCGGCGATGTTTAGAGCATCAACAGCTGGGGAGTATAACTTCGTGACGGAGACTAGCGAATATGCTCGCCGCGCGGTGAAGATGAAGGATATGCTTAAGCGACGTGGATTTCATATTGTCTACGAAAATGATATTGATCGCGAGATTGGCGATGGATTCTTCTTTACGATTGGCTATCGAGATATGAGTTGCGCGGAGCTTGTCAACGCATTTATACACTATGGTATCAGTTCGATTTCGCTCTCATCGATGGGAAGTGAGCGCGAAGGAGTTAGAGCTTGCACATCGCGAATGACCGACGAGATGTTAGCAATTATGGATGAAAGATTGGCGCTATTTGCTGCAGACTACCAAGCATAAATAGAGGCTAAATAGCTAAACATATATAAGAAAATTGTAAACTTAAAATAGACCAAAAATGATCTGGAATAGTTCAAAAGAGTGCATGTCGCGTGACGAGATGCACGAACTGCAAGGAAAAAGACTTCACAAAACAGTTCACAACGTATATCACAAAGTCCCATTTTACCGCAATAAAATGCAGGCTATGGATGTCACCCCCGACGATATTCGCACTGTCGAGGATATTGTAAAACTTCCATTCACCACTAAGAATGACCTGCGTGATAACTATCCATATGGACTCTTTGGAGTTCCGATGTCGGAGATTATCCGTATTCACGCATCGTCGGGAACAACAGGTTTACCTACGGTTGTGGGTTATACACGCAAAGATATTTCGGTGTGGTCGGAGCTTATGGCGCGTTGTATGACAGCCTATGGCACAAGTAGTAAGGATATATTTTCGGTGGCGTATGGCTATGGTCTATTCACTGGAGGATTGGGTGCTCACTATGGAGTTGAGGCGTTGGGAGGAACAGTGATCCCTACATCGACGGGTAACACCCAAAAGCATATTCAATTGCTTCGCGATTTTGGCGCTACAGCTCTTGCTGCAACTCCATCATTTATGTTGTATCTTGCGGATTCTATCGAAAAGATGGGTCTTTCGCCCAAAGATGATATTAGTCTCAAAACTATGATGTTGGGTGCAGAGCCGTGGACAGAGGCGATGCGTCAAGAGATAGAGGAGAGGTTTGGTGTAAATGCCTATAATCTATATGGACTTAGCGAAATTATGGGTCCAGGAGTGTCGCACGAATGTCAATTCAAGTGTGGATCGCACATTGCGGAGGATCACTTTTTGCCCGAGATTATATCGCCCGACACCCTCGAACAGCTCCCTTATGGTGAACAGGGTGAACTTGTATTTACGACGATCACCAAGGAGGGTATTCCATTGTTGAGATACCGCACAAAGGATTTATGTTCGTTGATAGCGGAGCCTTGCGAGTGTGGACGTACAAATGTCAGAATGACACGTATTGTGGGACGTAGCGACGATATGCTTATCATCAAGGGTGTGAATGTGTTCCCATCTCAAATCGAAGAGGTAGTTTTGGGAATCGAGGAGTTGGAACCACACTACATGATCTATCTTGACCGCTTAAATAACCAAGATACATTTGAAGTTCAAGTTGAGGTGCGCCCAGCATTTATGTCTGACAATATGTCAAAAATGTTGCAAATCAAGAAGAAGGTTGCATCTAAGTTGCACAGTATGTTGGGTCTAAACCCCGAGATTAAACTTGTAGAGCCAAAGACATTGCAACGTTTCGAAGGAAAATCTAAACGTGTTGTCGATAATCGTAAGTTGTAGAGAGACCTAAGAATAACATCTTAATACCCTCTTAAGTTCGTTCGCTAAATGTAATACAAATGTATTGTATGTTGCATATGGCGAGCGAACTTGAGAGGGATTTTTTTTAATCACAAGAGGCTAAGTATCGCCCTAAACCGTCGCGTACAGATTTCAATCCAAACTCCGAGAGGTTAATATCTTTTGGTGCGATAAATTGGAGTGATGCGACATCGTCGTCGGCATGGATTGTTGTTGTGTCGTTTACTACGCATTCGAAGAACATATCGAGGGTATGCACTTCGAAGTTGCTGTAATTATATAGATTTGGGATTGAGAAGAGATATTTTGTCGAGATAACCTCCAAATTACACTCTTCGCGAACTTCTCGCTTGACGCTCTCTTCGCCACTTTCGTAGCTATCGACAAATCCTCCAGGAAGATCTAAGCTACCTTTGGCTGGCTCTTGTCCGCGTGTTGAGACAAGGATTTCGCCTTTTGAATTTTTGATGATTGCAACAACGGCAGATGAGGGGTTGAAGTAGTAGATGAATCCACACTCTTCGCATCGTTTGCTCTTGAAGTTGTTGTCTACAAAGTTACCTCCACATTTAGGGCAGAAGTTGAATGAAGCTAAGAATTTGCATGTTTCCATAGAGATATTTTTTTACAAAGGTAATATAAAAAAATATATATAGTCAAAATCACAGTTGCTTTTTTTAGAGCTGTTGCATAGCTATAATGTTGTAAAGAAGGGTAATTACATAAATTTTTACTACCTTTGAGCGGAATTAGAAATATTTTTTGAGTAAAATATAGTAATGAATAAAATATAGTAAAATATATAGAGTTGAATATCACCCAGTCGCATAATACAAATAGCATTCGCATAGCAAAGAATACAATGATGCTATATATCCGCACCGTTGTGACAATTTTGGTTGCTTTGTATACTTCACGAGTTGTGCTAAACACCTTGGGTGAAGTTGATTACGGAGTGTATAGTATTGTTGGTGGGGTAGTGTTGATTTTTACATTTGCTCAAACAGCAATGACAAATGCGACGCAGAGATTTTTGAATTTTGAAATGGGGCGTGGAGGTGACCAACGCTCTGTGGCAAAGATCTTTAGCGTGAGTTTTATGTTGCATATCGCTATCGCTGTGTTGATTGTGTTGCTTGGTGAAACTGTTGGATTATGGTTTATGTTGAATAAACTAAATATCCCTATAGATAGGGTCGATGCAGCGATTTGGGTATATCAATTTTCGCTATTTACAGCAGCCGTTGGGATCTTGAGGGTGCCGTTTCATGCTACAATTATAGCCAATGAGAAAATGTCATTCTACGCATATGTGAGTATTGTTGAGAGTGCTTTTAATATACTTATAGTTAGTGTGTTGGTTGCTATTGATACCGATAAATTAATCCTATATTCGGGGTTGATTTTTGCATCAAGCATTGTGATTTTAGTCTGTTATCGAGCCTATTGTCGCAAATGGTTGAGCTCTACAACGACATTTACATTGCAACGCAATAAGGAGCAATATTTTGCTTTGGTTTCATTTTCGGGTTGGAGCCTTATGAGTAGCGTAAGCAACGTATTGGCACCTCAGGGGTTAAATATATTGATTAATCTATTTTTTGGAGTTGTTGTAAATGCGGCACTAGGCATAGCAACCCAAGTTCAAATGGCGGTGTGGGCTTTTGCTAATAATTTTCAGATGGCATTCAACCCTCTGTTGGTTCAAAGTTATGCGGCTGGTGAACAGCGATATTTCGAGAAGTTGATATGTCAAACTGCCAAGAGTTCATTTATGTTGCTCTATATAATTGTGTTGCCTTTTTATATATGCGCTCCAACAGTGTTGTGGCTGTGGTTGGGTGAAGTGCCACAATATACACTTCAATTCGTACGCGCCTTTCTGCTCTTTTTGCTTTTCGAGGCAACATCGTCGCCGATGTGGGTTGCGGTGAATGGGGTAGGACGCATTAAGTGGTATCAAATAATTCTTTCGGTGATTATAATTTTAAATATCCCCATCTCTTGGTTTTTGTTCAAAATGGGATTTGATCCTATTTCGGCAACAGTAGTGAAGGTTTGTTTGGCGGGTGTTGCTCTTGTAGCTAGAGTCCTATATCTTAGATGGATTACACAATTTTCTCTCTCCAATTTCGTTAATTATAGTATATTGCCTATATTAGGAGTTGTCGTTGTGTCGGCTCCTGTAGCGTATTATTTGTCGGAGCTGTGTGGTGAGATTATTGGAGCTATTGTGGGGGGGATTTTAGCAATTGTGGCAATCTATTTTGTGGGGCTCACAAGGGGCGAAAGAGGTGCTTTGAACGAAAATATTATGGCTAAAATGTGTCATAAATAAAAACAATTTATTATCTTTGAGTGTTAATTACGAATTAAAATTAGGGAGAAAATAGAACTCCCCTAAAATATGTGTGGAATAGTAGGATATATAGGCACTAAAGATGCCTACCCAATATTGATAAAAGGTTTAAAGAGATTAGAATATCGAGGATATGATAGTGCTGGTGTAGCACTCATAGATGACGAAAATAATCTAAAAGTTTACAAAGAGAAGGGCAAAGTCTCTGAGTTGGAGGCATATGCTAATAATAGAGATATTTCTGGTTCTGTAGGTATTGCTCACACTCGTTGGGCAACACATGGTGAACCATGTCAACGAAATTCGCACCCTCACTATTCGGAGTCGGAGCAGTTGGCAATTATTCACAACGGAATCATCGAGAACTACGCAACAATTCGCCAAAATTTGGAGGAGAAGGGGCGTACATTCAAGAGTGACACCGACACGGAGGTGTTGATTCAACTTATCGAGTATCTCAAAATTCAAAATAATTTAGATCTATTAACCTCTGTTCAAATAGCTTTGCATCAAGTTATTGGAGCTTATGCAATCGCTATATTAGATCGAGAATCACCAGGTCAAATTATCGCAGCACGCAAGAGTAGCCCTCTTGTTGTAGGGGTGGGAGATGGTGAATTTTTCTTGGGCTCGGATGCCACTCCGATTGTTGAATTTACCGATAAGGTGATCTACCTTAAGGATGGTGAGATTGCTCACATACGATTGGGCGAGGAGCTTAAAATTGTCGACATCAATAATGTGGAGGTGATCCCCGAGATTCACCAAGTGGAGCTTACATTGGGTCAAATCGAAAAGGGTGGATACCCACATTTTATGCTTAAGGAGATTTTTGAGCAACCAAAATGTATTGCCGATTGTATGAGGGGGCGTATAAATATGCGTCAAGACAATATCACGATGGCATCGATCATAGATAATCATGATAAATTATCTAATGCAACTCGCTTTATAATAGTTGCTTGCGGAACATCATGGCACGCTGGACTCATCGGTAAGCAACTCATAGAGAGCTATGCTCAAATACCTGTAGATGTGGAGTATGCGTCGGAGTTTAGGTATCGTAATCCAGTGATAAATTCGTCGGATGTGGTGATCGCAATATCGCAATCAGGCGAGACAGCAGATACTTTGGCGGCTATTGAGTTGGCGCAATCGAGAGGTGCTTTTGTCTATGGAATATGCAACGCTGTGGGCTCTTCAATAGCTCGAAATACAAACTCTGGAGCATATACACACGTGGGACCCGAGATCGGAGTTGCATCGACGAAGGCTTTTTCGGGTCAAGTAACGGTACTAACAATGTTGGCTTTGATGTTGGGACGCAACAGAGGGATGCTACCTAAGGAGGAGTATTCGCGTTTGGTTGCGGAGCTTAGTACTATTCCCGACAAGATGGCAGAGGTGTTGAAGGTGAGCGAGCAGTTGGCTGAGCTGTCGAAGATTTTCACCTATGCTCGCAACTTCTTATATTTGGGACGTGGCTACAACTATCCCGTTGCATTGGAGGGGGCACTCAAATTAAAGGAGATTTCGTATATACACGCTGAGGGTTATCCTGCTGCAGAGATGAAACATGGTCCTATAGCCCTTATAGATTCCGAAATGCCGATTGTGGTTATTGCTACCAAAAACGAGATGTACGAAAAGGTATTGAGCAACGTCCAAGAGCTTAAGGCTCGCAACGGTAGAGTTATAGCGTTGGTAACGAAGGGCGATACTCAAATGAGTAAAACCGCAGATTTCACTATCGAGATCCCCGAAGTTGATCCATGCCTCGAACCTTTGGTGACAACCATACCATTACAGTTGCTATCTTACTATATTGCAGTGTGTAAGGGGCGCGATGTAGATCAACCTCGCAACCTTGCAAAGTCAGTGACAGTTGAGTAGATAGATATAGATAACGAATAATAAGAAGGAGGGCTAGTAAGTGAATTTTTACTTATTAGCCCTCCTCTTTTTTTATTTTGATTTAGGTAATCCTTATATCTATTGAAATTTTAAATGTTATTTATGGTCGAAGTTGATATTATATATATCCTCAACCTCTTCGAATAGTTCGCGCGTGTTGAGATTTAGATCTTTGAGTAATCCTGTGCGAATATCGAAGATCCAGCCATGAACTTGTGGGATTTGGTTTGTCACCCATGAGCGTTGCACATGGTCAATCTTCATGACATTTAGACATTGCTCACGTACATTAAGCTCCACCAAGCGGTCATATCGAGCATCTAGATCCTCGATTGCGTCGAGCTCCGCGCGATGAGTGTGGTAAACATCGCGAATTATTTGTAACCAACCATTAAGTTGCCCCATATCTGTGGGGTGCATTGCCGATTTGACCCCTCCGCAGTTGTAGTGACCGCAGATTATTATATGTTTCACATGTAGATGCTCTACCGCATATTGCACAACTGCATTGACATTACTATCTGTATTTACAACAATATTTCCGATATTGCGATGTACAAAAAGTTCGCCAGGTTGCAATCCCATCAATTTTTCGATCGACACACGGCTATCACTACACCCGATATATAGGTACTCGGGAGATTGATGAGCCGATAGTTTAGAGAAATATTCGGGATCTATCGCTAATTTGCGCTCCACCCAACGTTGATTATTTTCAAAAATATCTTTATACCACATAAATAGTTATACTACAAATAAATAGTAATCAAAATTAGAAAGGCATATTTGCAACAACCTCAATTTCGATAAGTAACTCTTCGCGACAAACATCCGCAAGTAGATAGATCACCGAAGTATCTGGCCATCTTTCATCTACAACACCCTTTATCGCCTCTGTATCCTTTGGCAACTTAACATAAGCTCTTGCTGAGTGAATCTCGCGCACTTTGGTTGAGATCTCAATATCATATTTTTCGCATGTGTGATCCGAAATCAGATGCTCCACATTCTCCATAGTTTGAACTGTTTGAGTCGCTGCATCGTCACACTGCATACTCTCCTCTCCACGAATAGCGGCGGTTCCCGATATAAAACAGATGTAACCATCCTCGATGCTTCCCAACGCCTTGGCTCTTTCGAACTTTGGAGTTGAGCGACCCTCTATCTTATCTCCTTCGGCACCAATCAACACCTCTTGGGTATAGACGTGTGCTGCCAATTGGAGATCATTATCTATAGGTATGATTCTGAATTTAGAATTTAGAGGCTTCACCGCGATCAAATCCACCGTAACTGCTCCGCAATCCATGCCGATTCCAGTAGCTGCGGGGTAACCATTCTTAGTCCAATCCCCTTTTCGGTAGAACTCCGTGCGCGAATCGTTAAATGCTTGATAGTGTTGATAATCGTTAGCGTCGACAGCTGTGATTTTAGGGATATAGTTCCATTGGCGGAAAATATCTGACACCTCAAATCCTTCGAACTCCAACACCATTAGGATCTTATCAAACAGGCGATCTGATTGCTCACGAATAGAATCCTTCACATCACCTCGCACACCACACAACATCACACGTTTCATATCGTCACACTCCATGACGATATACCGCACGCCATTGAGTTCGCGATGAACAACATCTACGTCAATGAATTGCACCTCAGCGACATAGGTTCCTCCATCTAATAATGGTTGAGTTACATAGCTTGCCAATGGAGCATTCGAACCATATAACTCTATAGCTGTACTCTCTAAGTATTCAACGTTGCGTTCATACTCTATGTCATCTTCACATTTGCCAAATATCGTGATACGCATAATAACGCTCTCCGTATCTTGACATCTTTTTAGCAACTCTAACACGCCCTCTTCGAAACTATTTTTTTGGGTGAATAGATGAGCACAGTAGCTATAGTTTTTCATAGTTTAATTTATATTTGTGGTTTTAGGTTTGGTTTAGGAATAAAGTGGTTGTCTATTATTTTCCTTTATACAAATATATACAAATATTTTTAAATTTTCAAAAATATATAGGCAGACAACATAAATGTGTATGTGAATGACAAAAAAAGTCTTACATCAAACTTATGATGTAAGACTCTAAAAGCGAAGTGACTCCGAAAATTCACAAATTTAAGTGGGTTTTTATTCGGGATCAATTAGTAAGTTACTAACTAATCTGCCTCTCTGGCTCATTCCAGATCTATGTGTATGGAAAAAGATTATCCTATTACCTTAACATTGATCGCCTGTTCGCCCTTGTTGCCATTGAACAATTCGAACTCAACCTCTTGTTTCTCTGCCAATGATTTGAAGCCCTCTGATTGAACTCCTGAAAAGTGTACGAAATACTCCTTTCCATTCTCACAAGCAATGAATCCGTAGCCCTTCTTGCTATCGAACCATTTTACTGTACCTGTCATAAAAAATAAATATTAGTGTGTTAATTGCGCCGACAAGGTATGAAAAAACTATTGATATGCAAAATTTTCTACCCTTTTTTTACAATTTTTAGTTGAATATTAGCATCTATACTCTAAAATGATAGTAAAATGGGGCATATTACTCAAACCTTTAACTAATATGGCAGAATTATTGAGAGAGATATTTCAATCAAAATATCAATTTAAAACTATAAAATCATGGAGTTTATCGAAGCTATGCGCCTACGCTACGCAACAAAGTTATATGACCACACAAAGCAATTAGACGATGCTATAGTTGTCACAATTGCCGAAATATTGAGGCTCACTCCCTCATCAATAAACTCTCAACCATGGCACTTTACACTCGTCACCGATCCTTTAATCAAAAGCGAACTTGCCAAGAGTTCATATTTCAATGCCGAAAGAATCGAGGCGGCTCCTCTGTTGGTTGTGATGAGTATATGCAACAATGTTGATAGTTTCGAGAACAGAATTGTACGCGAACTGCCTCAACCAAATGTCGAATATTACAATAGTATATTGAAACCCCACGGTGAAGAGTATATAAAGCAGTGGTTTACATCGCAACTATATATTGCCCTAGGTGTGTTGCTTAGCGCCTGTGCAACAATGAATCTAGACTCTACTCCAATGGAGGGTATAGATCACAAAATATATGACTCAATCTTGGAGCAAAAAGAACATCGCGCAATCGTAGCTGTAGCTATTGGATACCGCTCCTTAGCGGATAAAAATCAACCCGAGATCACTCTTAAGCAAAGACGTGATATGGATGATAAAACAGAGGTCATTTAGCAAAGTAGAGCAAAACGGTGTAACTTATTGTAAATGTGGTTGATATTCTGCTGATTGCGTTAAGGTGCTTTTGGGGCAAAATGCAAAATATA
>JBCQUZ010000220.1:0-2207 GCA_047173645.1 Rikenellaceae bacterium
ACTCAATGTGTCTATAGTTATCTGGTCCCCACGACCATACTATACGGAGGCTATAACTGAAAATCTTTTTGATGTAGTTACACATCTCATCTATATACTCTTTCTCTATCATCGTCTCTATTTTTTAATTAGTGATTGAGGAACAAACAGTGCATTGCTACCTAAATCCAACACTGTATCAGCTGGGTTAATATATTCGCATTTCGCAAACTTAGCAGGATTTGTATGCTCCCACTCCAAACATAATTGACTTTGTGGCCAAACTATCGGGAGGTATATCTGTTTCGCCTTTGGCTTCTTGTCGAAGTGAGCGATATAGATATGCTCTGGAATATATCTCGCTCCATTATCCTCGGAGTTGTAGCACTCAAAACCTATCTCATTCGCCTCAAAGAATGGAGACTCTGGATATTCTACTAAGATATATCGCCCCGTATCTTCGACCTTGCTCCATTTGTTACCACACGAACAACTCAGCTTCTCATCATAAGTGTCATAACTTGTAGCATCACCCCAACATTTAGGACACTTGAATTTTTCGACCTCATCCTCAGCAAGAATATCAAGATCGACTCCAAAGCCATTCTCCTGATAGGCACGCCCCATCTTCTCTGCAATCTCCTTCATTGTACAATCGTCTACCTCCTCAGCATCAAAGCCTCTGGAGGCGAGATCATCACGATGTAGGAATGTGATAGGGAAATATGAGAGTTGCCCCTTTATTTCGCTAAGGAACATCTCCTCGTCGTGTGTCCTTACCTCTTTCTGCTCAAAGTAATTGCGTAGATCTAGTAAAATATTTTTCATTTGTTTTGATAGTGTAAATTTATGTATTATATTTGTGTAACCTTATTAAATACGTGTATTATGAAATCCTTTTTTATCTTTATTGCTGGTGTTATAACAGGTGCTGTATTATTAATTGTAGCAGGTGTGCTAATTAACAACTCTACATCATCTGTTGATTTAGTTGATGATGGGATCACGATGTTTTCCGAAACGGGTGATTGCGTTAGTACTAATAAATTTAAAGTAATTCAAGTTCACGATTCAGGAAATGCTTTAGCTATCGAACAAGAAAAAATGACGTATAGTGATAATTATATGATGGGAGATATTGTCGTTCTATTTCTTAGCAATGGAGAAAAACACTATTACGACGACCAAATGATTGATATACCAAAAGGTAAATGCGCAAAACAAATAGGCACATATAAGTACTCAACAAGAGAGAGTATTTATAAAACTGTTCCGATTGTTGAAATCTTACCCAAATAATCAGTAACAAACTTTGCACTCAGTTATAACTATAACTCCAACGATATTATCCTTTAAGAATTTGAAATATGGTAATTTGTATTGCCATATTTAAGATTGTGTTGACTCTCATCCCTCTTCTCTTTCGTAGCCTCCTTAGCACGAATCTCATCGTTTAGAGCCTTTTGTGTCTCTGGCGTGAACCATCAAAGACGATATATGACCTTTGCAGGTAACACTCTACTCCTGCGGCTTGAAGTTTCAATATGCGCTTCTGAGCGGTCTTGGGCGCACTGTAAATCTTTGGGTAGAAAGAGGCTTCATTTGAGTAGTAGTGCATAGTACCCAATACCTTACGAACCTCGCCATCTCTAAACTTACGCTCCCCAAACAATGCTCCATTCAATGCCAATCGGATTGCTTTATGAGCCTTGCCCTCTGGAAACTTAAATTGTGGAGCCTCCTTTCCTTTGGGGCAAGCGAGCTGTGGCACTACTACTTCAAAGGGTTTGTCGTGTCTGCCAATTCCCAGCGTTAAGTAGAAGTTGGTGCAGAAGTAGTCAGTCATAGGATCGCTATCATCGTAGTTGTATGACATAATGTAGTTGGTTACATTTGTCATAACCTCCTTAGCTCGATCAGTCAGCTTAGGGTCTGTGGCGATGTAGAAGTGATTGACTGAGTGTCGTATTATGTCTCGATGCTTCTCGACAAATACATCAAAATCAGCATTGATAAGATTGATGTAGAATGAGTTGTAGTGATGCACACGCACCGAGAATTTACAACGTGGGTAGCTCTCTTTAGCCCATTTGCGAACAGCGTCGAGTATTTCATCATTGCGCTGACCTGCATATCTACTACCCATCCAGCGATACTCATTATAGACATACTCTTGATACTGAGTAGATGTTGCTCCATCGTAGTCGCTCTCATATCCAGTGCGAGAA
>JBCQUZ010000221.1:0-2185 GCA_047173645.1 Rikenellaceae bacterium
TCGTAACGACAGTGGGTACGACGCGGCGTGGTGGCTTATTAAAAGACGGGATAACTAAATTTATCTCCTCGAACTACACCCTCTGTGCTGAGTCTCGAAATTCGCATAGCAGTGGCACATTACTCTAAACTCTCGATATAAACCGTGCTTCCAGCTTTGGTAGAGTCGAGAAGGTGATGATGAATCACCTTTCTTGACTCCATAGAAGCTGGTTACAACACGGTGTATTAATCATCTGCTCCTTGAATCTCGCCAATGTGCTTTGGGTGTGAATGTTATGCAACCAACACATCTCTCTACTTTGTCGATAGCAACAGGAATAATCTGTGATATATGGATTTGTCTGGATAATCGATCCAGACGAATCGGATATATAAGCAGTTTTATACCTGTTGAATTAAATTGTTGCCTTTCATTCACCTGCTGTGTGTTCAGCGTAATTTATAGCGACCCAACCAGCGTGTTATATGCGGCTCGACTTGTTAAAAGAGCGTTTTGCATACAGCCGATAGTCAAGTAACCTGAGATATTTTTCTCTCCTTTACCTCGATTTGCTTTCACATTCCGCCCGATACCCCGAACTATACAACCTTCTTGATTGGTGGCTACATAACCCAGACCTCCTATTTTGCGTTTGCCACTATTTACTGCTCTGAGACAATCCATCACAAATTTATTAAGTTCGTCAAGATCCTTGCGCACATTACACACTGGAAGTATCTGTGTCGCCCAGCTATACTCTCCACACCCTTTGTAGAGGTATCGGTTCACTGAGTTGATCGCCTTAGTTAGTGAACGGCTTGGACTTCGGATTGTACGCTGTTCAATCTCTTTCTGAAAGGTCTTGATGCGTGTAGATGAGAGTGAAATCTTATCACCCTTGATGCTAAACCCCAGAAACTTGAACCACTTGTTACTCGTTAGGTACTCAACTTTTTTGGGGTGTAAGGTCATAGATTTTAACTCTAACTGTTTGCTCAGTAGAGTTAAAGCATCTCTGTAACCATTGCCGACAAAGAGCATATCATCTGAGTAACGCACATAGTAACCGCACATAGAGGATAAATCGACATCAATATCATAGAGCAACACATTAGCTAACCAACTTGCCACCGCACAACCCTGTTTGAGGGATTGAAACTTGCTTTGTAGCGTGTTATGCTCATCGAAATAGAGATCTGAGTGATAGTATTTTCGTAGCACATCAATCAGAGCTGAGTTTCCGTGTTTAGCCTCTACTTGGTCGAATGCCGCATCAATAAATTTCAGCGGCACAGAGTCGAAATACTTGCTAATATCCGCTTTCCAACCTATCTCGCTACCATTTGAGGCTGAGGTTATTTTACGGCTAACCTCACGGACAATCTTACCGCACCCAATTCCCGTTTGGTACGACTTGCACGAATTATGAATCATCTCTGGCATTAGCTCAAAGAGTAGGTCGTTGGCAATGCTCAGTATAACTCTGTCGATTGGTTCATTCACATAGACCGTTCTAAAATCGCCACCCTCTTTGGGAATACGAGCTGTGTGAGGTGGTGAAATAACATATCGTCCTGCCACCATAGCATCGGCGATTTGTAGGCGTGTACTCTCACCCGTGAGCAGAATTAGTTGGTCTTTGCGAATATCCTTACCAACTCCCTTTTCGATAGCCTTAGTCCACCTATCAAGCTCGAAAAACTTATGTAAAATCTTATCTTCCATAGCTATATATGTGTTGGTGGAACTTCATATTTGTAATATCGCAAAGTGTCATTTGGGTGCTCTTCGTTAAATATCTCAAGCCATATATCCAAATCACTTAGAGTGATTATCTCGCCGACATCAAGCCACTTCATCATATAGTCGAGTGAAAATTTGTCGCTATCCGCAACCTCATTTTCACTACCAAAATCATTGTCGATAAAGTATTTATCTAAGAAACAAACCCCATCTGTGTCGTTATTATAGAAGCATTCACTACCTATCTCGTCTGAAACGAAGTAATATCTCAAGCTCTCATAATTCGCTACAACCGTAGCCCATACCCTTTGCATAGGTACATAAGCTGTGTCGGTGAAGATCTTAATCGTCGTTTCATCTTCAAACTCAAATCTTTCGACAAATCCTCGACAATCTACCTCGTTAGCATCTCCACCAAAGTAGTTCACTATATCGCAGAGGTCAAGGTGTGAGTCTCCGT
>JBCQUZ010000222.1:0-2169 GCA_047173645.1 Rikenellaceae bacterium
TGTACGAGATAAAGTATCGGACGAAGATTATAGACGAGCGAAATATATCATTGGCGAGGAGCGACGAGTTTTGGATGTGTGCGAGGCTCTCAAGGCTGGTGATATGGAGCGTGCAGGAACCGATATTTACTCTACACACGATGGACTTTCGAAGGATTATGAGGTTAGCTGCGAGGAGTTGGATTTCTTGGTGGATGTGGCACGTGAATGTAAGGTTACTGGTTCACGTATGATGGGTGGTGGCTTTGGTGGTTGCACCATCAACTTGGTTAAGGATGAGATTTACGACACGTTTACAAAAACAGCCATAGAAAAATTCAACAAAAAATATGGCATCAACCCCGAAGTAATCGACGTAGTAATCAGCAACGGAGCAAGAAAACTATAAGAAAAGGAAACGCAGTTTCCAAGCCCGTGCGGCTCGCACCGCCCGCCGGCGTTAGGCAGTCCAGCCTCTGCGCCCTCCCCTCCAAAAAAGCACTTTTTGAAAAAAAGTGCAAGGAGGGCGGCAACCCAAAGGGTTGCAACTTTAAACGAAACATTAAATTTAGAAAGATATATGAAACCAACACTATTCGTATTAGCGGCAGGAATGGGAAGTCGCTACGGAGGACTCAAACAATTAGATGGCTTGGGACCTAATGGCGAGACAATCATGGATTACTCAATCTTCGATGCCATCCGTGCAGGATTTGGCAAAGTTGTATTCGTTATCCGCAAGGATTTCGAGGGGGCATTCAGAGAGCAAATACTCCCAAAATATGAGAACTCAATCCCTGTGGAGCTAGTATTTCAAGCTATCGACAACCTCCCCGAAGGGTTCACAGTGCCCGAGGAGAGAGCAAAACCTTGGGGTACGAACCACGCAGTTTTGATGGGCAAAGAAGTTGTCAATGAGCCATTTGCAGTTATCAACGCTGATGATTTCTATGGACGTGATAGCTTTCAAGTCCTAGCCGATGAACTCTCAAAGGAGCGCACCAAAAGTGGCGACTACTGCATGGTCGGTTACAGAGTAGGCAACACCCTCAGCGAGAGCGGAACAGTAGCACGTGGAGTATGCGAAACAGACGAGAGCGGTCACCTCACAACGGTAGTTGAGCGCACCGCAATTGCAAGAAATGAGGCAGGTGAGGTGCAGTTCCCCGACGAGAATGAGGCAATCCAAACCATAGACGAAAAGACCCCAGTGTCGATGAATATGTGGGGCTTCACACCCGACTATTTCCAATTCTCGGAGGAGATGTTCAAGGATTTCTTAACCGCAAATATCGACAACCTCAAGGCGGAATTTTTCATCCCCTTAGTTGTCAACAACCTAATCCAGAGCAAACAAGCAAGCGTAAAAGTCTTAGACACCACATCCGTTTGGTTCGGAGTAACCTACGCCGCCGACAGACCCGATGTAGTAGCAAAAATAGCTGCATTAGTCGAGGCTGGTGAATATCCAAACAACTTGTTTACAAAGTAATTACACAATATATATAGAGCCTTTACATAAAGACTCTATATCCCCAAACTGCGGAGTGGTTACCGCAGGGTTATTTTTAGTTTTTTATAGGTTCTGTTGTTAGAAGAGGCGATTATCACTAAAAGAAAATCGCCTCTTTGCTAGTTAAAAATTTCACACATTTAGCTATGATTAAGCAATAAGAAAAATTTTAGACTAATTTTTGACCATTTAAAAAAACAAGTCTTAGAATTGAGACATAGTGTATATTGATTACTATTTAGCCATAGGTATTATAAATCATATTATTGCTTTATAAGAGTGCTTAAATAAGGATCAGCCTTGATACGAGCAATCTCATTATCAACGATATTTTGCACGTCGGCTTTGATTTTGTCGTAGTTTAGTTGGATCTGCTCTGCCATTATGTCCTCATCGTTATCGTCTGTGAAGTCGATGATGGTGGGGATTTTTTCGTATTTAGCGGTCTCGGCTGACACCTTTTCGGAGTCCACCACTATCTCAGCGTGGAAAATCTTTTGGTCGATGCGCTCACCGAAGTTGTCGGAGATTGCTCCTACGAACATTCCCTGCGTGAGGGTCGATATCTTGCTTTGTGGGATTAGAGAATCCATTTGGGTTGAGATTTGGGTGGACTTATCGTTGCGATTTATCGTTAGCGATTGCCTACGCTGGAGCACCTTTCCGAAACGCTCGGA
>JBCQUZ010000223.1:0-2166 GCA_047173645.1 Rikenellaceae bacterium
ATTTTGAATTTAAATTCATCTTTATACTTATTACGTTGCAAAGGTACAAAATGTTTCCTTAAATAGAAACTTATATTTGTGATTATTTTTTCTTTTCCTCGAACATTATTTAGCTTTTTGTGTGTCTAGAAAGCCACGCTACGGCATAGGAACAGGTGGCAGCAGGTTTTAATTCCTCCTCAGCTGCATAGTCGTATGTAGCTTCGACGAGTGCTGCTGCGATGCCTTGACCGCTGAGAGACTTTGGCACTTGGGTAGTGGTGATGTTTAGAGTATCACCCAAAATCTCGTAACCGACATAGGCGGTATATCCTTGCGCCTCAGTGTAAAAGCGATTGTTCTGTTTGTCGTGTATTATCTCCATAACCATATAGTTTTTCTATTTCACCTCGTGCATATTCTCTGCCACTTTGCTGCACCATTTAATCTCTCCACCCTCTTTGAGGTAGAATCGGGTGGTATTGGTCTTGTTGTTTGGCAGGTACTCCTTGTCGATCTCGAATGTGCGAATTCCACTCTCTCGAACAATCTCAATGCGCAAAGTTTGGAATAGCTCCTTGTCGCCAAATGCAACTGGGAAACCGTTCTTCTTGCTGTCTGCGAGTGCTTTTGATTCACGCTCTGGGGTGATTCTTTTTGTTCCTATCTTCATTTACAGTATTTTTACATATCCTCCAAGCTCCAGCACTCAGATTCAATCTCGTATTTTGACAAGGCTCGTGTTTTGAGAACCTCTATCTTAGACTCAAAAAGCTGAGGCTTGAAGTTCTTGCGCTGACGCTTCACCTCGATAACTTTTGCTCGGCTATTGTCGAGATAGACTCCAACTATATCAATCTCATTTTGGTCGCCTTTGCTCTCCCACCACGAACCGATGGCACGATAGTCGAAACTCTCGATCATCCGTTGCTTGAAATATCCTTCGAGCATCTTGCCTGAGTAGGTCGGATAGTCGTCCAACATTATCTTCGATAGCCCATCGTAGTTACCAATCTCAATTATGTAACGGTTGTTCTCGATGTAGCGGAACCAGAAGCGTAGGAAATTATCGCTAATCTCGTAGCGAACAGTTTGCGACGTCTCCTTTGCAAATATAGGACGTACTTTTTTAACTACCTCATAGACCGCCTCCAACTTAGATAGCTGCCCACCTATGCTCTTATCTCCAACGAAATCAGCGATTTGAGATTGTGTGTTTCTGCCCGACGATATAGCGTTAAGGATAGAGAAGTAGTTACCATACTTCTTGCCAAACTCACCAATCAAGAGGTTGCGACCCTCGTCGATAAATGGCGATGCACTTTGGCAGATATACGCTATCATTTGGGGAATTGCGAGTGATTTGTTATCGACCAACAACTCCACATATTTAGGTACTCCACCAGTGAAAGTGTATAGTGCAAGTAGCTCATCGTTAGTATAATTGGGCTTATAATCTCGCATTATCTCTTTAAGGGTTTCGGTCGTAAAGGCTGAAATCTTCATAATTGCATCGGCTCTACCGAATAGAGGCTCTCTCTTATCTTGGAAGATCTTCTTCATCATCGAGAAGATTGAGCCACTCACCACAAAGTTGATATTTGTTTTGGTGCGATATTGATCCCAATAATTTTGAATGTCGCTAAAAATCGAGCTGTTGATATTATCTAACTCTTGGAACTCATCAACAACAAGTGTGAACTTACGATTCACTCCTTGATCGAGCAAAAAGCGAAACACCTCCGTGAAGCTGCTCATTTCGGGAACGAAGAGAGACAGCACACGCTCAATCTCCGCTGCAAAACCTTTGCAAAGATCAGCCTCACTCTTTCGTCCCACGAATAAATATATGAGTGCTTCACCCTCTAAAGCATTGAGGATAAGCGATGTTTTGCCAATTCTTCGACGACCAACAAGCACAGTTAGCTTAGAGTGGTCGTTGTATGCCATCTCCTTAATTCGCCTAAGCTCGGCAATCTCTTTTGTACGATTATAAAACTTCATAACGCTACTTTTTTACAGCGGTAAATTTTACCACCATTGCAAAGTTAATAATTTTCGATGTGATTTCAAATATTATTCCGAATAATTTTGAGGCAGGTTTATTTATATTGCAGTTTACACAGTCGCAAGATGACATATTAAGTTGCAGAGGTAATCAAAATATCATTACCTTTGCAACTTTTT
>JBCQUZ010000224.1:0-2162 GCA_047173645.1 Rikenellaceae bacterium
ATTAGTGCGCCTATCGCACACGATATTTACATCGAACAGCTCCTCGACTCGGCTTTTTTGATGGTGAAAAGTACGCTTAGATAGAGCCTCTCCAAAGTTCTCACCCCATTTTTGAGAGATGTCCTCAAAGAGAACACCCATCTCGCCACCGCGCCTAATCACGTCGAGTAGCCATATATATTTATTTAGTAGATTCATAGCCATTTAATTCATCGTCAGTACCAACATATTGGCAATAGTATAATTTACACACATTTAACCCATCTTCGTGAACCAAAATAAATAAGATATTTTGCTCCTCATTCCAATCGAACTGCAACAGAACAACCCCCTCCCTATCAGTTTCATACACTCCAACAGCCTCGTTATACTCATCGGGGATTAGTTTTCCCCACGCTATCTGAGTTGTGCCTAATTGCAGTGAATGACTCTTCAGATCAAGCCTAACAGGTATAAACGGAGTCTCAACAGGCTCACCCCATCTCTCGACCTCATTATTTATAGATATGGCAGCAGCCTGATATTTGCACCCAAAGACTGCCTTTTTGTCCTTGAACGTATCGTAAAAACGTGTATCCACCTCCGTCTGTGCGTTCGCAGCCGCTGCAATAAGCACAACAATCATTGTAATAAAAATCTTTTTCATCTCAGCAGTGTAATTGGTTATACCACAAAGGTAACAATATCTTGCGCAATATCATTGCAGAAGATACCGAAAGATTAATTTTATCTCTGGAATTATTGATAACTTAGATATTATTACTACATTTGCAGAGTAATAATAAGCCACACACTTAAAACGCAATATCGTGCATACTAAAGATATTCGCTCGTTTCTAAATAGTTAGCTATGCTGATTTTGATTGTTGCAAGTTGCTGATTTTCAATAGGTAGGAAAATGCAATGTGTCTTGCTAAATGATAAGAAAAAGTTTTCTCTATTCCACAAAGTTTGGCGATCTTCTTTAAGTCCCTATTCATATTAGCTAATGAGATCATATTAAATACCTTATCACTCTTACGAAGTGGCTCATATTTAGCGATTATCCGCTGTGGTATCTCTAAGAGAGGAATATAGCAATCACTATTTGTCTTTTGACGTTGCAGGGTTATCCACTGATAATCTCCGTTTGTATGGAGGTTGGAGAGCGATAAATTTTTCATATCCGCATAGCAGATACCTGTAAACGTCGAAAAGACAAACATATCTCGAATAAATCCGAGAGAGCGTGATTTGAGCGATGTGGTCATCAGCTTGTGTAGATCCTCGCTACTCATATGGCGGTAACGTTTCACCTTCTTTGCAAATGTGTAGCTATCAAATGGATCTTTGCGGATCACGCCTTGATTTATTGCACGAGTGATAACCTTACGAAATGGGTGCGTATAGATATTTATCGTGTTGGGCTTAAATCCCTTTGTCCCTTTCAAATAGAGATTATAGGCACTGACAAACTTATCATCTACGCTGCTTATTAGAATATCATCTACGCCATAAGTCATTGCGACAAACTCAGATAGATGCCTATATGAGTTTATATATTTCTGATAGCTGTTTTTGGCTCTACTTACACCCACCATCTTTTCATACTCGGCATTATACTCAGCAAATGATGCCAATAGCATATCTTGTCTCTTACCAATGCCAAAGAGTCTATTTTTAAGCAACTCGGCAGTTACATAGCTCTTCTGCTCCACCAACTCCTTATGGTTATTTGATATGGTCGCTATCAGCTCCTCAATCTTCCGATTCACCTCTATGACCTCACGACCCTTGCCCTTTAAGCGGTACAATTTAGAGTCCCACTGTGCAGGGTCAATGTCTATCTTTGTTGAAAATTGCGCTATCTCACCACTTACCGAGATGCGCCCCATAATGGTACATAGACCACTCTTTTTTGCCTTGCCTTTGTTGATATAAAACATCACAGCAAAGGTGCTATATTTTTTCTTCTCCATTATTATAAATCTGCTAAGTAATATTTGCCCTCGATACGTTTTGCCAACTTTCGCATATCATCATCTATCTTATCGTTACAAATCTTGGCGTATATTTGAGTTGTTTTGATGGAGGAGTGACCAAGCATTTTGCTCACTGTCTCCATCGGAACACCCTGAGATAGAGTTAATAAACTCGCATAAGAGTGTCGGCTCATATGGTAG
>JBCQUZ010000052.1:0-14299 GCA_047173645.1 Rikenellaceae bacterium
GTGCAACGGCGGGAGCAATCCCAAAGCGGGGTGTAGCGCAGTCCGGTTAGCGTACACGTCTGGGGGGCGTGTGGCCGCAAGTTCGAATCTTGTCACCCCGACAACTGAAAATCAGCGAGTTAGATATTAAATCTACTCGCTGATTTTTTCGTTAGTAACACTTTAGTAAAACATTTTGTGCAATTTATTTTGAGTTTTTTATTGATTTTGTTTGATTATCTTTGTCGGAGAATTAGTAAAACAGAAAAATAGATGATTAAAGAGATTGTAAGGTGTTGCGGATTTGTCGCTGATGAGGCACTAAAATATGACGAAAATGAGTATTTGAAATTCTGCAATGAGGTGATGACCGACCCCGAATTGTACAACTATTCGTTGCTGATCTATCTCGCAGGTATAACCGAGCGGAATTTGAAAGTTGAGTTCGAGGCTCGTCGTGAGCAGGATGAATTTGCAGATCAAGACGCTACTTTTCTAAAATGGGAACGCCTCTGCCGACAGCTCAAAGATATTATGAGCATCGAGAGCGACGACCTGCAACTATTCTACTCCAAAAGATTCACCAGCCGAGAGCGCATAGAGTCGCCAAACCCCAAACTTCACGCTCTAATCATCGCTGCACAATCGAACTCCCTCGCAGAGTTCGAGGCGGAGAACTACGGCACTCAGGTGGCGCACCTATATCCTATAAATAGCGACACAATCGAGAGGCGTTTGGAGCTTGTCGCTGAGCTAAACAAAAAGATATACGAGGGTAAAAATCGCAAGATTAGCGACCCTCTCCGCACCGCAATGCAGTTTGTGGCGCAACGTTTGGCACTTCTTACTAAGGCTCACACCTATCTCAACTCCAACTACACCACCATCGACAAAGTTCCGATGAGCGATAGCGGTTGTCAATTTATCCATAATTACCTCATGTTTTTTGACCTCAATCCGCCTATGGCGAGTGGCGATAATTCATCGACAAATATCGATCTAATCAAAACAATGCTTAGGCAGTTCCCGAAAAATGAGTCTGTATATCTCAGTCTGATTGCTCAATTTAAGGAGAGTATCACCAATCTAAAAAGTACCGATACTGATTTTTGCAATAAATAGAGACCATTCGTATTTTGGAGATCGTTGATAGGTGGATGAGATTTTAAAGATGGCAAAACGGCTGCTGAGGGCGCATACTCTTGTATGTAACCGAAGTAGATGGTTTGTTATCTTTGAAATATCGCCGCCTTGCAACGGTCTCTAATAGCCAATTTTACTAACCTGCACAGCCTCAGAGGGAATAGTTTTTCGGACTATTCCCTCTAAATGTATTCCCCGTAAATGATTGATTTCCTTTGATTTTCGCCTTAGATTTGTCACCGATTTGCAAATCAAAAGTAAAAATTAAAAGGGAATTTATTATGAATATATCTGAGTTAAGAAAGCGACCATTAGTATCGCTAACTGCCGAGGAGTTCTTTGCGTTACAAGCGCACGAGAGTTCGCAGCAAACCACCACCATCGCCCCACAGCCTGCTATTATGACAATAGACGAGGCGGCATCCTTCACGGGCTACAAGAAAAGCACCATCTACCGCAAAACCTGCGCAGGGACAATCCCACACTACAAAAAAGAGGGGTCCAACAAAATCTACTTCCGCCGAGAAGAACTTGAAGAGTGGCTCTTAGGTTCAAGTCGCAAGCAAACCACCCAAGAGTTCATCGAGGAGTGTGATAGTAAGTTACTAACTCGTAAACGCAAGTAGTATGGAGACGAACAAAATCACAGCTGATATGGTAATCAACGAAGTCAATGCAGCAGGGGATAAACTCCTCGGTGCAGAGTTTCCGCTAAAGCATTTCCCAAAGGAGTTTCAAGATTTGGTACGCACAGCTAGCCACTGCCAAGGCTACCCTCTGGACTTCACCGCTGGCTCGATGATGTTTGCCTCTGCCGTGGCGGTGGGCAATACGCACGTCGTCAAGGTCAAGGAGGGGTGGACGGAGAGTGGCATACTTTATTTAGCGATTGTCGGTAAGGCTGGCACGAACAAATCGCACCCGATGAGCTTTGCGATGAAGCCATTAATTGCGCACGACACAGCGGAGAAGCGCATATTCAATCAGCAGTATGCCGAGTATCAGCAACTGCTGGAGCTATCGAAGAAGGAGCGCACTGAGCATGGGTGTGATGACACGCTAAACCCTCCAAAGCTCAAAAAGTTCGTGGTGTCGGATATTACCCAAGAGGGGTTGGCGGCGATCCACGAGCAGAATAAGCGTGGCATCTGCCTCTATGTCGATGAACTAAAATCGTGGATCAACAACTTCAATCGCTACTCGAAAGGGTCGGAGGAGCAGTTTTGGCTGTCGAATTTTTCGGGCAAACCTATCATTGTCGATAGACGTAGTAGCGAGCGTGGTATCCTAGTCGAGAGGTCGTATATCAGCGTGATGGGTAGTATTCAGATGTCACGTCTTGCTGACCTTGCTAAGGGTGAAAGGAGTGATAATGGCTTTATTGACAGAGTGTTATTCGTTGTGCCACAGAACCTTGAAAAGAAGTGTTGGAGCAGAGATGAGCTACCTATGCACATCGAGTCACGTTGGGAGAGTATCTTAAATCGACTTATTGGATTGGAACTTCCGCTCAATGAATTTGGTGATCCAGACCCGATAAAGTTGAGCTATTCAGAAGTGGCAAAAGAGCGACTATATGAGTGGCAACGCACGAATGTTGAGCTATGCAACAATGAGTTGGACGAACGATTGGTGGGCGTGTATAGCAAATTGGAGATCTATGTTTCACGCTTTGCGCTCATCTTGCAGATGATACGTTGGGCGTGCGGAGTCTCGGAGCGAGTGCAGATCGAGACGGAGAGCATCGAGGGTGCAATTGCCATCACGGAGTACTTCCGCATAGCAGCGCAGAGGGTGCAGAATATGATAAATGGTAGCGGTGTCGATGCACTTACGGAGCTTCAAAAGCGAGTTGTAACAGCTCTGCCCAACACATTTACGACTGCCGATGGAGTTGCAGTAGCGGTAGGTATAGGGCTAAAGGAGCGAACATTCAAGGACTTTCTGAATCGTCACGTGGGGATAATATTCCGCAGGGACAAACACGGACTATACTCCAAAATTTACATTTAACGCTCTGCATTTTCTGCACAATCCGCATTTTCAATAGCCAAAATGCAGAAAGTGCAGATAATGCAGGGTGTGCAACCACTAAAATCCAAAACGATGTACAGATTCAAATTAGAAAAATATGCAGGTGGAGCAAGTCGCCAAACCTGCCCAGAGTGCGGAGCTAAAAGGTGCTTCGTGAAATATGCCGATAGTGAGGGAGAGATTATTTTCCCCGATTACGTGGGGCGATGCAACCGAGAGGATAAGTGCGGTTATCACTTCACACCTAAGCAATATTTTGAACGGAATCCACAGCAATGGGAGCAGAGGGACTACACGCCACCCACACCAAAACCTAATAAGCCAACAAGCTACATCACCTCCGAGATGGTGGGCAAAACGCTAATGCGCCACCAAGGGCATCACCTCTTCACATTCCTATCGTCGCAGATCGGAAAGGAGGCAACCGACAAAGTGATGGGCAAGTACAGAGTGACCCAATCGAACGTGTGGGAGGGTGCAACTTTGTTCTGGCAGGTGGATATTAAGGATAGAACTCGCACAGGTAAAATTATGCTCTACGACCCAAAAACAGGTCGCAGGGTCAAGCGAGAGCATAGCTTAATATCGTGGGTGCATACGAGATTAAATTTGTCAGATTTCAACCTCAAACAATGCTTCTTTGGAGAGCATATATTGAGCAAAGAGGAGGGCAAAACTATCGCCATAGTCGAGAGTGAGAAGAGCGCACTAATCGCAGCGCACTACCTCCCAACTTTCACGTGGATCGCAACGGGTGGTAAGAATGGTTGCTTGAAGAGTGAGAATTTAGAGGTATTGAAAGGTCGCAAGGTTCTACTCGTTCCTGACCTTGGAGCAACAGAGTATTGGCAGTCGAAACTCCCCCTATTCATAGCTAAAGGAATTGACGCATCAATCTTCGATCATCTCGAAAAAACAGCCACAACAGAGCAACGAGCCGAGGGGTATGACATCGCAGATTTCTTGCTTGATGGCAACTCCCCCGAAGCAATTTTGCAGAAGATGATTGAGAGAAACCCAGCCATTCAGAAGCTAATCGAAGCGTTCGATTTAGAGCTTGTCGGGGTAGAAAAAATGGAGGTATAACCACCTCAAATAATTATGAGTAACAACTAATGTTAGATTTCAAGGATTTTTAGTAGCGAGTTTGTGTATCGGGCAGACCGATACAGGCGCAATCGCCTAAAAATCCCGATGGTCTAACTCTAAAAATGATGTATGAAACAGATTAAAAACAGAAATAATAATGGGCGACCAAAGGTTGCTACGATGGCGAAAAGGAGCTATCCGATCACCGTCAAATTCAACCCCTCGGAGTACTACGTCCTGCGTGCAACCGCTGCGAGTGCAGGGCATAATCTCAGCGAGATGATACGCCAATCGCTCACCAGCTGCACCGTAAAGGAGCGGCTCGGCAAGGAGCATACCGACCTGATTTTACAGCTCACAGCGATGGGCAACAACCTAAATCAGTTGGCTAAAAAGGCGAATCAAGGTGGGATTTATGGGCTGCAATATGAGTGTGAGAGGCTCGCAAATGAGATGGATAATATCATAAAACAGATCGTAAATGACAAGTAATATTTCACAAGGCTCTGACTTCTCAGGAGCTATTAACTACGTGATGAATCGCAAGGAGGTGCGACTTTTGGCAACCAAGGGACTACGCCAAGGGAGCAACGAGAGTATGGCTAATAGCTTTGAAATTCAATCTCAGCTTAACCTAATTGCCAAGCCAGTATCTCATATTTCGCTCAACTTCTCGCCAGAGGATCGGGCTAAAATTAGTGATGAGTTGATGATAAAAGTAGCATCGGAATATCTCGAAAAAATGGGCTACGGCAATACGCAATTTATGCTCGCTCGTCACCTTGACAGAGAACATCCGCATTGTCATCTCATTATAAATCGAGTGGATTTTGGAGGTAATCGAATCTCTGATAAAAACGAAAAACGTCGCAATGCCAAGGTCTGCCGAGAGCAAACAGAGAAATATGGACTACATATTTCGGAGGGCAAAGTGAATGTGAAACTCGATAGACTCAGACCGAGCGAGAGGGCAAAGCACGAGATCTATTTTGCAATCAAGGGGTATCTGCCGAGTTGTAAATCGTGGGCGGAGTTGCAGGATAAATTGCGCAGAGATGGGATCGGTGTGGAGTTCAAACACAAAGGCTCAACCGACAAGATCGAGGGTGTGAAGTTCACTAAGGACAATTGGTCGTTCAGTGGCTCGAAGGTCGATAAACAGTTTAGCTACTCGAAAATCGACTATGCGATTAGGCACAATGCCTACGAGGAATCGCAGCGAGTTGCAGAGGTGCAACGATTATCGCAACCGACCCCATCGCACCAACAGCGAGAAGAGTTCGGAGGCGGTGGACTCGGACTTTTCGATCTCCCAATGGGTGGAGGTGACGACCCCGATGAGGACGCATTCCGCCACCAGATGCAAAAGAAGAAAAAACCACAAAGAAAAATGAAATTTTAACGCTAAAAACTAAAATTATGGCACAGAAAACAACAGAGAAAGACCCAATAATGGTTCAATTAGAGGATGTAAAAACGCTCCTAAAAGGCTTGCAAGAGAACAAAATCGACTACTCGAAGATTGATACTCTCTACGACAAAATGGAGCAGAATAACACCACCTCCACGGAGCAGATTGAGTTGCTGAAAAAGACTATTGCGGAGGCTAATAAGCCCAAGATTAAAGAGAATAAATACACCTTGGATATAACCTCAAAGAGTGGATTTTTGCTGTTTGCAGGGCTATTCGCTGCGGTGATATTATTGGCAGTCACCACTAATAAGGCATTAATGCCCGACTACGACCAGCGAGATAACGACTTGAAATATCGCTACATAAGGATGAAAGGTGAGGCATCACCCAACGTGATTGCTGATCTCGAAGATCTATTCGAATACAATCGAGACAACAACCGCATCGACAAGATGCAGGAGTCGGTCGAAGGTTTCGAAGAGGCAGTAGAGGCAAAGGCGCACCTCGATGAGCAGAATCGACTACGAGCGATCGAGGCTAAGAAATTAGACGATAAAGCGAATGACCTAAAGAAGCAGTAATGTAACCCCTCCCCCTTTGTGCGCAAAGGAACAACAAGAAATCCAGCTGACGACAAACCGAGAGCAATCGAGTTTACTCGAATTGCCGAGGTGCGAAGGAAGAAGGCGAAGCCAACCATTCAAGAGTATATAAATTGCGCTGCACGCAACTCTTGAGTGGTTGGATTTATTGTTTAATGCTGGTCGCTACCAAAGGGCAATGGGTTAGAGTGGGTGAGAATAGACCGACTTAATTGCGTGTCCAAAAAATCTTTGGCGGCAATTTTTTAGGTTCAATGTGCGAAAATTCCTTTTCATATACACATTTTAAGTCAACGCCATTCAAACATGGACTATCTGCAAATTTTAATTTGATTGTTTCGACAAACCTTCGTACCTCCCTTTCAATTATAGAGTCGTAATCATTAGGTTCGCAGGCTCTCGATTTAGGCAGTACATTATCAATTAAACTTCTCAGCCCAGAGAGTGCACTTGGTATGTCAATTATCACTAACCCACCATTCTCTTTATAATAATTCACATTGCGAGGTCGTCCCTTTCCCATTATACGACCTTCTTTGCAGCTAGGAACTAAACTGTTCAGTGTGTTCTTTATCTGACTGTTTATGTCAGATGATATGGTATTAGGAATCAAAATTGTAATGTAAAATGTATTGTAGGAGTTACTAACCCCTTCTATCTTTAATTTATTATTGTTATAAATGTAACTTTCGAGGATAGGGTGGATGAAATTATCAAAGTATATTGTACCAAGAGCAACAGATGGGAAAATACTTTGATATAATTTAGGCTCTAGCTTAAGAGTGTCCATAATGTCTTTATCTGGATAACTATCTTTCTCAATATTAAATGGGAAAACATTAACCCCTTTGTAGTCACTCATAACTGAAGCAAGAGTCTTCTCTTCAACTAAATATATGCAGTTATCTTTGCCGAGGGTACCCATAAATAACCCCAACTCAAATATTACATTATCCCTATGCTGGATCTTTTCACCTCTGGTTTTATCAACACCTGAGACCATATCATCACCTGTACCTATAAAAATTGCTTTATCGACTTTCAAACTCTGCTCAATTAGGCAATCTAACACACAGTAGTTAGACTTCATTATACTACGCCAATCTATTACGATATAATCATCTCCAAGGGCATCAACTATTTTCTTATACACTCCTTTTCTTATCGCCTCAGATGATGATGCAATAAACACTTTCTTTTTTACACTCATAAATACATACTTCTTTTTATCGTTAATAATTCACTCTCATTTAACTTTTTCAAATCAGCCAATACTAACTGGTGACAATATTTATACTTTCTGCCGCTACCACACGAACATAAAGAGTTTCGACCAATTGTTGGTGAGGTTCTATATATAGCGTAGTCTATATATTCGGCCCACAGTTCAATATTATCTGTTCTCATTATATCAACATAAGATTGGCGAACACCCTTTAGACCATGAGCATACTCATCTTTATAGCAACCGAATTTTTTTCGGTGATATTGATTAGATAAGTATGGTACGACATAATCTCTAATAAATTGTAGTATTGTGATACCATTTACGCAAGCAAGCCGCTCCACTAATGGCGCAGTTACACAGCAAGAATCATCACTATATTTATGCCAGTTGACATCACGGGGAATGTCTCCACCTATCTCATATAGCTTTGGAAAACTATAAGGAAAGTTCTCACTATATGTGATCCGTATAAAATAAGTTGCTATGTCATCACCACCCTCTGTCTGTAGATCAATGGTTCCTTGTAAATAAAGGTTACTCACCACACCTTTTATTGAAAGATTGGGGTAGTATTTATGAGCCTCTGTTGCCTGATGATTGAATATACTTCGACTATTTTGCATATGGCTTTGAGTTGCCGATAATCGGGGTTATGGCGCTCCTCGCAATATCAGTTTCAGTTATATCCTCTCCATCGGGAAATCTTTGTCCTAGATGTTTTTGCCATAATACACTTGCCGTTTTACGATTATTCTCCTCGTCAACGGCCTTTCGTGCATCTGCAATTATGCCATCTAAATTACTCAGAAAGTTCTTTTTCTTAGCCTCATCATAATCGCTAAAGATATCATCATTAGGGGTAGCAGGAACAATGCAGCTAAAGTTAGCTATAAGTGCCGACTGTATAGATATAAGTGTGTACTTTAAAGATATATCATCCCGCTTGTTAGCCTCATAGTTATTCATCACCAGAATCGTCATTGCTAACCCACTCGGCATCTTTTCTCTCTTGTAATCACACCACGCTTTTAGGTATTTGACAACTCTCACAAGTTGGTCTCCATTATCCTTTTTCGCAGCAGCAAAAGTTTTTACCATCTCCTTGGGGTCATCCTCGCTCCATCCGCTCTCTTTTACTGCGATGTATGGGTGAGTATCAACATCCTTATTGAATAAATAGACGGGCAAATCTATATTATATCCCGCTTGATAATCGACAGTTATACATTTTTTTCTATGCTGTACTTTGCTATCAGTAACATTTTCAACAGCTTTTTTTACCCAGCTCTGTAAAGTGCACGCACTGACATTGGCAGGATTTCGGGGAAAATAGACTCCATCATCAATATCGCAGGTGTCATCTTTTGTTCTAATTACAGTTTTCATCTTCCAAGAACCTTGCGTATAGAACATCGGCTCATATTCATTATGATTTTTCTTGAAATACGACCTAATCACATCTCTTAAGTACTCTTTCGAATCCTGAAGATGTCTCTTTTTTGTGGCTGTAATGCCGAGGTCTATATTAAACAGACCAAATTCTTTGTTTAAATTTGCCATAATTATTTTTTTATTTAAACCCAAAGTTAATGTAGTATTTACGAAATTCCAATGATCTGTTAAATTAGTTTTCAACAAATTATTGTATGCTTTATCCCTATTAAATTAAGAAATACTTTTCTATGGTTAATTCGCTCTATTTTGTTGTTATATCATTAATTCTAAACTCAAATACGTATTCATTGCGCACATCTTCAATTAGCACAGGGAGCAATATCTTTACGGTCTTACCAATATGTGGCGTGATTGAGGTTGCAAGGTTTTGCTTGTCGATTGAGAAGTTGAATAGGTTGCTCGTTCTCCAGCCACCATACTGCCCTGATGCGTAATATACATTGTCTGTCGGTTGAATAATATCGCTGAGTGACGCTCCTTTGGGAATCACGCTTGCGGGTTGAGACCCATTGCGGTCAATATACTTCACTCCGCTGTGCATCACACGTCCCACGCTACTCGCTGTATTTATATAGGTAACATCGTCCCACGGAATTTTGATCGAGTAGTCCGACTTGTTCTTTAGCACGAATGAGAATTGTGATGAGCCGACAAACCACGAGATGTCGATGTAATCATCTTCATACTGATAGTTGGTTTTGCCCTCCACATCGAGAGATACAATCTTTGTCTTTCCAAACTGCTTTTTAGCATCTGCTGGAGCTTCGACATTTGACAGACCCACATTGTACGACAAATAAGGTCCAAAGGCACAAGAGGTCATCGAGACCACTGCAAGAAATGAGAGTAAAAATTTCTTCATAACATCTTTGTTTTAAGGGTGAATAATTATTTCACTACAAAGGTGTGCCACCACTGTGCATCCTATCTGCACAGTGGTGGTGCAGTGACAAAAAAAAGCATCATTGACGAACTTTGATGCTTTTTTATCTTGCGAATACTATATTCAACTCTCCTTTTCACCCAATTGAGTGGCACTAACCATCGCTGCATAGACATACATCGCAACAATTACTTGTATAGATGGAGCTAACTCAGCCTTATCCAGTGTCGGAGCTTGGTGAGTGTGGTTGTTTCGCCAGTTGTATAACTTATGATAATAATCTTTCATTTTACTATAAGTTATCTCTTTTGTACTGTATAGTTTCTGAATTGCGGGGAATTGCTGCACAACGGATACCAGCCCCGATGGTTTGCTCTCTTCACTCAACTCAACACCTTGTAATAAGAAGTGTATTTTACGAAGAAATGCCTCATACTTGCTTACGAGAGTTTGGAAATAAAGTTGTAGATCGACATCCCTGTTCTCGCCTCTATATATTCTATTCATCGTCTCCTTTAGCAATGTATTGAGTCCATCAAGTGAATCAACAGAAGTGGCACTGAATATATTGAACAGCACATCAATCACATCCTTCATATCACCGTAGTCTATACCTTTGAGGTTTTTGAAATCATAAACCATCGCCTCGTATAGTTTCAACTTTAGAGCATCTTCATCATACTCTAATTGATTTGCTCCTGATGTTGCTGCTGCTATAAACTCAAATGCTTTACGAAAAAAGCTCTCCGTAAAAGATTGATTCTCTTGCATAACAGTTATTAGATTAAGGTGCTCATTCATTCTGAAATAACACTTTTCGTTAAATTTCTCTTTAACAAGCTCAATCAACACATCGACCGTATTTGGAGCGCTGAATGCACTCTGCACCTCTGCGTCTTGGTACACATCAAACAGCAGCGTGTGTATCAACTTATCATTCTCGGCAAGAAACCCAGCGTACGGTTCGTTAATCTCTTTGAGTAGACCCAGAAGAGTCGTAAGCTCGCCAGGCTTTGGCGTTGATACTCTACCGTCACCAGCCTGCTTTAGCTTACCATCTTCGTTTTCGAGGAGTATTGAGCCATTTCCACTCTCCGCAACCTTAAATTTATCAAGGTCTATGCGGTTAAGGATATCCAGCGGCAGCGTATCTGAGGTGTAGGGCAAGAACTTATATAACATCTTGCAGAATAGGTAATATTTCTCCAACTCTGGGTCGATAAATGTCATTAACTGAGCTAGGTATGTGTATTGCCTAACATATCTATCTACTAATTTACGGAGTTTGGTCTGCTCGTCCTTTTCGAGTGGCGACACACTCTCTTCTACTATCTCTCGATACATTGGCGATAGTGATTCCGCATTTTTGCTACTATCGACCAATATCTCAATGGCGTCATTGATCTGCGCCTCGCTAAATAGTTTGTATGAGTCTATCTGCGACTTGAAATCATATAGCTTCTGTGTATCAACAGTGCCATCAAGCATCGTTGTTTGGTAGTAATGTTGAAAAGCGGTTTGAATATCTTCGTGTTTATTAACAAAGTCTATAACCATTGTATCCTCTTTATACTCACACGCTCTGTTTAGTCGACTCAGTGTCTGTATTGCCTGTACTCCACCCAGCTGTTTATCCACATACATTGTGTGGAGCAGGGGTTGGTCAAATCCTGTTTGAAATTTATTTGCGACAATTAGTATTTTGACATTATCTCTCTTGAACTCATCACGAATTGCAGCATCTTTAACTCCAAAACCATTCATACTCTCCTCGGTATAGGTGTGTTCATTTATCTCAACAGTTCCTGAGAATGCAACGAGAGCAGAAATTTTGTCACCATACGACTCCTTTATCTTCTTGTCGATATATAGTTTGTATGCAACAGCACTGGCACGAGAATTTGTTACAACCATAGCCTTAGCAGAACCATTAATCTTGCTAATGGTCTTACTCATAAAGTGAGCTAACATCATATCAGCCTTGTATGATATAGTATATGGATTATCACACACATACTTCATCATCAAGCCCAAAGCCTTTTTCTTGTCATACTCCTTCTCTTCAAGCTCTTCATCCAAGCTCTTATCTCCAACAAGCTCAAACATAGATTGAAAGGTGGTGTAACTCTTTAGCACATCAAGAATAAAACCCTCCTCAATCGCCTGACGCATTGTGTAAACTTCGTGTGGCTCACCTGTGCTTTTGTCTCCAAATATGGCAAGTGTCTGCTCTTTGGGTGTCGCAGTAAAGGCAAAATAGGAGATGTGTTTCATCTGCCCTCGTGCTACCTGAATCTCGCTAAGTAGCTTATCTGTGTCGTTCTCTATCTCGACCCCGCTCTCCTCGATTATGTTTTTCAAGACTTCGCTGTCGGTGAGTGTTATCTTCACATCTTTAGCACTCTCACCATTTTGTGAGCTGTGCGCTTCATCAATGATTACCGCAAAGTGCGCACCCTTCAGCTCACTAAGGTGTTTACGAGCATTGGCAAACTTCTGCACCGTAGTGATTATAATGCGTTTGCCCTTTTCGAGAGCCTCTGCAAGTTTGCTCGACCCCTTTTTAACGGAGTAGACCACACCAGCCACAGTCTCAAAATCCTTTATCTCGTCAGATATGGCGCTATCCAACACAATGCGATCTGTCACAACAATTATACTATCATATATGGGGTTGTTGTCACTATCGTGTAGGTCGCTCAGTTGGTGAGCCAGCCACGCTATACTCTTCGATTTGCCCGAACCTGCACTATGTTGTACTAGGTAGCTCTCTCCTGCCCCATCTTCTCGCACTCTGTCGAGCAATCTACGCACGCAGCCCAGCTGATGATAACGAGGAAATATCGTAACTCTCTGCTTGCTCTTACTTCCCGTCGGCACATACTGCTTGATAAAGTTCTGGAGAATATTTAACAAGCTATCCGCTTGAAGCACCTCGTGCCACATATAAGCAGTGGCATACGTCCCCTCTATTATTGGATTCTCTGTACCTCGGTTGAATGGGAGAAATTTAGTCTGTTTGCCACGCAACGAGGTTGTCATCATCACACGGTTTTCATCTATCACAAAGTGCACCAAACAACTCGACAACATACGGTTAGCTGCATCACGATTGTTGCAATACTGATCCATACCATTTATGATATTCTGCCCCTTAGACTCCGCCTTTAGCTCGCAAGTGATGAAAGGAATGCCGTTGATAAGTATTACAAAGTCAAGCTCATTCAACCTATCTGCCATAGCCGTAGAGTAGCGCATTTGTCGCACTACGGAGAATATATTTTTGCCATACAGAGCCACAAATGGCACATTCAAACTCTGGTCGGGCTTGAATTGCAACAGCTTGATTTTGATACCTTGTAGAGTAAATCCATCACGCAACACCTTGAGCATCCCGTGGTTATCAACTTGTCGATTATACTCTCGCACAACCTGCTCCATAGCCTCAGAGCCAAATCGTTTTTGGAGTGCAATCCATTTGTCGGGTTGCCCCAGCTGAATGAACTGTTGCAACATCTCAGGATCACACAACCGCTTAATATCAAATTGAGCAGATGTGCGCACGTTGTATAGTGGCGACTCAGATAGGTGCATCACTATCGTATCTTCGAGCGTTGTCTCCGATGGATAGTTGATTATATATTTCGTGTTCTCCATAGCTTATTTGTTCTTATTTGAGAGATGTATGACACCTCTACCCGAATTTGTTATTGCATATTTCTGAAGTGGGCTTGTTGGCACATCCTTTATAGTGGGAATTATTAACTTTCTTTCGATAAGTGGAGTCAAATATTTCTCAACGTTCTTCTTTTGAGCTGTATATCCGACCGCCGTAAATATCGCTTTCTTCGATAGAACTCCACGATCTACTAAAGTTTGCAATATCTGCAATGAAATACCTGGCAACTGTTCGCTGTAAAGACCTAACTCTTTTAATAGTTCTTCGGGAAGCTGTATCTCTCTCTTTATACCTAATGCTTCGAGTCCATTAAGGAGTTCAGATGTACTAATTGTAAGTCGTACGCCACCACTATCAACTTGGTTACTAACTTGGTTACTAACTTGGTTACTAACTTGGCTATCATCTTGACTATCATATGTATTAACTTGGTTACTTTCTGTAGAAGCAGTAATAACATCTTCTTGACAATCATCAAGATTAAACTCGCTATGAATAGGTATCTCTGTTAGGAAGTAAGTTCTTTCGTTATCTGTTTCAAAAGTAGCCATTGGAGAGCCATTTTCAGCCAATTTCTTTTGCATTGTAGGAATACCCGTACTACGCCCCTCGGTCAAATCCAGCTCTTTCAGAAACTCACCTAATCTTCTGTTTCTATATCTACGTGTTTTAAATCGTTTTCCCTCCAATATTGTCTCCATCGAGATAGAACGATCGGGGCCCGAGTAGCTTAAAATAGATATTTTACTTGGCTCGATTGTTATCTCCACAGGCTCTCGTTCTTGATAATCTC
>JBCQUZ010000053.1:0-14229 GCA_047173645.1 Rikenellaceae bacterium
GCGTTTGATGGTTCAATTTCGGTTGTAAATTCAGGATGTGTGAAGGAGCAAATCGCAAAAGAGGAGATTGAGGGTGTGTTGCAGGAGTATGTAAATATATATAGTGAAGAGTGAGTGAAAGACTCGGATACCTCACACCAAATGAAAAATTTAAACAAATTATTAATATGAATTCAGTTGCATTTGCAGGTTGAATTCAGCATATTTTTTGCAAAATTTTTGTGTAAGTTGTGTAAACACAATCGTAGACTGTGTAAACATAATAGTTAATAATCGGGGAAGAGATTAAAACTTCCCTCTAAACAGAGAGATGAATGAAAGGTATATTTAAAAAATTAAATAGTTTTCCACCATACGCCAAGATTTTGGCAGGTATGATTAAAGGTCTAATCATAGGATATGTGGCAGTAAGTTTAGGTGCAGGAGATTTTATATATAACTGGATTTCGCCCTTTGGCGAGATCTTTATTCGATTGCTAAAACTTATCGCTGTGCCTCTAGTTTTGGTGTCGCTGATTAAAGGAATCGGAGGGTTGGGCGATATGTCAAAATTGGCATCTATTGGTCTGCGTTCGATTGTATTGTACACTATTACGACGGTGTGTGCCATCACGTTGGGTGTAATTTTAGTGTCTGTCATAAGACCAGGCGATATAGTGTCAGACGATATATCGCAAACACTTTCATCATCATACGCAGGGAACCTCGATACTCAAGTGACAAATATGGAGAACCTCCAAAATAAAGCTCCTCTGCAACCTTTGATCGATATATTTCCCGAGAATCTATTTGGCACCTTGGCAACAAATGGGTCGATGTTACAAGTGATTTTGATCGCGATTTTGATCGGTATTGCAACGATCATGGTGGGCAAAGAGCGCAACACCCACTTTATGAATTTCATCGACGACTTAGATGCCATTATGATTAAACTCATAGATATAGTGATGGCGGCGGCACCCTATGGAGTTGCAGCACTTATGGCTAATTTGGTTGTGGGAAGTGCGGGCGATACGTCGCTACTTAGTGCACTTGGAACATATACACTAACTGTTGTTTTGGGATTGCTTCTGTTGATGTATGGATTCTACCCTTTGATGGTTAAGTTTTTTTCAAATCTTAACCCTGTGAAATTTATCAAGGCTCTGTTCCCTGTTCAATTGGTGGGATTCACAACAAGCTCTAGCGCTGCAACTTTGGCAACAACTATGAGTGCGGCGAATGATGATTTGGGACTACCCAAAAGCGTCACTTCGTTTACTTTGCCCATTGGTGTTACGATAAATATGGATGGTACGAGTTGTTATCAAGCTATAGGTGTGATATTCATCGCACAGGTGATGAATATAGATCTTTCATTTGGGCAGATTTTAACTATCATTGCCACCACAACACTCTCATCTATAGGTACTCCAGGAGTCCCTGGCGGAAGTATCGTGATCTCGATGATGGTGCTCTCATCGGTGGGTATTCCTCCCGAGGGAATCGCTTTGATTATGGGTGTCGACAGACCTTTAGATATGCTACGCACTTCGGTAAACGTCACAGGCGACGTAGCTGTTTCGGCTGTTATTAGCAAAAAAGTGGGTGAGTTAGTGTAAAAAAGAGAGGCGTTTATTTGTTTATCGGATTATTATAGTTATCTTTGTTTGTGTGTTTATCTATGCACACACAAACCTAGGAAGAACTAAAAATATATAATTAACTATTAAACCGATGGATAAAAATTTTCAATGTAGCCTTCTCTCAAAGGCTATGGTTGGTGCTGTTGTGGCACAACCTTTTTGTGCTGTGACTGCAATAGCTGCAACACCTACACAAGATCTACCAAACATCGTTGTTGTGTTGTGCGATGATTTGGGATGTGGTGATTTGTCATGTTTTGGTCACGAGATTATCCAAACTCCAAATCTTGATAGATTGGCAGCAAATGGAATCAAGCTCAACAACTTCTACTCTACAGCGGCAGTTAGTTCACCTTCACGCGCAGGATTGCTTACGGGTCGCAACCCAAACCGTGCAGGATTCTATGATTTTATCCCTGGACCCAAGAAGAGTGAGGATTGTCGCGATCTAGTTCACTTGCAAGAGCATGAGATCACAATCCCAGCATTGCTTAAGAGCGCAGGTTACGCAACTTGTCTTACAGGAAAGTGGCACTGTAGCTCATACTTCGGATCAGACAAACAACCAAATCCAGATCACTTTGGTTTTGACCACTACTTTGCAACTCACAACAATGCGTCGCCTAGCCACCGTAACCCTAGTAACTTTATCCGCAATGGCGAAAAAGCTGGCGAGATGATGGGTTACAGTTCAGAAATTGTAGTAAACGAAGCTCTAGGTTGGTTGGATAGTCGCTCAGATGATGCTCCATTCTACCTACACGTAACTTTCCACGAACCACACGAGAATGTAGCTTCTCCGAAACACCTAGTCGAGAAATATTTGCCAAAGGCAGAGAACGAGAATCAAGCTATGTACTTCGCAAATGTGGAGAATATGGATCGCCACGTAGGTCGTTTGTTAGATTATATCGAGGAGAGATTTGGCGACAATACATTGGTTGTATTCTCTGCGGATAATGGACCTGAGACTTTGGGTCGTTACTCACGCGCAATACACTCTTATGGATCAACTGGTGGACTTAAGGGTCGCAAGTTGTGGACTAACGAGGGCGGTGTTCACGTATCGGGAATCATGAATTGGTTTGGTAAAGATACATTCAAGGGCGAAACAGATGCTGTAGTGTCGGCATTGGATTATTTGCCAACATTCTGCGAAATTGCAGGTGTAGCACTTCCTGATCGCGAATTGGATGGTCAATCTATGTTATCGTTGTTTGAGGATGGCGATTTCGTGAGAACTAAACCTTTGTTGTGGGTATTCTACAATGCGGAGAATGAGCAAGTTGTATCTATGCGCGATGGCGACTGGAAGATCCTCTGCAACCTTCAAAGCGATGGCGAGAACCTACCTAAGATGTTCAATATCTACTCTGGTAACTACGATCTAGTTAAAAATGCGAAGATGACAAACTTCTCACTGTATAATCTTAAGGAGGATCGCAACGAGACAACAGATCTATCGAAAACAGATAAAAAACAACTCAAAGTGATGCAAGCATTGCTTAAGGAGCGTTATGATAATTTGGTTGCAGGTAGCCATATTTGGGTTCGTCCAGAGTAAAAATATTAAAATAATAAATGAATAATAATATAAAATCGCTTGCAAAAGCATCTGTGCTCCTTCCATTGGTTGGTTGTGGTTCGGCAGAGGTTGCTCAAGAATCTCGCCCAAATGTAGTATTAATTATGGCGGATGATTTGGGATATGCCGATATTTCTTGCTTTGGCGGAAATGTAGCACAAACTCCCAACATCGACCAAATGGCATCTGAGGGAATCAAACTAACAGATTTCCACACCAATGGAGCTGTAAGTAGCCCAACACGCGCGGCGTTGATGACTGGTAAATACCAACAACGTACGGGTGTAGATGGCGTGATCTCGGCAGCAGACCACCGCGAAGTGGGTCTTGCGATAGACGAGGTTACTATCGCTGATAGATTGAAGGCTTTGGGTTACAACACAGGTATGTTTGGTAAATGGCACTTGGGTTACCCTGCGGAGTTTAACCCAACACTTCAAGGTTTCGACGAATTTAAGGGTTTTGTAGCTGGAAATATCGACTACCACTCATATATCGACCAAGCGGGATACTACGACTGGTGGAATGGCATGGAGATCGACCGCACGGTTAAAGGATATATCACCGACCTTATCACAGATAATAGTATCGACTTTATCAAACGTAATGACCCCAAGAAAACTGGCGAACCATTCTTCTTGTATATGCCTTACCCAGCGCCTCACTACCCATACCAAGCAGCTGACGATGAGCCAGTTCGCGAGGAGGGTAACTTAAAGTATATCCGCAAGGTCGCTAAGGAGGATTCTCCACGCATCTACAAAGAGATCATCGAGTATACAGATATGAGCATCGGTAAAGTTATGGCAACTCTTAAGGAGTTGGGATTGGAGGATAACACAATGATTATCTTCTGTTCGGATAATGGACCAAACGGATCTGGTAACACAGGTGGATTCAAGGGTCGCAAGGGTTCTGTATATGAGGGTGGACACCGCGTGCCTGGAGTCATCAAATATCCAGCAGCTATCAAAGCTGGTCAAGTTAGTGACGAAGCAGTTATGGGTATGGACTTCTTCCCTACATTTGTCGAAATGGCAGGTGGCAACGTAGCTGATGATAAGGTTATTGATGGTGTTTCGATGCTTAGCTTCCTAAGCGAGGGTACCGCTCCAGCTCCACGTGATTTGTTCTGGGTACACAACAACCGCGTTGCTATGCGTAGCAAGGATGGTTGGAAGTTGGTTGTAACTCCACTTAAGGATGACGCAGTTAAGTATGAGCTATTCAATATTGATGCTGACCCTAAGGAGGAGACAGATCTATCGGAGAGCGAGACTGAGCGAGTTAAGGCAATGGCTAAGGCTATCGACGCATGGAAAACTGATGTTTATAGTTGCACTCCATCTATGATTTAATTTCAATAGACTAAAATTTACGGATAGAGTGGTATGTGAATATCACTCTATCTTTTTAAGATTGCAAACCTAAAAAAAACAGATATGAAAAAACTATTTTTGATGGCTTTGATGTTGGCTCCATCTTTGATGTTTGGACGCACCACAGAAGCTACACACAAACTCACATCTCCCGATCAAAGGTACGAGTTTACATTCTATCACGACAAATTGAACGATACTCAAAAGGAGTTGTGCTATTCGATCACCTTCAATGGCGAGACAATCATCGAGAAGAGTCGCCTTGGAGTATTGATCGAGAATAAACTCTTAGAATCAGCTTTAGGCGTACCCAATGAACATGTAGAATATTGGTGCGAGAATCTCAACTTGTTGGATGTAAAACATACATCGTCGAATGAGACATGGCAACCACTCTACGGCGAGAGAGCAGAGGTTAATAGCAACTATAACCAAATGCAACTCATCTTCCAAAAAGGTGAACAACAAGGAAAAGATGAGTACAATAAATTCAAGAGCTACTATATGGATATTGAGGTGCGCGCCTACAACGAGGGTGTTGCATTCCGCTACCACTTCCCCGAGGCGTTGAATGGTCTGTTTATCCACATTGTGGGCGAGCAAACAAGTTTCAAACTCCCCGAAGGAACTCTTGCATACTATGAAGGTTGGGCACAAGGACACTACGAGGTGCGCGAACTTAAGGATTGGGGCGACGACGAGAGTGAGCGTCCATTGACTCTTAAGTTGCCTAATGGTAAATTGATTACCCTAGCTGAGGCGAAGATGACAAACTATGTACGCGGAAAGTTTGCTCTTTCGAAGACAGAGGCATCAACTTTGGAGTTAAGCATGTATGATTGTGCAGATATTATCACCCCCTACGATACTCCATGGCGCGTGGTTATGGCTTCGGAAGAGGATGTTGACCTGCTTAACAATAACGATATAATCTTGAATCTCAATGATCCATGTCAAATCGAGAATACAGATTGGATCAAACCAGGAAAGGTATTTAGATGCGGACTCACACAAGAGGCAGTAAAGACAGGTATCGACTTTGCGGCAGCTCGCAACTATCAATATGTCCACCTCGATGCAGGATGGTATGGTTTAGAGAGAGCTATCGCTTCGGATGCTCGTCGTGAGGATCCTAACAAGAATCTAAATATCAAGGAGTTGTGCGAGTATGCTAAATCTAAGGGGTTAGGCGTTTTCTTGTATGTTAATATGCGTGCTTTGGTTAATCAACTCGACGAGATGTTGCCAATCTACAAAGAGTGGGGCGTGAGCGGAATCAAATTTGGATTCGTTCAGATCGGAAACCAAGGATGGTCTACATGGTTGCACGACGCTATCCGCAAGTGTGCAAAGTATGGAATCATGGTAGATATTCACGACGAATATCGCCCAACAGGATTCTCGCGCACATACCCTAACTTAATGACTCAAGAGGGAATAGCTGGTAACGAGGAGTGGCCAGATGCGACACACAACACCATTCTTCCATTTACACGTTACGTAGCTGGTGCTGGAGACTATACCTATGCTTATTACGATAAACGCATGATTAATACCCTTGCACACCAATTGACATTGCCTATAATCTACTATAGCCCACTTCAATTTATGCACTGGTATGATACTCCTAACGAATATAGCGACGAACCCGAAATGGCACTTTGGAGCGCTATTCCAACAGTATGGGACGAGAGTCGTATGGTTCAAGGTAAGATCGGAGAGTATGTGGTTCAAGCACGTAGATCGGGCGACGAGTGGTTTGTGGGAGCTATCACCAACACCGAGGCACGTGAGGTGGTAATCAACCTTTCTGAAATTTTGCCTAAGGGTGGCAAATATACAGTGGCTGTATATGAGGATGATCCAACGCTCACAACAAAATCGAAGGTTAAGACATCGAGTCGTAATGTGAAGGCTTCAGATACTCTTAAGTTTACATTGCAACCAAGTGGCGGTGTCGCTCTACACTTTGTTGAGCGCTAATATTTATTGAATGATAATAATTTTGAAGTTACGAAATAAATTATTACATTTGTTTTTAACTACAAAACCTAAAACTTATAAATTATGAAATTCTCAAAATTCATTGTTATTCCAATCATGATCGCTGTATTGGCGACGATTGTTCAACTTATCGACCAAGTGATGCAAGCCACAGGTGGATGTTCTCACTTTATTGGCGGTGCAGGTTTCGGATGGCTTACATTCCAAGCATGGGCGATGTATTTCCTCGCAGGATGCAATATTAAGGGGGGAATCCAAGTTTTGATCGGCTACATTGCAGGTATCATTGGTTCGATCCTTATCATTATGTTTGCTGGATGGTTAGGTTCGGTGGGTGTTCCTGGATTTTGGACTACCCCACTATCGTTGCTGATCCTTGTGATCCCAGTGATCTGCTTGGAGAGAGTTCAAGTAATGATCCCAGCATTGTTTATCGGAGCTGGAGCATATTTTGCTATTATGACATTCCAACCTGCTGGAACATCATTCCTTAGCGCTTCGCTAACGGAGGTTATCTATTGCTTGGTAGGTTTGATCTTTGGTTGGATCACTGTGACTCTTCGTGTTGCGTATGAGAATAGTGTGAAGGAGTAAATAATATTTATCTATAGTATAGCAGCGGTGGCACTCGGAATTAGTGTCACCGCTTTTTCGTACACTTTTCGTCTGCAAAGAGATGTCTCAGTGAAAAGATGAAATCAAGTCAAAAAGCCCCTATTCCATATATAAAAATTCAAACATAGACTCCTCTCGTGGAGCCTTTAGGGCGTTGTATATGGCTTTATACTCCTCGGTATTATTGTATTTTGATGCTCGATAAACTACGCGTGCGAAATCATTTATCGCCTTGTCCCAACTATTAATTTGTTGATAGGGGAACGACGATGGATCCTTGGCAAATGGTATCAACCACATTATGGCACGGTCGATAGCTCCGTTGGCTGATATATATAGATCATCGATTCCAAGGCTTCGCGCAATATCGCATATGTCGATCATATGTTCGAGGTTGTAGCGACTATAGAAAAAAGCAATCGTGCGCTTAAGCTCCTCGGGCATTCGACCATCCTCCATGATTTGTCGCTCCAAGCGACGCGAAGGAAATGAGCTAATTACTGCGCGAGCCAATGAATCTCGACCTCCATATATTGCATAACGTGTTAGTTGTATGTCGTAACCTATAGCGTGGTTATTTCGTCCTCGACTCTCAGCGATTCCCTGTTCGGAGGTTAACATCCAGTCGGTGAACTCTCCAAACCAGCTATGTAATGAGTCGCATATATTTTGTGGAATTGCGCCTCGAATTTCTAGTAGAGAGACAGCATCCAACATCTCGACAAAGGAGTAACCATCGAGCACTCCCGATTTATTACCTCGATTATTATCATGACCTTTGCGAACCTGTGCAAAGTTGAGGTTCGGATTCATTCGCGTAGAGGGATCCACAAACCATGTGCGAAGTCGCGATATTGCTTTGTCTGCATATTTTTGTTCGCCCGATATGTAATATGCCAGCGACAATACTCTCACCGAACTACTTAGACGGCTAAGTGAATTTCGATCATAATCGTTGATTTCGGGATTTGTTTTGCCGTCATGTCGGACATATGGAAGACCATCTTCTGTGTTAGGATTTTGCCACCAATATCTCGAAAGAGACATATAGTCATGTTTGTCACCGCTTATGGGTGCAGCGACTTTATTCATCACGCTGGGGTTGCTCTCCTCGCGCAATATTGCATCTGCTTGACGCTTGATCTGATCGTAGAATGCGAATCTCTCACCCGATTTTATGCGCCTAACTTTTGCATCTATAACATCAATATTCCAAATTGCAGGAGTTTTTGGCGCGGTATTTGTATTATCACTATTATGTTGTTCGATAGCTTGACATTCTGATCCAACAAGAGTGATGATAGCCGATACAATAGTTATAGTTTTTGTTATTAGGTTCATGAAAAAAATAGATATAGTTTATTATATACATAAAATTATAAAAATTATTGTATATAACAAACTATATCTACCAAAAACCGCTTAAATTAATATGTGAATTAATATGCTGTTGTTTTATCCTTTTTGCTCACAATATTAGCAAAAGTTTTATATATGATATAAAGATCTAGTATAAAAGTCCAATGCTCTAGATACCATATATCTGCTTTGACACGTCCTTGCATATCGGATAACTCCTTGGTCTCTCCTCTCAAACCTGTGACTTGAGCCCAACCTGTGATTCCTGGTTTAATGTAGTGACGAACCATATATGTGCCAATTATTTTGGAGTACTCTTTGGTGTGTGCAACCATATGTGGACGAGGTCCAACGACTGACATGTCTCCCTTTAGCACATTCCAAAATTGAGGTAGCTCATCGATACTTGTACGACGAATAAAATCTCCAAACTTCGTTTTACGAGGATCATCTTTGGTAGCTTGAACTTTATCAGAATCAGCATTGACCTTCATAGAGCGGAATTTATAGCACGTAAACTCCTTACCATCCAAACCATGACGTTGTTGACTAAAGATAATAGATCCTGGATTGGTTATTTTTGTGATAATTCCAACAATAATATATGCAGGTAACACAACAACAGCGCAAACAACTAATGAGAAGAAGAAATCAAATGTACGTTTAATGCCACTATTTACTGTTGAACTAAGGGGCTCTGGATGGATACTTAACATCGGAACATTGCTAAACATTTCGAGTGTCACACGCCTATGGAAGTAGTTGCGAAGGTTAGGTATGCTAAAAAAGCGAATCACATGACCTTCACAATAGTTAATAATTGGAACAATAACATCCTTTCCGTAGGATGATGTTAAACCACAATAGACTCTATCAATTTTATTTTTCTTGATATACTCTAATGCCTCGCTATTATCACCTAGGTATTTACATTTTTGGTCAAACTCGGGGTTTGGCTCTTTGTCGAAATAACCATGGATTTTATAACCTGTCGTTAGTCTTAGTGTCATTTCATCATATAGCTCTTGCATATTGAGTGAACTACCCAAATATACTACATCACACTGGTTGCGTCCCGTCTTGCGCAAATACATAAGTGTCGTACGCAATATTATTCGCAATGCAATCATGGCAACTGTTGCGAAACAGAAGAAATAGATCAATGGTTTTGCAATATCAACATGGGGAATCATTAGTGACGATATAGCAAACCAAACAAAGAAAAACAGAACCATATTCTTGAATGAACCTAATGCAATTTGATCCAAACGTATGCGTCTGTGATATAGTATCACTTTGTTGAAAATAGATGTAATAATATAACTAATGCTAAGTGAGCTAAGAATAACATCTATTTCTACATCACTGCCAAATACAGGTGTGCTGGATATTTTTCCCCATATGAAAAAACTAAATATGAGGAAAAAAAGATTGATCGCAACAACATCTATTGCTATAACAAAATATTTAATAATTTTGTTTCTTTTTTCAACTTGTGGCATATTACTTTAGTTTTGTTGGTTAGTGTCTCTTGTTACCTATTATATATTATTGATTATAATATATATTTAGCTGATTGATAAGACAATCAGGAGCTGAGTCGGGAACCCTTTATATATTATCTTTGCTCCAACCCGAGACTCTCTCTTTGAATGACAGTTTTCGGCTTTGGGGAGTGACATCTGACGGTACTGGATCGAGGTGTTTGCGATTTTTAATCATCGTGTATATTGTACCCCAATCTGGAATACCCCCCAAATTACGATCATCTATAAATAGGTCAGCCTTAAGTTTGCGAGAGAATGTCCCATCTACACTACTCTCTTCTGGATAGTCACAATTTATAGCATAAAACTCCACACCTCTCTCTCTACACCACTCTATAGCTTGATCCAACAGATCTCCTTCGCGCACTGTCCACAAAATCAAACGATGACGATCTTGCAGAAGCAACTTCAAGGTCTCAGTCGCAAATGGTATCTCTTTACCAATTTCTGGGTAACGGTGTTCGACTATTGTTCCATCAAAATCTACGGCTATTACCATCTATATTCTTGTTTTATTTAATAAAATATATTATTCCAGTTTTACTTACCTACTTTTATTTGCTTTTTATTCCGCTTTTTTGAGTAAGCATCATTGGAAAGAGACAAAAGCCTCTTTCCTGATCCTCAAGATGGTAGAATAATCTATATTTTTGTTACTCTAAGATTTACTATCTTTTTTCTTTCTCTCTCCGTAACCATAGCCACCATATCTGTAGCCACCGTACTTATAACCTCCATATTTGTAACCACCATATCTGTAGCCTCCATAACCATAGTTACTCTTAGAGGTATCGATACCGACAATAACATTACAAATATTAGGCAACTTTTTATCCTTATCCATAAAGTTGATAAGTTCGAAATCACTTTTACTAGTTACATTTGCACGACATACGTATAGGGTAACATCTGCATGCGAACTAAATTGTAGTGTATCAGTTACCATTCCAACAGGGGCTGTATCCAATATTACGTAGTCGAAATTCTTCTTCAAAATATTGAGAGCCTCATTTGTTGTCTCACGAGAGAGCAACTCTGTTGGGTTTGGCGGAACAACTCCTCCATGTAGAATGCTAAAATTAGGTTGTACCTCCTCTACCAAACTCATTAGATCTGTAGTTTGACCCGATAGGAATGATGTAAGACCAACTCTATTTTTACTTTTAGTTCCAAGGATTGTATCAAGTCCTGGTTTACGAATATCACAACCAACAACAACACTCTTTTTGCCCATCAATGCCAAACTAATAGCTAAGTTTACAGCCGTATAACTCTTACCCTCATTTGGATGTGTCGACGTTATAAGGATTGTCTTTTGATCGTCCTTGAGCATATACAACAAGTTGGTTCTAAGGTATCTAAATCCTTCCGCCATCATATCGTTTTTATTCTCCATAACAACGATGCTGTTGTTTTCATTAGGCATCCTTTTCAAGTAAGGGATAGTTCCAATGACAGGTACAGAGGTGATCTTTTCGACATCTTTAACCGTTTCGATCTTGAACTTCAAGAAGTCGATAAGCAGAATAATGCCAAAAGGAATACCCAAACCTAAGATTAGAGCAGCCAACATTATAGATTTCTTCTTAGGAGCAATTGGACCTCCCAATGCTATAGTTTGCTCAAAGATACGTGCATTACTTGCTGTTGTAGCTAGCGTCATCTCATTCTCTTCGCGCTTTTGAAGGAGCATTAAGTATAGACCCGACTTGATCTCTTGTTGACGCATGATACCTATCAATTCACGCTCGCGAGTTGGAGCATCATATATACGAGTTGTAGAGCTCATCGATTGAGATCTCAACTCTTTTTGAGTTTGTACCAATGTCTCCTCGACACTTGCAATTGTTACATTAATTGTACTCAACAACTCCTCTAGATCACCATCCATATTTCTTACCGCTGGATTACTCAACGATGATGTTTTAAGAAGTCTTTTGCGCTCCAACAAAAAATCATTATATGTGCCAATCAATGATGACAAACTAGAGTCAATAAGTCCAACATTTGCTGGCAGAATCTCATATTTATTCTCCTCATTTTTGATGTAGTCTCTCAGGAAGCGAACCAACCTAAGTTGTGTTTCGTTATCTGCAATACGTTGTTTGTACTCAGTATTTTCGGTAATAGCTAACCCTGCATCACTTTCAACACTGATGATTCCAGCCTTTTGCTTATACTCTTGTAGCTCTTGCTCAGTAGTGTTTAGCTCTCGGTCGATAATCAAGATGCGATCATTGATAAATTCAGAGGTTTTGCGTGATACCTCATTCTTAGCTTCGGTAGTCTCACGATTATACATATCTACCAATGTATTTACAAAATCAATACCTCTTTGGCGATCTGTAGTCGCCAGGCTAACAGATACAACAGTTGTAGTTTTAGATGCTGGAGCTAACGTCAAGCTACCTTTATAACCTGATGCGACACTTGCAGGATGTGACACTGTTACCGTTATAGTCTCATCCAATCCCCAACTCTTGAATAGATAATCTTCTCCAAGGTCTATAGTGTAGCTTACTGTTGGAGTTGTTAATAGCGCAGGGAATTTATCAAATACCTTAACTTGCTCCTCTCCATTTATAAATGTAGTGACAGATATTTTATTGTTTCCTAACTTTGTAAATATCAACGTAGCAGAACCTCCTGGAGATGAAGCCTCTTCGGGAGAGATCGACACTTTAATAGGGGAATTGCCATACAATTCAACATCACGAATACGACCTTTTCGCATATATGTAATGTATAAATTAAGCTCCTCTACAACATTTTGGATTAAAGATCGCGAACCCAAAATAAGCATCTCATTGTCGAAATTGCTCGTATATGAAGTTGTTACACCTAAACTCTCTAGTTGGGCATCAAAACCTGAGCTTTTGTCCTTACCACTATCAATAACAACAGAGGAGACAACTTGATACACAGGTGTCGTATATCTGATGTAAAGGAACGCACCAGATACACATATAACAACAGAGAGAACAAACCAATACCAATACTGCAAATAGTAAAATATTAGTTCTTTAATATCTACACTCTCCTCTTCGATAGGGCTGTTATTTTCTAAAAATTCTTTCATATATTATTTATGGTAATAGAGTTAATTATAATACTATTGCAGCTATAAGACTGGCAATTGATACAAATGTTGAAACGAATGAGATCCAGATAGTTGTACTTGTTGTAATTGCAGATGTGTTACCCTTGGATTTGTTGGGTGACACATATACCACATCATTTTGTTGTAGGTAGTAGTAATCTGAATAAATGATGCTGGGGTCATTCAAGTCAAGAGTCACAACGCTTCTATTACCATTTAGATCTTCACGAACCAACTTAACATTGTCACGAACTCCATATATTGTAAGATCTCCAGCCATTGCTAACGCCTCAAATAGGTTTGCCTTACCCGATGCGATAGTCACTACACCTGGTTTTGCAACTTCTCCGATTACCGAGACTTTAAAATCTGTCATAGTAACTGTAACCAAGGGACTCTCAACCAAATACTTTTTTAAACTCTCTTTGATTACCTCCTCTAGTTCGCGACAAGTCATACCAACAACTGTAATTTCACCAACTAGTGGGAATTCAATACTTCCCTCTTCATCAACTATATAATTTATATATTCTGCTGTACTACTACTTGTTCTGCTGTTGCGTGTAGGCTTAATCAAGTTAAAAGACTCTGCCGCAATAGGGTCAGTGGAGTTAACAAATATCGACAAGATGTCGTTTGAAACGATACGTGCCGAGTATCTCTCTTTGTCCAACGTAACTTCAAGTAGCTCTGAATCTTGTAGATATGGGAGCTTTTTGTATGCCGAACAACTAAGATTCAAAGCAACGAGCATGAGGAGTGCAATTTTTAAAATCTGTTTCATATAATATTAATTTTCTACGTTATTATTGTCAAAAGTTATAATTCTATAACTTCACATTAAATTTATATCATAAATTCTATATTCTAAATCTCTACTCTGCTAGAGGCTTAAGCATATATACTCACTCCACAAAGGTAGTTATTTATTATTAAATATACAAACTCGTTTGCTAAATATTGCCAAAACAAATATAACAACCCAACTAAGGCATATCTACTTTCGTAGTTAGAT
>JBCQUZ010000054.1:0-14017 GCA_047173645.1 Rikenellaceae bacterium
TTATTCCATTCAGCGGAGCGAAGGAGAGTTTTACCTCTCTTTCCTCTCTGAAAAAATATTTTATCTTAGCTCCTGCAACATCTCAGCTCATCAGTTGCATTTACAAGTTGAATTCAGGTGATTTTAACACTCTTCGCAGCTACCATTCTCGTCTCTTGTGGTGCTGGAGGAACAAAAAAAGGAAGTGACAAAGAGGCTAAAGCAAAGGTTGAGACCAAAGCTGCGGATGGTGTTGTTACACTCTACTCGTTCCACACAAATCAACGCTGTATTACCTGCAAGGCGATCGAGAAACTTACTCGTGAGGTAGTTGCAGAGATGAAAAGCGACAAGATTAAGTTGGAGGTGCTTAATATTTCGGATAACTGGAATGAAGCTATTGCTGAGAAGTATGAGGTGACGTGGACTTCGCTTATTGCAGATAATGGTACACGCAATGACCTAACGAAGATGGGCTTTTCGTATGCTAAGAATCAACCAGAGGTGTTTAAAGCGAAGCTCAAAGAGGAGCTGACTAAAATGCTGAAGTAGTATGGAGTGGATACAGAGTCTTTTAGATAGCGGAACAGCTCCGATAATTACAGCTTTTCTCCTTGGGTTACTCACTGCAATTAGCCCCTGTCCTTTGGCTACCAACATCACGGCTATTGGGTTTATCAGTAAAGATATTGAGAGTCGCCATAGGGTTTTCTTGAATGGAGTACTTTACACGCTTGGTCGTGTTGTTGCTTACGTTGGTATTGCTCTGATAATTGTTCCATTGTTACGCCAAGGATCAAGTGTCTATGCAATCCAAAAGGCGATTGGTAGTTATGGAGAGATGGTTATCGCCCCTGCTTTAATATTGATCGGTCTCTTTATGCTCTTTAAGGACAAAATCAACCTGCCAAAATTTGGATTTTCTGGCAATGCAGAGAGTGTTGGTCGAAAGGGATGGTGGAGTGCACTTTTGTTGGGTATTCTCTTTGCCCTAGCATTTTGCCCTACCAGCGGAGTATTTTACTTTGGAATGTTGATGCCATTATCGGCAGCTGAGACAGAGGGGTATCTTTTGCCTATCGTCTTTGCCGTGGCTACTGGTCTACCTGTTGTAATCGTGGCGTGGGTCTTGGCTTATAGTGTTTCGGGACTTGGTAAGTTCTATAAGAACATTCAAGTTTTTCAGAAGTGGATGAATCTCGTGATTGCGATTCTATTTATCGTGGTAGGTATCTATTATGGAGTAATAAATTGGTTGTAAGTAGTGTAAATAAAATAAGTAACAAATAATTAAAACAAAAAAAACAATGGAAATTAAAGTGTATGGTCCTGGTTGTGCCAAATGTAAATCAACCCAAGCGGTAGTAGAAAAAGTAATTGCTGATAACAATCTTACAATCACAGTAACTAAAGTAGATGACATTATGGAGATGATGCAAGCAGATATTCTTGCGACTCCAGCGGTTGCGGTTGATGGTAAAGTAATGATTAAGGGCAAAGTTCCATCAGAGAGCGAAGTTTTGGAGGCTATTCAAAGCGTTTTCAAAGCTAAGTCGTGTACTTGTGGTGGAGCAAACTGTTAATAAATATAAGAGATAAATAATGAGCGAAAGCAAAGGAATAGGATTTTTTGAGCGTTACCTCACCATTTGGGTGGCGTTATGTATTATTGTTGGTATTGGAGTGGGATATTTTATCCCCTCTGTACCACAATTTTTGGGACAGTTTGAGTACGCTTCTGTCTCAATACCTGTGGCAATTCTTATATGGATGATGATCTACCCGATGATGTTGAAGGTAGATTTTCAGAGTGTCAAGAATGTTGGCAAACGTCCTAAAGGGGTTCTAATTACGTGTGTTACAAACTGGCTGATTAAACCTTTCACGATGTTTGGTATTGCGTGGTTCTTCTTTCACGTAGTATTTAAGGCGTGGATTCCCCTTGATTTGGCAAATGAGTATTTGGCAGGTGCTGTGCTGTTGGGTGCTGCCCCTTGTACTGCGATGGTATTCGTATGGAGTCACTTAACAAAGGGTGATGCAGCTTATACGTTGGTGCAGGTTGCTGTGAATGATCTTATAATCTTGGTTGCTTTCACTCCGATTGTGGCTCTGCTATTAGGTATTACGGGAGTTGTGATTCCTTGGAATACACTGATCTTATCGGTGGTGCTGTTTGTTGTAATTCCTCTTTTGGCTGGAGTTGTGACTCGCATTAGTGTAGTAAAACGTAAAGGAATAGAGTACTTCAACAATGTATTTGTGAATAAGTTTAGCAACACAACAATTATTGGACTATTGCTTACACTCATTATCCTCTTCTCGTTCCAAGGGGATAAGATTCTTGCAAACCCACTACATATTGCACTGATTGCGGTTCCGCTAATTTTGCAGACTGTACTCATATTCTTTGTAGCGTATCTTTGGGCGAAATGGGCAAAACTACCTCACAACGTAGCAGCACCAGCAGGAATGATTGGAGCGAGCAACTTCTTCGAGTTGTCAGTTGCGGTAGCTATCTCCCTGTTTGGATTGCAATCAGGAGCAGCACTTGCAACAGTTGTCGGGGTATTGGTCGAGGTTCCTGTGATGTTGATGTTGGTCAAAATTGCAAATAATACACGTAGTTGGTTTCCAGCTAAATAAATAATAGTTTTATGAAAATAGTTGTAATTGGCGCAGTTGCCGCAGGGACATCCGTTATTGCTAAGGCTCGTCGAAATGATGAGAAGGCAGAGATTGTAGCCTATACTTCGGGTGGAGATATAAGCTACTCTGGGTGTGGAATACCATACTATGTTGGTGAGGAGTATATCGAAAGAGATAGACTAACCCCTCGTGATGCAGCGTGGTTTGAGAGCCGTTTTAATATGAAGATGAACATCTACCATAAAGTTGTATCGGTAGATGTGGAGTGTAAATGCATAACAATTCTAAATGAGAGAAGTGGTAAGGTTACTCAAGATAACTACGATAAATTAGTTGTCACCACAGGCGCTCGACCTCGCAAAATAGGATTTGAGGCAAACAATGTCCTTTATGTACGCAGCATCAATAATGGAGATGCCATTCGCAGGTTTATAGCAGAGAATGAAACCAAACGAGCATTGATTATCGGTTCGGGATACATCGGAATGGAGATGGCCGAAAACCTATCTAACTTAGGCATTGAGGTTACAATCATTGAGATGGCAGACCGTTTTGGTCGTATGGATAGAGCGTTGAGTCGTTATGTAGAGGCATATCTTGCAAAAAAAGGTGTAAAGCTACTTTTAAACGATTCAATTGAGACACTCTCAAAAGATGGAACAACGGCTGTAACTAAGCAGGGCGTAGCAATAGAGAGTGATATGATAGTAGCTGCTATTGGTGTTACACCCAACGTTGAGTTTTTATCATCTACGGGCATTGAGTTAGGTGCTGGTGGAGCTATCGTAGTTAATGAAAAGTTGGAGACATCACTTCCAGATATCTATGCTGCTGGCGATTGTGCAACGGTCTACTCCCTGCAAACAGGCGAGCAGATGTACGTTCCAATGGGTTCTACTGCAAATAAGATGGGGCGTATCTTGGGTGATAGATTAACAGGTGGCGATCTTACATTCAAAGGGGTATTGGGAACATCTATCTTCAAAATATTTGATATGGCTGTTGCCTCTACTGGACTAAGCGAGGAGCAAGCACGTGCCAAAGGTTACGACATAGAGGTTGCTTATAATCTCAAACCTAATCAAACGGAGTACCTTGCCTCATCTCGTCAAATGGTGATAAAAGCCGTTGCAGACAGGACAACCAAAAAGCTACTTGGCGTTGAGATAATTGGTGAAAATGGTGTAGATAAGAGAATAGATGTATTTGTAACATTGATAACTCTTGGTGCAACTGTCGATCAGCTATTTCACCTCGATTTGGCTTATGCTCCACCATTCTCCACGACCAAAGACCCTGTGAACTACACAGGTATGATATTGGAGAATGCCATCAGTGGTAGAGCTAAATTGATTACACCCGAGGAGTTAGTTAAGAACAGAGGTAAATACACTCTTATAGATGTACGAAGTGCAAAACAATATGATGCTGCGCACATTGAGGGAGCTATTAATATACCACTAAAACAGCTTCGATCAAGAGTTGCCGAGTTAGACAAGAGTGCAAAATACGTTACCTATTGCAATAAAGGAGTCACTGGCAATATGGGTCAAAACATATTGCTGAATAATGGGTTTGAGACCTATAATCTTTCAGGAGGGCATAAAAATTATAGTACAATAATAAAAAACTAAAGATGAACAAAGTAAAAAAAGTAATGACATTAGCTCTCTTGGCTATCGCCTCGGTGAGCTGTACAGCACAGACAACAGCGTCTGTTCAAGATCAGTTGGATACAGCAACGAAAGAGGGTAAAACAGTCTTGGTGGTGGTGAGTGATAAGGATAATCCATCAGCAGATTTGAAAGCTCTTGCCCAGAGTGCTACTGCAAATGAGAAAAATGTGGCAATAATTGAGATGGATAAGGATAGCGAGGCTAACTCTGCTCTTGTAAGCGAGTATCGTATAGGTTCTGCACCTATGCCGCTGCTATTGGTTTTCTCAAACAAAGGTATGCTTTTGGGTGGTATGACCGAGGAGCAAGCTACAAAAGAGGCTATCACAGAGGCTCTTCCAACACCTAAGTATAGCGAGATGATTTCAGTTATGAGTGAGGGTAAATCTGTAATCGCTGTAGTCTCAAACTCTGCGTTTGAGAGCGACAAAGCGGCTAAAACACTTAGCCAATCTATCGCAGGCAATGCAAGCAACAATGTTTCTGTTATAACTATTGATGCCGAGGATAGCGAGGAGGCGAAACTAATCAAAATGCTCAATATCAAAGAAAAACTGAAAGATAGTTACATCGTAGCAATCAATGGTCAAGGTATGATGACGGGGCGTTTTGACAAGCTGCCATCCGAAAAAGAGCTACTTGATGCAGCAACAATGGTTGTGCAGACAGGTTGTGGTGTTGGTGGTTGCGGACCAACTTGCAACTAAATAATAGATATTACGTGTAGCCACGCAAATAAAAAGTGTGGCTATACTTTTAAAATAATCGTTCGTAAAAATACAAATAAAGATGATACAAAAATTCGCTGATTGGTTGGTCTATGATATATTTGGGCTCATAGATGGCACACACTTAGGAGAGGCGGTGAACTTCTTCTTCTATGACACTATCAAGATTGTAATTCTGCTATTCTTGATTAGCTCTATAATGGGAGTTATCAATGCTTACTTCCCTATTGATAGACTTCGTAACTTTTTAACAAGTAAAAAGCTATATGGTTTTCAGTACCTATTAGCAGCCCTCTTTGGTGCAATCACTCCATTTTGTAGCTGCTCGTCGATTCCGCTATTTATAGGATTTGTAAAAGGTGGTATTCCTCTGGGTGTAACACTTGCGTTCCTTATCACCTCTCCACTTGTAAACGAGGTGGCTGTTGCTATGTTCCTTGGAGCATTTGGCTGGGAGGCTACACTAATATACGCTGTGTCGGGTATTATGTTGGGTACAATCGGAGGAGCAATCCTTGGTCGTTTTAAGTTAGAGAAATACCTAAGCCCTTGGGTGCAACAACTACAAGCAAACGCAGAGATTGAGCGTGTAGAGTGGGAAGCAGAGAAAAAGACATTCTTCCAACGTCTACCCTCAATCATCAACGATTCGTGGGGTATCGTTAAGGGCGTATTCATATATATCGTTATAGGTATTGGAATCGGAGCTGTTATTCACGGCTATGTTCCTGAGAATTTCTTTACAGAATATCTGTCAGAGGATAAGTGGTATAGCGTACCTTTGGCGGTAATTCTTGCCGTGCCGATGTATGCAAATGCTGCGGGTATCGTCCCTGTGATTCAAGTATTCGTTGCTAAGGGAGTGCCACTCGGAACAGCTATCGCCTTTATGATGGGTGTTGTAGGACTCTCTTTGCCAGAGGCAACGTTGCTTAAAAAGGTGATGACGTGGAGACTAATCGCTATTTACTTTGGTACTGTCACAATCGCCATAATTTCGCTGGGTTATCTATTTAACTGGTTTCTATAATTCAAAGGGGAGTTTCAAAAGCTCCCCCTTAAACCACCTAAAATTTATATGTTATGAATGCAAGATTAATCACGGTAGCTATATACACCTACCAAAAGGCTCAAACAATAAAGAGCCTATTAGAGAGAGAGGGGATTGATGTATTTATTCAAAATGTAAATCTATCAGAACCAACTGTATCATCGGGTGTGCGCCTACGCATCTACGAAAAAGATCTACCTCACGCCTTGTCGATACTTGAAAGAGAGGATAAAAATGCTCAAGAGCAATGTGCTGTATCTGACAAGCAAGAGAGAGAGTATATACTTGTTCCAATTGACTACTCATCACACTCACAAAGAGCTTGTAAAACGGCATTTGAGTTTGCCCACTCTCTTGGTGCGGAGGTTCGGCTACTTCACGTATATTATATAGTGAATGAGCTTGGAGCTGTCGCACTCACCGATGAGGATGCTAATAACGAAAAGAGAGTGAATACCGAGAGCAATGTTCTTGAAGCCAAGAGAGCAGAGATGGTGGCTTTCGTGGCTAAGGTAGAGAGAATGATAGAGAGTGGTGAGTATGCCTCTGCAACATTTAGTCACTGTCTGCGCTATGGTAATCCCGAAGATGAGATACGTAAAGTTAGCAGTAAGTTGAACCCATTGATGATAATTATGGGTACAAGAGGAAGCAGTCAAAAGGAGCAAGATTTGATAGGAAGTGTTACTGCCGATGTTATCGACTCTACGGCTTATCCTCTTTTTGCTATATCTGAGGAGTCATCTTTTGTCGCTGGAGGTGATGAAAATAGAGTTGCTTTCTTCACGCAATTCGACCAAAATGATCTGCTTGCACTTGACACAATGATGAGAGTATTTGGCAAGCACCCATTCCAAGTCGATTTCGTACACGTTAGAAGTGGCGAAAACCTACTTTTAGAGGGACTTAAAGGTTATTTCGAGAGCCATTACCCTAATAGAAAGGCGAGCTATACTGTTATAGATGGAGAGAATTTTATAGAGGCTGTTGATGAATATGTTGCTAAGAACTCAATAAGCGCTCTTGTTCTACACACTCGTAATAGAGGTTTTTTTGCTCAACTCTTCAATCCGAGTATAGCATCTAAAATGGCTTTCCACTCTAATACGCCACTATTGGTTATACCAAACAAATAAATAATAATTAGGAGGAGATATCGATGAAAAAGAGAAGTTTTTGGGATTGGATATTTCCTCCTGCTGTTGGTAGTTGTCCCTGTATGCAGGAGATTGAGAGTATGATGAATAAACCTAAAAAACAGACAGAGAGTGACGAGGACGATGAGCAGGAGGATGAACAAGAAGATGATTAGATATGAAACAAAGAATTTTACTTATAGCTCTGTTATCACTATTTACAACAATAACAAGCTATGCAGACGAACCTTTAGAGATTAAAGGCAAACCAATTTTAACAATATTTACAAATTATAGAGCTGGACTAGGCAGTCAGAATGAACTTTCGGGGTTTAATATCGACAGGGCTTTTATGGGTTATGCCGTCACTCTGCCTAAGGGCTTCACGGCTAAAGGTATTGTAAACACAACGACCAAAAGAGTTGGTGATAAAATGGAGTATGATGTCTATTTGAAGAATATTCAGATAGATTGGAGTAATGATAAGATTTTCGCCTCTATGGGACTTATCAATTTAATGCAGTTCTCCGAGCAAGAACGTATTTGGGGGCATCGCTATATTGCTCGCTCATTCCAAGAGGAGTATGGTTTCACCTTTTGCGAAGATGTTGGAGTTTTGGCAGGGTATCATTTTGCCGATTGGCTCTCAATGGATGTGGCATTTACCAATGGAGAGGGACGAAATTTTAAAAATGCAAATAACGATTTTCGTTATGGTGCAGGATTATCTATAAAACCAACAAAGGGATTACTTCTAAGAGGTTATTTTGATTACTACGATGATATGATAGGTATTGATGGTGAAACAAAAGATCAAATGAGTTATGCACTACTTGTGGGATACGAACATAAAAAATTCACTGTTGGAGCGGAGTATAATAGCTCCTATAATTATCAATTCGCTAAAGGCGAAGATATGAGAGGGTACTCACTCTATGCAACAGTGCCACTACGTAAAGAGTTTAGCCTATATGGTAGATTTGATATGCTGGAATCAAGTAATAACTGGGTAAGTGATAGAGCGGGTAATATGATTATAGCTGGATTTGATTATCAGCCAATAAAGCAGATACGCATATCCCCAAATTTCCAAAGTTGGAAAGGGGTAAATTCTACAAGAGAGAACTATCTGCTACTAAGCCTTGAATTGAAAATATAAAAAATTATAATATCAACCAAATGAATAGATTTAGAACCATAGCCCTATTTTTTGCTATCGGAGTTGCGACGCTCCTGCAATCGTGTGGAGGAGGGAGTGCCGAGGGGCAGAAGAAAAAGGCAAAGACAGCCTTCAAGACAATGACAGTTGCACTGAGTAACAGCGATGTAAGTAGCCACTACTCCGCCTCTATTCGGGGTGAGCAGTTTGTGGAGATTCGCCCACAAGTGTCGGGTGTTATCACAGATATTTCAGTAAGCGAGGGTGCTGCCGTGAAGAAGGGGCAGACCCTTTTCATCATTGACCAAGTACCATATAGAGCCGCTTTGGCAACCGCAATAGCGAATGTAGAGAGCGCAAAGGCGAGTGTTTCGATAGCCGCACTAAATGAAAAGAGCCAAAAGATGCTCTTTGGTGAGAGTGTCATCTCTGAAGTTGAGTATCAGCAGACTTATAACCAACTTTTAGAGGCAAATGCAAAGTTGGCACAAGCGGAGGCTCAAAAACTAAAAGCGAGTAACGAGCTATCCTACACCGTGGTAAAGAGTCCCGTTGATGGTGAGGCTGGTATGATAAACTATCGTATCGGTTCACTTGTCAGCTCAAATATAACCTCTCCCCTTGTGAGTGTTTCGAGCAACAAAACTATGCAGGTCTACTTCTCAATCCCCGAGTCACAAAAACTATCTCTTATTCGTAAATATGGTTCAAAAGAGGAGGTTTTAAAGAGTATGCCAGAGGTAACACTTCAACTCAATGATGGTTCAACATACGAGCATAAGGGGCGCATAGATGCAATTAGCGGTATTGTAGATAGGGCAACTGGTAGCGTTGGACTGCGTGCTACTTTCGAGAATCCAGAGCTTATGTTGAGCGATGGAGGTAATGGTCTTGTGGTTCTTACAACCCAGCGCAAAGATGTTATAGTTATCCCCAAAGTAGCAACCTTTGAGCTTCAAGATAAAGTATTTGTTTATAAGGTGGTTGATGGCAAGGCGACATCTCAGCAGATTAAGGTGTTCGCCCAAAACGATGGCAAAGAGTATATCGTAGAGTCGGGCATCGATGTTGGCGATGTGATTATTGCCGATGGTGCAGGCTTGGTAAAAGAGGGGGCGACTGTCACAACGAAATCTAAAAAATAGAGTGCTATGTTTGTAAAGAAGTTTATAGATAAACCTATCCTTTCGGGCGTAATCTCTGTTGTGATAGTGATTTTGGGTCTGATTGGATTGACGATGCTGCCCGTAGAGCAGTTTCCAAATATTGCGCCCCCAACGATAAATGTAACAGCTTCATACACTGGAGCAAACGCCTCGACCGTGCAGAAGAGTGTGATAGTCCCTTTGGAGGAGGCTATCAATGGCGTAGAGGATATGATATATATGACCTCTACGGCTACCAACACGGGAGCGGCAACGATAAAGGTGTTTTTTAAGCAGGGTGCCGACTCGGATATGGCGACCGTGAATATCCAAAACCGCATCACCTCGGCAATGGGCCTACTCCCAGCTGAGGTGACAAAATCGGGTGTCTTGGTTCGCAAGGGTAATGAGAGTACAGTGAAAAATTTCACTGTATTTAGTCCCGATGGTAGTTTCGATTCCGATTTCATCTCCAACTATATTAGAATCAATATTGAGCCTCGTATCTCACGTATTGCTGGTGTTGCAAATGTTGAGCCTATTGGTGCTTCCTATGCCTTGCGTATATGGTTAGACCCCCACAAGATGGCACAATATAGTATTATGCCCTCTGATATTCGCACAATCTTAGATGAGCAGAATATAGAGATCTCAACGGGAACATTGGGAAACAACACGGACAACGCCTATCAATACAACCTTAGATATAAGGGACGTTACGAGACTGTCGAGGAGTTTGAAAAAATGGTCGTGCGTTCTCTACCTAATGGCGAGGTGCTATACCTAAACGATGTTGCAAATATCGAATTGGGTATTCAAGATTATGATATAATCAACGAAGTAAAGGGTGTTCCAGGGCGACCTTGTAAGGTATATAGTGTCCCAGGGGCTAATGCAACGGAGATAATCACCGAGGTTGATGCGCTATTAGAGGAGATTAAAAAGGAGCTACCCAAAGGGTTAGACCTTGCAACAATTATAGACGAGAAAGAGTTTCTTGATGCCTCTATTGACAATGTAATATGGACCTTTATTGAGGCTATTTTATTGGTGATATTAGTTGTCTATGTGTTTTTACAGAGCCTACGTTCAACATTTATCCCTGCACTCGCTATTGTAATTTCGCTTGTAGGTACATTCTTCTTTATCTACTTGGCTGGATTCTCGTTAAACCTCCTAACGCTTTTTGCTCTCATTTTGGCAATAGGTACGGTGGTAGATGATGCCATAGTGGTGGTTGAGGCTGTGCAACAGCGATTTGACAAGGGCGAGAAATCCCCCTATGTAGCATCTGTCTATGCTATGAAAGATGTCTCGATGGCACTCGTCACAACAACCGTAGTATTTATGGCGGTCTTTATCCCCGTGACCTTTATTAGTGGCACAACAGGAACTTTCTACACGCAGTTTGGTGTGACGATGGCAATCGCCGTTGCAATATCTACAATCAACGCACTTACCCTTAGCCCTGCACTTTGTGCCTTGATAATGACCGCTCATAAAGATGTTGAAGAGGGTAAAAAGACAAGTTTTTCAACACGATTTAATATCGCCTTCAACGCCTCATTCGAGAGAGTGGTTGATAAATACAAAAGAGTTGTAACATTCTTCATCAATCGCAAATGGCTCTCTGTTGGATTGCTGTTTGTCGCTGTTGGTGGATTGTACTTCTTGATGAACAACACAAAAACAGCTCTTATCCCCAAAGAGGATATGGGACGTATATTTATCAGTTTCCGAACCCAAGTAGGTAGCACCGTTGGCGAGACCTACAAGGTAATGAAGCAGATTGAAGAGCGAGTTAAGACCATCGACGAGATGGAACTTTATGTGATGTTCTCTGGTCAAAGTGTTATTGAGGGTAACGGTGCAACCAACGGTATGTTTATGGTGCGCCTAAAAGATTGGGACGAACGAAAAGGCGATGAGCACGCCATAGGAGCGGTCATAAAGGAAATATACGCTAAAACAGCCGATATAACTCAGGCAGAGATTATGGTGACATCTCCTCCGATGATTTCGGGATATGGCATAAGCAGCGGTTTTAATCTCTATATCCAAGATAAAAAAGGTGGCGATGTAGATGAACTTTTCAAATATACAAAGGCATTTTTGGCAGCTCTTAATAAACGCCCAGAGATTGCAAAGGCAACCACTTCGTTTGATACAAAGTTCCCTCAATACCTCTTTGAGGTGGATGCTGCACAGTGTAAACGTAATGGCGTATCACCAGCCGATGTTCTAAGCACCATTTCGGGATATGTCGGAGGTAACTACATCTCAAATATCAATAGATTCTCGAAACTCTATCGTGTGATAATGCAAGCCCCTTTCGAGAGCAAAACCAAAATTGAGAACTTAGATGCTCTGTTTGTAAGAGGTGAGAGTGGTGAGATGTCGCCCGTAAGCCAATATATAAAGGTCGAAAAGGTCTACGGCTCGGAGAGTTTGACACGCTTCAACCTCTTCCCCGCAATCGCTATCAATGGTATGACAGACGACGCATTCACATCGGGCGAGGCTATCGAGGCGGTGCGTGAAGTTGCAAAAGAGACCCTACCAACAGGATATGGATATGAGTTTAGCGGAATGTCGAGAGAGGAGGCTGAGTCGAGCGGCAACAACACGCTGTTAGTCTTTTTGATATGTATTCTCTTTGTATATCTGATTTTGTGCGCTCTCTATGAAAGTATGTTCATTCCTCTTGCCGTGATTCTCTCCATCCCATTTGGATTGGCTGGTAGCTTTATCTTTGCGCAAATCTTCGGCACAGCAAACGATATCTATATGCAAACGGGACTTATTATGCTTATCGGATTGTTGGCAAAGACTGCGATTCTACTCACTGAGTACGCCTCACAGCGTAGAGCGGAGGGGCTATCCATCAAAGATGCCGCAATAGATGCTGCTAAGGTTCGTCTGCGTCCAATTCTTATGACTTCGCTTACGATGGTGTTTGGTATGTTGCCCCTGATGTTCGCAACGGGCGTGGGTGCAAATGGAAATATCTCACTTGGAGTCACCATTGTGGGAGGTATGATTATCGGAACATTGGCTCTAATATTCATTGTTCCAACTCTATATATCATCTTCCAGACAATAGAGGATAGAGTTATGCCAAAACGAGATTTACCAAAATTAGACCTATAAAACGATGAGAATAAAGATAATTAATATAGCGGTGGCAATAGTCGCAAGCACCTCTCTTATGGGTTGTGCTTCGCTATACTCCACCTACCAGAGACCAAAAGAAAATATAGAGGTTGATAGCCTATATCAATATATTGAAGCTACAAATGATACTACAAATATCGCCTCTCTATCGTGGCGTGAACTCTTCTCCGACCCCCAACTACAATCGCTTATTGAGATGGGGTTAGAGAGCAACAGTAGCCTAAATGTGGCAAGGCTCAACATCGAACAAGCAAAGATAGCCCTTAAAACAGCTCGTCTAAGCTATCTGCCAACTATCAGTGCCACACCACAAGCAGGGGTGAGTGATTTTAATAACACCACTACTCAAACCTACAATATCTCAATGTCAGCGAGTTGGGAGATAGATGTTTTTGGACGTGTACGCAATGCTAAGGAGCGTAGCCGTATGGCATTTGAGCAGAGCAAGGCTTATGAGCAGGCGGTTCATACAGGACTTGTAGCGACTATTGCCAATAGCTACTACTCGCTTTTACTGCTTGATAGACAGCTCGATATTAGTATTCAAACTAAGAAGAATTGGGAAGATAACCTTAGAGTGATGAAAGTGCTTAAAGAGGCAGGAAAAGCAAACCAAATCTCTGTTCAGCAAGCCGAGGCAAATGCACACTCACTCAATGCCAATATCGTCACTATCAAAGAGCAGATAGCAGAGCTTGAAAATAGCCTATCTGCACTATTGGGCGTAACACCTCAGCAGATTGAACGAGGAGACATTGATTATGTAGAGTTCCCAAGTGAACTATCTGTGGGCGTTCCCTTGCAACTACTCAGCAATCGCCCCGATGTGCGTGTAGCGGAGTATGCTTTAGCTCAAATGTTCTATGGTGTGAATGAGGCTCGCTCTTCGCTCTATCCTAAACTTACATTAGGTGGCTCTGTTGGTTTCACCAACGGCAATAGTGGAATCGTAAACCCAGGAGATTGGCTCTTCAATGCTACCGCTTCACTGATGCAACCAATCTTCAACCAAGGCAAGCTAAGAGGTGAACTTAAAATCTCAAAATTGGAGTACGATAAGGCTCTTATAGCTTTCAGTCAAGCCCTCCTCGATGCAGGTGCAGAGGTGAATAGCTCGCTTATAAATTGGCAATCAGCCAGAGAGAGATTAGCTTATGATGCACAAAGAGTGGAGTCACTGAGTGGAGCTATCAAATCATCGGAACTCCTAATGAAGAGTGGCAGTGCCAACTATCTTGAGGTCTTAGTGGCTCAAAACAGCCTGCTGCAAGCCCAGCTAACACAATCAGCGGATAAATACTCCGAGATACAGGGTGTTAT
>JBCQUZ010000001.1:0-124526 GCA_047173645.1 Rikenellaceae bacterium
ATAATTTCTTTTCGTCTGTTTCGTCGATAGAAAACAGAAAAATAGGGTCAGAGTCTCAATGACCCCCAACCCTATATCTCTGTTTTGAGAATTACTTACGCAATCCCAACTCCTTAAGGATCGCACGGTAACGATCGATCTCGTTAACCTTCAAATACTCTAGCATGCTACGACGCTTTCCTACGAGTGTCAAAAGTGCACGTTGAGTACCGTAATCGTGACGGTTCTTCTTAAGGTGACCAGTAAGGTGGCTGATACGGTATGAGAACAATGCGATTTGGCTCTCAGGTGAACCAGTGTCGGTGTTAGACTTTCCGTACTTACCAAAAATCTCTTGCTTTTTTTCTGCTGTTAAATAAGCCATTGATATATAAATTTTTAAAATTCCACTCTACGACGCATTGCCTTACTGCGCAATAACGCCAGAGCGTCCTGCAAAGGTACAAATAAAACCCTAAGAAACAAGCAGAAAAGTGTAAAAAAGGGGGTGAATTTATTAATTTTTAGTGAAATATGGGGGAGAGGGGGTTGGGTGAGGGATTAATTAACTTCGAAAGGGTTGGTGTCTCTTAGATCTAATCAAAAATCTAATCAAAAAAAATCACAAAAAACTACAAATAACTAGATTTTTTGTGTAATTTTGTGGCAAAATAGTTGAATTTTATGGTAAAACGTACCCTTAAAATATCTCTCTACTCCTCAATTGTATTAATCGTAGCGCTATTGTATGGTTGCGCCACACCTAATGCGGAGTATCAAAAGATTCAAAATGTGCCGATGTTGGGTACAACATTAACTATAATTGCCGATATTTCAGCCGATTCTCTCACCTCTCTTTTGGATGGTGCGATGGCTATAGATTCGACTATGAAGGCTCAAATGTCGATTTTTGACAAACAATCTCTTATTAGTCGAATAAATAGAGGCGAGGCAGATTCGCTTACCTCGGATATAATTTATAATATTCGTTTGGCGGATTCCGTTAGTCGGTTGTCGGGGGGTATTTATGACATCACGGTGCTCCCGTTGGTCGAAGCGTGGGGTTTTGCACGCAAGGAGGCGTTGAGTGATCCGAATATAGATTCGTTACTCGAATTTGTGGGGTATCAGAAAATTAGGGTTCAAGGAGGTCGGATCATAAAAGAGGATCCACGCACTAGGTTAGATTTTAACTCTATAGCTAAAGGTTATACGGTTGACAAGGTGGCGGAGCTGGTGGCTAATATGGGCGCTGAAAATTATCTTGTCGACATTGGGGGTGAGATCAATTGCCGAGGCGTAAATAGTCGAGGTGAGGGGTGGACGATAGGTGTTGAGAGCCCTATAGATGGCAATATGACGGATGGTGATTATTTGCAAAAGGCGATACAAATATCGGATCAAAGTGCGCTTCGAGGTGTGGCGACATCGGGCAACTATCGTAGGTTTTACCTAAACGATGCTGGCGAGAAGATTTGCCACACGATAGATCCGACGACGGGGCTTAGTAAATCGTCGACACTTCTTTCGGTGACGGTGATGGCTCCAACTTGTGCTTTGGCGGATGCTTATGCCACGATGTTTTTGGCAGCTGGGGATCAAGGGGCGATGGCACTTGTGCAACAAATTGAGGGAATTGAGGCTTATTTTATATTTTCGGGTGACGAAAATAGTGAGTATGAATATAGAGAGTATATGACCCCACGAATGGAGGCGATGATAAGAGAATAGAGAAGATAGGAATGGAAAGTATGAAACGTGCAATATTTTTGTACAACAACGACGCAGGGAGATCAAAACTTGATGAACGCGCAAAGGAGATAGTGTCAATCCTCAGGGAGGGTGGTTATGATGCCTCGTCGGAGATTTTAGATTTTAAGGGCGATCAGCTTGCCAACCGCGCCGATGAATTAGATTTGGTGGTTGTGGCTGGAGGCGATGGCACGGTGAATTTTATTGTCAACCAGCTAAAGCAGAGTGGATCGAAGGCGACTTTGGGAATTATACCTTCGGGCACGGCGAATGATTTTGCGTTGGCGTTGGGGATGAATCGTAATCCGATAAAGGCGGCGCATCAAATTGCGTCGGGGGTTGAGGATTGTGTGGATTGTGGATATGTTAATGGTTTATACTTCGTTAATATATTTAGCTTTGGATTGTTTGCCACAACATCGCAACGAACGCCTAATAAGTGGAAGAGAATTTATGGGAAGTTAGCCTATATATTTCAGGGGATTAAAGAGTTGGAGCAGATGCACGATATGGAGCTCAACATTAACACGGATGAAGATAGTTTCAAGATCAAGTCGTTAATGACTCTTGTGTTGAATGGTCGCACAGCTGGAGGATGGCGTTTGGCGAATGGAGCGAGTGTCACCGATGGAATGTTTGATTGCTTAATATTGGAGAGCAAGAGTTTTGTGAGTTCTCTGCTTGCGGCGCTTTGGTTTTTGGTGGGGGGCAACCCTTCGGGCATTAGGCGTTTGCGTTCGCGCAATATTCAGATTTTGTCGACAGAGAATGAGCCTACGGATGCTGATGGTCAGAGAGGTGTGGATTTCCCGCTCAATATTGAGTGTTTAGAACGCGAATTAAAGGTTATAATACCTAATAGAAAATAGACACAGGCTGCACTAAAACAGGCTGTATTAAATAGATATAGATACCATTATTACATACATATATTTTATAACAACGACAATCTCATATTATGCGCCCTCAAAAAATAACAACTCCTACAACAGCTTTACGCAAAATCTCGATCTCTAAAATAAAGAAGGAGATGAGCGACGTGAGTTTCCTAAGCAATGATATGGTAATTACTAATATCACTGCTGAGACAAATTATACGCTGACTCAGCCTGTTGCATTTAATGGCTTTTCGGCTATTATTATGATGTGTGGCGAGGCGAGGGTGTCGATTGATTTGAAGGAGTTTGTTGTAAAGCCTCGTGATATTGTTGTATTTTCGCCTCAAACGGCGATCAAGACGGTGAGTTGTTCTAACAATGCGGCGGCATATTTAATATCATTTTCTAAATCTTTTATCGACGATTTGCAGATTGATTTATCGACGACGCTTCCGTTATATATGCGTTTTGGAAAGAATCCAGTGTTGCATCTCGATCAAGAGGATATAGATGAGATTCGTCAGCTATTTCGTCTAATAAAGACTATGCTCAAGAGCAATAAGGAGAAGTATCGTACGGAGATCATCAAGACTCTTTTTACGACGATGTTTTATATTCTCACCGAGCTGAACAATCGTGATGGGGAGGATCTTGGCAAAAAGGGGCGTTGCGAGGTGATATTTGATGAATTTTTGGATCTTCTTCAAAAACATAGTCGCACGGAGCGTAATGTTAAATTTTATGCCGACAAGCTAAACATATCGACTAAATATTTGTCAGCGGTGGTGAAGGATGTGAGTGGTAAGACTGCCGCGAAGTGGATTGATGAGTCGGTGATACTTGAGGCTAAGACTTTGTTGAGATATTCGGGGCTTAGTATTCAAGAGATTGCAAATCATTTGAATTTTTCGACTCAATCGTTTTTTGGTAAATATTTTAAGCAACATACTGGGTCATCGCCTTCGAGGTTTAAGCGTATGGGTTAAAAATTGAGATAACATAAACATATTTTATAGTTATGAAACTTTATATTCCAACTTTTGGTGAGGAGATTGCCAACACCATATCGCATGGGGTTATGGCGCTATTGATTTTGCTTTTTATACCATTTGCATCGGTGTGGTCGTATCTGCATGGAGGCGTGATGGAGGCGGTGACGGTATCTATATATCTTATTTCGATATTTGGGATGACTCTCTGTTCGACGCTTTATCACTCTATGGCTCCGCAATCTAAACATAAAGAGGTGTTTCATATTCTTGACCATATATTTATATATGTGGCGATTGCTGGCACTTATACTCCTATTGCGTTGTGTGTGATTGGAGGGTGGCAAGGGATTCTAATCACGGCGTTGCAATGGGCGATGGTTGTGTTTGGGGTGTTTTATAAGTCGTTGTCGCGAAGGTCGATACCTGCGGTGAGTCTCACGATTTATTTGGTTATGGGGTGGACTGTGGTGTTGTTTCTTCCGTTGTTTATAAACAATGCTTCGACCTCTTTGTTGTGGTTGATTGGTGGAGGCGGAGTGTTCTATTCGGTTGGGGCGTGGTTTTATGCGCGTAAAGGTTTTAGGTATCATCATTTGGTGTGGCACCTGTTTATTAATATCGCGGTGTTGATGCACTTTATAGCGATTATATTTTATTTGTACTAATTTGTTTAATGGAAGTAAATGTAGAAGAGCGCGTGGAGATGGCGCGTAAAAATTTCTCGTCGGGGTATAATTGTGCTCAATCTGTGGTGTTGGCGTACAGCGATATTATGGATGTTGACCCTAAGATTCTCGCGACGCTTTCGGCATCTTTTGGCGGAGGGATGGGTCGTCTTCGCGAGGTGTGTGGTGCGGTGAGCGGTATGTCGATGGTGGCGGGGGCGTTAGCTCCAGCTTTTGACCCTGCGGAGCGTGCTGCGAAGAGTGCGAATTACACTTTGGTGAAAAATTTGGCGGATGAGTTTAAGAGTCAGAATGGTTCGATAATTTGTCGCGAATTGCTTCTTCATGGGGCTAAGAGACCTTGTGCAAAGCTTGTTGAGATGGCGGCTGAGATTGTTGCACATAGTATCAATAATGGCAATTAGGATTATCGGTTTTTGAAATAATTTTTGTTGATTTAGGTGGGGGCTGATTGATGGTTGATTTTTTTAACCATATTGCTACTTTTTAACCTTTAAATTTGGGATTGAGCCCGACTGACATTTTTGTTGGTCGGGCTTTTTTGTGTTCGTATGGTTGAGTATTTGGTTGAAATGGAGATATTTTTTTTGATTTTAAAGAGGGTGTAATTCAACCAGTTAGTTCAATTAATGAATATTTGAGTTAAAAATAATTGTTAAAAAACTTGACAAACGTGTTTTGATGTTGTATATTTGTGATGTCAAAGGTTGTTTGTTTGATGTTGGATTTAGTTTTTTTATTGTTTGTTTTTTGGAGGGTAGTTGGCGGAGTTATTAACATTTGTTTTTATTTATTAACATTGTGATTGAAAAGTTATTAACATTTGCCAGCTGCCTTATTTTCAGATTTAAATTCAATATATAGCGTGGGTTATTATTAGTTATTGACAATGAATATTAAGTTATTAACAATATATTAAGATGTAGATTATGTTTGTGAGTGAGCCAGAGGCATTCGCCTCATTTAGGGGAAAATTACTATTTGAGTATGAGCAGGAGGAGGAATCGGAGTTGGTTTTTGAAATTGAACTTGCGGAGGATGGGGATTATGTAGAGGTTAAAAAATTGTATGGAGTGGATGGTGCGACAATAAATGTTGCTCATGTGGTTGCCAACAGATTTATGACCGAGCCATCGAGCGGAGTTTCGTCGTTGGAGACTCCTCAGAGTGGTTATGGATTAGTGGCGGTGAAGTGTGGCGATGAGTCGACGGAGGCGCAATATTTTGTGGCGGCAAAGAGTCCACTGCCCGAGGTGGGTGTGTTGGCAACGATGCCTTTGGATAGGATCATAAGTTATGGCGAAGCGGATGAGGTGTGGATACGCGCTGGCGAAGGTGCTCAGGTGTTGGTTATGGTGGAGTGTGAAGATGAGGGTGGCACGACATCGACAACATTTGAACATACGGTAGAGGGGTGTGGACTTGCGAGGTTTAGGTTTGCGACCGAGGATTTTAGCTGTTACACGAAGATTGCCCATGTGGAGATATATTGCGATGGAGAGAGTTTGGCGCAGATGCGATATTGTTATGTGCCTTCGGTGTGGGGCGCTGTGAGGTTGGCATGGATTGGTGAGTGGGGAGGTGTGGAGCATTACACTTTTCCTGTGACAAATTCGCTGTCGTTATTGGCAAATGGAGCGCGTCATTATGAGGTTGAATCGGCATATGAGTCGTCGTCGGTGGTGGAGGCATTGGCGGAGATTGTGACATCGGAGAGGGTGTGGATCGTGGAGGATGGCGAATATATCGAGGTGGATATGTTGAGCGAATTGGTTTTGTTGAATAAGCGTCGAGAGTTGGCGACTGCGGAGTTTAAGTTTGCGAGGTATGATTGAGTTGCTGATAGATGGGGTTAGTTGCGATGTTGATAGTGGGTCGACAATTGTACTTAGCTATGATTCTCAGAGGCTTGAGGATCTGGACACGATGAGCGACGGAGAGTCGGCGAGTGTGGTGATACCATCGTCGAGTGTGAATGATGCGATATTTGGCGACGATGGTTGGATTCATGCTCCCAAGAGGTTTAATGCTGTGGAGCACACGGCGGAGGTGTGGTGCCAGGGCGAGATGTTGTTTAGTGGAGCGGCATATTTGCAGGAGGTTGTGTGGGATGGCGGCAAGATGAGTTATGAGGTGTTGATAAGGGCGCAGAGGGCTTTATGGGCACAGACGGCGGCGGAGTCGACATTCAATGAGTTTGCGGTGGATCTGAATATGTATTTGGCGAAGGCGTACATCAAAGCGCAATGGGAGAGTGATGATGCGGTGAAGTTTGTCGCGGTGAGAAGGGACACTTACGAGGCGGTGCAGTCGGCGGTGTCGAATGAGGTGGTGCGCGAGATTGTGTCGTTAGAGGATTATCATCCGTTTTTGAGCGTGGAGGCGATGATGAGGTCGGTGTTCGAGAGTACGGGGTATACGGTGAAGAGTGATTTTATGGAGAGTGATTACTTCAAGTCGTTGTATATGAGTGGGTCGTATGGGTCGTCGACAAATAGTACGGAGACTAAGAATGCGATGGATTTTTATGTGAAGCGATCGAGTGATTGTACGGTGAATGGCGATTATCGGGGTCGGGTATATATGACTCCATATTATGCGGCGAACACGGTGGGGATGGTGGTGGATCCCGACACGGTGAACACGGATAAGGATTGTTATTCGTATAGCGGTTGTTTTCAGACCTATAATACTGTTCCTGCGTTTGTGCCTACGGTGCAGGTCTATGTGGGGTTTGAGGTGAGGTTGTGTTATATTACCCCTTACAAGATTAAGAGTCGGGAGTTATTGACCGCTTATAATTCGGTTCATTTGTGTGTGGGGCACGATTATGAGTTGGATATTGTCAACAATTTTGAGGATAAACGGGGGTCGTTATCGTCGTCGTTTAGTTATATGCTCTGCATTTTTGATTTTGACGAATCGACAGATAATGTTAGTTTGTATTGCCGATTGGAGAGTGGGTCAATGTTGCATTATGGCGCGATAACGGAGAGGGTAACATATTTTACAACTCCATCGCAGCCGATTGCTGAGTTGGTGTTGGTCTATAACTTGAGTGATGGTAGTCAAGAGATATTTGCCAAGGATTGGGCGATATATAATGGTTATATCGAGGAGACTGGATCTACGGAGGTGGATGTGACATTGAAGATAACACCAGAGCTTATATCGCCATCGTCGCCCAAGAAGTTCGATGAGATGTATATTGATTGTGGCGAAGAGGGGTGGGAGTTTACACTGCTCGAAGCAACTTCGATAACTCCATATTTTGCGAAACATCCTGGGGTTAATGCCAAACTTTCGTTTGCCGATGTGGCACAACACGATAAATTTCAATCGTCGTTGGTGGAGTCGATAGCTCATATGTATAATTTGAGGTTTTGGACGGATGACATAAATAAGGTGGTGTATGTGGAGCCTAATGATGATATGTGGGACACGACGACAGTGTGGGATTGGAGTGATAAGATTGATCCCGATTCGGCAATTGAGATTGGAGATTTGGCGGAGGAGGTTTATCGCATACGCAAGTGGGGCTACAGGGATGGTGATGGAGTCACGGCGCGTGGAGATGGAGATATTCCTGCGGATGATGAGTTTGGATTTTGGTCGGGAGAGATAAACTCTATGATTGCCAAAGAGGGGACAGAGTCGTTGCTTAGTCCATTGTATTCGCCTACGCAGAATGACGATCAGGGGTTGTTGCAGGTGGGCGATAGAGATGATTTGGACAATGTAAATTCGTTTGATTTTACGCCTCGGATTGTTAGGTGTGAGGGGCGATTGTTGTATGAGGGGTCTCAGATGCCATATATGGCTTTTTATCAACCCGATATTGGGGTGTCGTTATGTTTTGAGGATCGTGGCGGAGTTGAGGGGTTGAATAGTTATTATGCGGAGCAAATTGCCACGGAGGAGCGCGCTAGGATTGTGTCGTTGAGGTTGAGGTTAGAGCCGTTTGATGTGGCTAATTTGTTTATGAAGAGTGGTGTAGCTCCTAATATTACATCTACTTTTGGGTTCGATTTGGGAGGTGATTGGACTCGGTGTCGATTGAAGGAGATTGTGGAGTATGATCCTTTGAAGGAGGTGACGGTTTGTAGGTTTATTGTGGTGGATTAGTTTTTTTGAGTTTTGGGTCGGTTTTGGGGTGGGTTGAGGGGTATCTTATTTTTAAAATTATGGAAAATATTAGGATTCAGAATGCTCTCGATCTCTGTGTGATAGATATTGAGGGAACCATAGGTGTGCCCGAAGAGTGGCAGTTTGATGACCCTCAACAGAGGGTGGCAACTTATGAGAAGTTTAGATCTGTAGTGGCGCAGATTGAGGAGTTGGAGGCGCAACAGGTGGTTGTGAATATTCGCTCGACGGGGGGCGATGTGAATGATGCACTATTAATATATGAGGCTTTGGTGTCGTTGGGTGCGCAGATCACGACTCGTTGTTATGGTTATGTGGCATCTGCCGCGACGGTGATTGCGCAGGCGGCATCGGAGGGGAAGCGTATGATCTCGGCAAATTCGCTCTATTTGATTCACAACTCTAGTTGTGTGGCGGAGGGAAACATTGATGATTTGAATGCTAGGGCAGAGCTATTGCGCAAGACCGATGAGCAGTTGGCTAATTTGTATTCTGTGCGTGGCGGTCATTCGGTGGATGAGTATGTGGCACTAATGGCGAGCGATGGTGGTCGAGGCACTTGGTTGTCGGCACTTGAGACTATTGAGGCTGGTTTGGCAGACTCGATTATTGATGTGTCGTCGGTGGAGAGTGATGAATCTCAGGTCGAAGATCCACAGGTCGAAGAGGTCGAGCAGAGTGGTGTGAAGGCTATTTTTAAGGGTCTCACGCGTCGACTTGGATTTGAGTCGAAGGATCAAAAGGAGAAAGATCAGAAGGAGAAGGCGAAAATTGTGGGATTGCCTAAGTGCAGGCACAATATTTTGCATGATCCTATTAAAAATCAGAGTGATAGTTATTCGGCTATCGCTTTGGAGGAGGGGCAGAAGAGTATTTCGGCATCGAGGGTGATGCCCACAGAGGATGCTTCGTTGGGCGAGGCGATGATAAGTGCCAATGAGGCGGCTTATAGATATGATGCACAGCGATTTGCTAGATAGATAATTATAGGGTATCTAAATTTTATAGACATTAAAAAGCTCCATTTTGATTAAGAAAACTTGGGGGAGTAGGGAGCGGAATGGGCTTATTTTAGGTGTCTATTTGGGGGTGCTTATCTTTAAATATTTTAACATTTTTATTTTAGAAGAAAAAAATTATGAGTTACATTGAATCAACAAAGAGCTACACAGGATCGGAGCTTGAGGTAGTATTTTTTAAGCCAATGCTTACGGGCGCAGCGGCTAACGACATCGGCGTGAAGGTGTTGTATAATATGCCTGTGCCAACAACGATTCACCATTGGGCGGGTCGAAGTGATATTTTGCAGAGCTACACCCAAGCTGGATGGAGCGCAGAGTCGGCAAACACGCGCACTCAAAAGACAATCGACATGAAGCGCGTAAAGGCGGAGATGGGATTCTCGGCAGCGGATTACTTCTCGCTTGTGTTTGAAAATGTGGCGACTAAGTCGGACATCGACAATTTGGATGATCTCACGGGGACAGAGTTGGAGGCTGCCGAGACGGAGTTGTTCCGCAAGTCAATTGCCGAGTCGTTGCGTGTGACGATGTGGGCTGGCGACACTACGTCGAGCACAGCGCCAAATACATTTGATGGATTCTTGAAGATGATCGCTGCTGGCGTGAGCGACAAGAGTATCGCATCGACGACATTCACCAAGGGGTCGAACACTTCGCCAGAGTACACATTGGAGCTGTTTGCTTCGCTTTGGGATCAAGCATCGACAACGCTGAAGGATGCTAAGTCGGAGGGTGAGTTGGCGATATTCGTGACTTCGGATATTTACAACCACTACGAGATGGCGTTGGATGCTGTAGGTGCCGAGGGTGCTTATGTTGATGCACAGAGTGGTCGTATGAAGTTGATGTATCATGGTATGGAGGTGATCGATATGCACGTGGCTCCTTATGTAGATGCTTTAGGTTTGGAGGATACATTTGCGTTTATGACCGACAAGCGCAACTTGGTGATGGCGGTGAACACGGCAGATTTCCCAGGGTCGGAGATTCGCATGTGGTACAATCCCGATGAGATGCAGAATCGTCAACGCGCCACATTTGCGGTGGGTTGCGAGATTGTCGATGAGGAGTTGATTTCGTTTGCAACAACTTCATCTAGTAGCAATTAGAAGATATGGCAACAAGTAGCAGATCGAATGTTGGAGGGGTATTCAGCGTTGTGATGTGGCTTGGCGGAGATAGTGGGAGGAGTGATCCTCCCACATCTTTAGATAGCGGAGTTATGGCGGTGAGGGTGCCTTTGATTTCGGAGATGAGCAGTTACTCCGAATCGGTCGAGATAGATGGCGGAGTGCGACGAGTGGAACAGACACTAAATATTGTGACACATGCGCAGGATGATTTTTGGCGTAGGGCGGAGCTCTTTGGTGCGGAGCGCACGGGGTGTATTGCCGAAGTGGAGGTGTCATCTTTGGGGCGTATACTTTTGGGTTGGAGCTCTCGATTGGGTTACGATCAACCACTTAGGTTGGTGCAGACATCGACACAGAGTAGCAGTTCGGTAGCACAGGGGTGTACCAAAAAGTGGGTGTTTAAGGCATATTCGACCCAATCATTAATTTAAGGTTAAGATTTATTGTTAAGGTATGGCAAAGAGTAAAATTGCGGTGACCAATCGCGCCGATGATCCATATATTGGAGGTGGAGGTGTGGTGACGCAAAAGAGAGAGAAAGCGAGTAGTGAAAAATTTTGGCGTTGGGGCGATGATAATCTATTTCCCAATGCGTTGGCGGCGATGGCGCGACGATCGTCGACACATCGAAGGGTGATAAACGACAAGGCGGATTATATCGCTGGAAAGGGTGTGGCGTATGATACACAGGAGACTCTGCTGGGGCGATTTGTCGGAAGAGTAAATTCGCGCGGGGAGTCTCTGCGTCAAGTGTTGGCGAGGGTCGCTTTCGATAAGGTGTTGTTTGGAAACGCATTTGTGGAGGTGGTGTGTGATGAGGCGCACACGACATTGTCGCTGTATCATCACGACGCTTCGAGATGTCGAGTGTCGGCTGATTCGGAACATATAATTATGCACCATGATTGGTCGAGGTTTAAATTATCGGAGGCGACAACACTATCTTTGTATCCGAATTTTAGTGTGGCGGAGGATGGGACTCTGCGCGCTATGATTCACTACAAAGATTATGAGCCGATGTTTGAACATTATGGTGTGCCAGCCTACATTGCGGGGTTGAATGTGGCAGCTATAGCACACAAGACCGATAGGTGGAATATTTCGAGGTTGGATAATTCGTTCCAGATGTCGGGTATCATGTTGTTGGACAACGCTGTGGATAGCGAAGCTGAAGCGGAGGAGGTGATCCGCACGGCACAGAGCAAGTTTGGGGGTAAGCCTGGGCAGGTGTTGTTTGTGATAAAGGATGGTTCGGAGAATGATAATTCGAAGTTTATACCCATATCGTCCGAAAACGATGGCGATTGGTGCGAATTGCATGAGCAGGCGAAGAGTGATATTGTGGTGGCTCATTCGTGGTTTGTGTCGCTCAGTGGGTTGGATTATTCGTCGGGATTTTCGGCAGAGAGGATTTTGTATGAGTATGAGGTGGCGCTTAACACCTTGATTTTGGGCGAGCAAGCGGAGTTACTGGAGCCTATAAAGGCGGTGATTGGCAATGTGTTGGGAGTTGATGCTTCGTCGGTCGAGATTATCAACAAACCGCCCACCGAAAGCAAACCACAATATATGCGAGTGTGGGAGGCGCGCAAGGCTGATGGGTTGGATTATGATGCGGAGGATGAGCGTCAGCAATTGTATTTGTCGGAGATTTAAGGGGAGTTCTAATTAAAAAGTAAAAGTGATGAGATATAATGTATTGTCGATAATCGAGCCCGAGGAGGTGAAGTTAATAGCTTTTTCGGATGTGGCATCGGTGCCAACGGATATGATGTGTGGTGCTAATATAGAGTATGCGTTGAGTCGATTTGTGGAGCCTGTGACGGGGCGCAAATTGTTGGAGGCGGTGGCGCGAGGTGAGTATGAGGAGTTGAAGCGACGATTTTTGCAGGGGGCGGTGGCGCTCTATGTGAGATATATTTCGGGGTATGACAGCGAAGAGAGTGCTTTGAGGGTATTGACTCGCGCGCGACACTATCTCAAACAGATGTCGCACTATTTGGAGGTGAATAGTAGCAAGTTCAAGGAGTATGATGGCGCGGAGAATATATTAAATAGATGTAAGATTTATGGAGACTTGGTGCAGATACTTTAGCGGTGCGCTTATGTCGTTGTGCGGATTGTTTGCTCCGATAACCCCACTTGTGTGGTGTGTGGTGGCATTTATTGCCATTGACTTTGTGACGGGCAATATGGCATCTATGGCTAGAGCGCGACGCGAGGGAAAGGAGTGGTATTTTCGGAGTTATTATGCGTGGCGCACGATATATAAGTTGGGATTTTCGATTATTGCCATCGGGATGGCGTGGTTGATTGATGAGTGTGTGATGACATTTGTGGTGTTGAATTTGGCGAGGTTCGTCGCGGGGTTTGTGTGTGGAGTCGAGATGTGGTCGTTTTTGGAGAATGCGGCGCAAATATCTAATGCTCCGTTGTTTAGGTGGTTACAGAGGTTCGTCTATCAAAAGGTTAAGGATAGGTGTTAGAGGGGACTAGTGGTGAGTTAGTTTCGGGTGAGGATTTTCGGGCTGTGGCGGTCGTTTAAGGGCGATCGGAGGGCGGTTGAAGATCCTCACCTTTTTGTGTGTATTATTAAAAAAAATAAAAAACAATATTGAAAAATACCTTAAATCGGTTATAAAACCGAAAAATGCCTCTTAAAAATACCTAATTTCGGTTATTGTGCGATTTTCACACTTACTTTACCTTTGCAACATCGCTTTTAGTTTATAAAAAAACATAAAAGATTAGAATAGGTTGTTAAAATAAAGGTTATGAGGTTGGGAAGAATTTTATTATTTTTGATGGCGAGTGTGATCTCTTTGAGTCACTCAACGCTATTTGCTGTTGAGAGAGGTGGCGATAGAGGTAGAATGGCTGAGGTTAAGGGTATAGTGACATCGGGAGAGGATGGAGCTGCGATAGCTTATGCCACGGTACATGTTGATGGAACGAATGTCGGAACCTCAACCGACGAGAAGGGTCGTTATCACTTGCGATTGCCACAGGGCGAATACACATTAGTGGCGACTTATGTGGGTTACGAAAGCTACTCTCAAAAGGTAGATATGCCACAAAGAGGTGAAATTGTGGTTCACATGTCGCTCACACCATCGACAACAGATATTGATGCTGTGGAGGTGAAGAGCGAGAGCCAAATGCAACGCATAAATAAATCTGCATACAATGTACAATCTCTTTCGCTCGAAGGGTTTAAAAATTCGGCGGCGACAATGACCGATGTTTTGGCAAAGATGGGAGGTGTTAAGATTCGTGAGGCTGGAGGAGTTGGTAGCGATACCAATATTTCGATAAATGGATATTCGGGCAATCATGTCAAGATATTTATAGATGGAGTGCAGTTGGATCAAAACAACTCATCATTCTCGTTGAGTAATATGCCCACGAACTTTGCTGAGAGAATTGATGTATATAGCGGAGTTGTGCCCATTGAGTTTGGAACAGATGCCATCGGAGGTGTTATCAATATTGTTACCGACAAATCGCAACGATTCAGAGCGTTTAATCTCGATGCGTCGTACTCTTATGGTTCGTTCAATACACACTCTACATATCTAAACTTTGGTCAAACATTCGAAAGTGGTTTTATGTATAATATCAACGCATATCAAAATTATTCGGATAATGATTATTGGATTGATGCTATGATGTGTGATTTGAACAGTGTCGGTGGTATTGCATCGATGACAGTTAGCGGAGAGACTAAGCGAGTTAGACGCTTTAATGATGCCTATCACAACGAAACTGTGATTGGGACAATGGGTGTGGTAAACAAATCATGGGCAGATCTATTGACTTTGAAGTTTAACTATTCACAATACTTCAACGAGATTCAAAATGGAACGATCCAAGATCACCGCGCTTATGGACAAAAGGAGCGTAACGGATACTCTATAACTCCAACTTTGGAGTACTCAAAAAATAATCTATTTACCGAGGGTTTGGATGTTCGTTTTAGTGCCAACTATTCGTCGGGATATACTCGCAACTACGATCCAGGGGGTGTGACCTACAACTGGTTGGGCGAGAGTGTTACAAACAATCAAATCTCGATGACCGACACCGAGATGCAAAATAATAGCTACAATGTGAATTTTGTAACTAAGTATCACTTCATGGATCGCCACGAGTTTGCATTCGCCTCGACTTTGAGCTCTGCATCGCGCGAGACTCGTTCGATTATAGAGTCTACATTGAAGTATGATGTGTGGAGCGACCCTTTGGTAAATCTCAAAAATATCGCAGGATTATCTTATAGATTTAATATAAACGAAAAGTTTGATGCTTCGTTATTTGCAAAGAACTATTGGCAACTCAACGAGGGTAATATCTATGATAGCGACACTGCAGAGTATGAGTGGATGACATCGACAAGCAGTCTATGGGGTTATGGAGCTGCTGCGACATACTTCCCATTTGAGAGCGTGCAGATTAAAGCCTCATACGAAAAGGCGTATCGTTTGCCAACAACAACCGAAATATTTGGTGATAATGATCTTGAGAATGGAGAGTTTACACTTAAGCCTGAGTCGAGCGATAATTTGAACCTCAATTTGAAGTACACTCTTGAGGTAGGCAAACACACACTCACAGCGGATGCGAACCTAATCTACCGCTACACGAAGGATTATATATATCGTTCGACAACAAGTACATACAATATATATGTATCATCGGCATCATACGAAAACTTCGGTCAAGTTAAAACTAAAGGTTACACAGCATCTTTGCGCTACAACTATGATGATTTCTTTGATGTGGGAGGAACCTTCAATCAGCTCAATGCTCGCAACAACGAGAAGAATGTAGTGTCGGCAGGTACAAGTTTTACGAGCGTAACTTATGGCGTGCGACTTCCTAACACTCCTTATCAATATGCTAACCTCGATGGTGAGTTGAACGTGTCGAAGATGTTGGATAGTGGGTCTCAATTCTTTGCTAAGCATAACTTTGCAATCACCTATGATCTGTTCTATCAACATGAGTTCCCATTGCATTGGGAGAATCTTGGAGATCCGGCAACTAAGGCAAAGGTACCAAGTCAAATATCACATAGCTTGATGCTTAACTATTCGTTCCAAAAGGGTAAGTATAATGTGTCGTTCGAGGCTCGCAACCTAACAGATGCTAATTTGTACGACAACTATTCGCTCCAAAAACCTGGACGTGCATTCTACGCTAAGTTAAGAGTGAATATAAATAAAGCAAAAAAGGTAACAGAATAAATATTAAATTAAAACAAAAAAATGATGAAAAAAAATGTAACAATTTCGAGATTGTTTGTTGCAGCAACAGCTGTAGCAGTCGCAATGTCATCTTGTACAAAAGATGATGCAGCAGGTAGCAGTAGCAGTAGCGATGATTATGATGCTTTCGCAACCGATTTTTACCCAACAGCGATCTATTTTACTCAGATTAATCCAAACAACACTACAAGTACAGAGTATTTTACATATCAACTTGCTGAGGATTTCTTGTTGGGAGATTATGTGGAGGCAGGTGAGAGATCTCCAGAGACGGTAAACTTCCCTGGTTTTGTTCAAGCTAATGGTAAGACTTATGTGTCGGTTGCTACAACTGGTGTTACTGGTTACTCTGTAGCTTCAGCAGATTTCGAGACTAACATGCAAACTTTGCTCGACAACGAGGGATTCGGAGGTGAGCCTTGGGATTATGTATCGTTGAACTACTCTGTGGCTTACATGAGCTACGAGGGTGACACTAGTGGTTCTGGTTACTCTTCGTCTGGTTCATACTCAAGCGGTATTGCTTACCCACTTACTCCACACAAAGCTCGTGTTGCGGTATATGGTCAATCAGCACCATTTGATTTGATGGCAACTACTCCATCAAAGGTTCTTACTACAGATCTTATCGGTCAAGCATATGGTCGCTACCTTGGTAACCCATACAACACAATGATGACTAACTCTGATGAGTCATTCGTATATGTATTCTCTCCAGGATCAACTCGTAAGTTCGACTGTGTTAGAACCACAAACGAGGCTGATGGCACCGAGATTCTTCAAGAGTACACCGAGAAGACAACCTATACAGAGACAGCTGATCGCACAGTGCGCAAGGTTGCTAACGGTGGCGCTACAGCTGGTGTTATCCGTATCAACACTACAACAGATGCAATTGATACTAGCTTTGGTACTAATGGTGTTGTTGAGCTTGAGGATACCTACTTCAACGGATGTACATTCTCTCAAGTATGGCACATAACGGGCGACAAGTACCTTCTTCGTGTGATGGATGAGGCTAACACAACTGCTCACGGTTTCTACTACGCATTCCACAAAAATCAACCATGGGATACTCGTTTCTTCATCTTCGATGCTGCGACTGTAACTATGACAGAGATCTCTGCTCTTCCAGTATATGAAGATTTGATGGCTGCTTCGAACACTATCGGTGAGCCATTGTGTACAGATAGCAAGGTCTACATCCCATACTCTCTTGCTACAGGAGCTTGTGTTTATGTTGTAGATATTACAGGTTCTTCATACTCAGGTGTAAAGGGTGCATCTTCGGACGCTAACTACATCTATGGTATGGGTATGTTGACATGTGCTACAGATGCTTCAGTAGAGAAGATTATCCTTGCTACTCGTGTTACTGATGGTGCATTCTACTATCTTGATGCAACAGTTGCGGAGGTTGAGGATCCATCAGAGGTATTGACTATGCAAGGTGATGGTGTCGAGGTAAACAATGGTCAAGTCATCCACTTCATCGACAATAAGTACCTATTCACTCTTTATGAGGCAGGAGGTTCTGACGGTGTTCAATGTAATGGATACACGCTTCAGGAGGATGGTGAGCTTAAGGCTTTGATGGGTTCTGGATATTGGACAACATCTGGTTACCACTCAGAAGGAAACCTTGGAGACTACTTCACATATATGAGATGGTCGACTCTAAGTAGCGATGTGACTCCTCGTCAATACCCTACACAAGAGTAATCTAACAAATATTATAATAAATATAAAGGAGGGATTCTCTGAGCCTATTTTGAGAATCTCTCCTTTTCACTAATTCAAACATTTAAACAAAAAATAAAGATATGTTAACAGCACTATTTGATCTTCTCGATTTCTTGCGCTCTAACTTCTCGATGCTTTTCGCACTTGCGTTCTACACGATTTTGGCGGTGGCTTTGGCGAAATCTATCAAGAAGCACTACAAGGTATATTATTGGTTATTTGGTCTGCTTTCGGCTGGTTTTGTAATCCCTACGGTTTTCCGTTTGTGTGGTTCATCGTTCCCATTTGATTTGGGTAAGATTCCATTCTTTGGGCCTTGTTTTTCGGAGCTTTCGAGCGCGGCAAACTTTGTTCACCCTGTACTTATCATCATCATGTATATGGGTGCTTTCAGTCCTAAAAATCAATACATTGGTCGTTTGATGTCTATCCGTAAGGAGCTTTCGATCATCGTTGGTTTCCCAGTTATTGCACACGCTATGAAGCGTCTGTTCGGAACTTTTGTTGGCGGATGGAACTTCTTCTTTGACCATGAGACCGCTATTCAAAGTCCACGTGTTACGAGTGTTATTGGTTCGGGAATTTCGAGCTTCGTATATGTTTTGGGTCTTGTGATGTTTGTTTTGTTCCTTGTTTTGTGGATCACATCGTTTGACTCGGTACACCGCAAGTTGGGAACTCAAAAGTGGAAGGCGGTTCAAAAGTGGTCTTATGGGTTGTATGCAATGTTGTTTATCCACGCTATGGGTCTTAACTTGGGTGGTTATATCAGCGACAAGGCTCGCGAAGCACAACAAGCACAGCGTGCTCAAACCGAGATGGTATCACAAGCTCGTCCAGAGGGACAATCACAAGAGCGTCAAGCTGGACAAGGAGCCTCTCAACAACAAGCGAGTCAAGGTGCGCATGGTGCACAACAACAACCTCAAGCGCAAGCGCAACAAGGAGGTCATGGATCTCGTCCACAACCATTTAAGTTCTCGGAGATCGAGATTAGCCGTGGCGCAAAGCGTATTCTTAATATGATTATCCTTGTGTTGATCTATGGTTCATATCTATTCTTCCGCCTTTGCAAAGCATCAAAGGCAAAGGCTGCTAAGGTCGCTAGATCTTAGGTTTAGCCAATCCATTAAATAAAATTTCACCGCATATTGCGGCAGACTCGATTAGATCAACTCTGCAACAATATGCGGTGAAATTTTATTATTAATAATAGTAGTAAATAGATCTAGTTATCTCCCGCGTGTGGCGTAAAGGTAAACATATCAAACCAATACCCCTCCGAAGAGTATTTCGATGGCCAATCGTTTGCCTCCAAAAGGCGAAGCGTATTTGGCATCGACATACCCAATCGATTCACAAAATGGTTATACACCACGCTCCAACACTTATTGTATGATGGCCCATGTTCGGGATCTGCGGTGCCTATTTTTTGCCATTTGCAATATTTTCCAGAAATATCGCTCCACACATAATATGGAACCTCATCGCCCAAGAGTAACTTTGCGGTGTACTCCAACCCCGTGAGAAGTGCGCTTTTATTCTCCAAATATAGATCGGCATTACCTTGGTTATATGCCACCTCGCATATTAATGCTGCACAGCTAAATCCAAATTGTACGTGCGCTTGATCGCGTCCAGTCTCTTGGCACTGCCCACTCTCCTCGTCAATATAGTTATAGATGGTTCCATTATCTTTGCCATTGAGATATTGGTTAATCGCAAAATCATACATCTCTTGATTTTGGGCAACAACAGCAACCGACATGTATGAAAGTATTGCACACATTCCCCAGTTTCCATTGGTGTAGGGAGGGGCAGCAAAGAAATCATCGAGAACGGGGATAAAACATCCAATCAAAAGATCATTGACTATTGAATCATATATTTCGTCGGTGAGCCCCTTGCATCCATATTGTTTGAGCAGAGCCAATGCCGATGCGGCGTGGTATGCTTGACCGCACATAAGTGGAGCATTTGGGGTGTTGCACACCAACTTCACATTCTCGGCATATCCTTTAAGTATAGCCAACGATTTTGTGGCGTGAGCCTCGGCATCCTTCACATCCAATGCAAAAAGTAGGGCGCTCATATAGGCAGCATCGAAGTGTCGAGTGACAAGTGTTGCATTCTTCGAGAATGTTATAGGGTATGGATCTCCCCATCTATCGGGTTTGCCCTTCTCTCCCTTATCACGAGCGATATAGGTTGGGATATTGCCAATATAATCACTCCATGATGATTTTGCATAGGGGTATTTAATAAGATCTTGGTATGATCTATACGCCACGCTTTTCTTGTCGGCTTTGGCGATAATAGCCTTTAGTTTGTTGATTTGCTCAGATCCATAGACCACCACAGGGTACTCTTTGTTTGTAATGGAGCTACTCTTTGTTGTGGCACCACACACCGTGGGGTTGCTAAAGAGGGTAAATCCAAATGTCATTAGGATTAAAAAAAATAGGTTTTTCATGGTTATATAGGTTTAATGTTTGTCTCTTGGAATTACGAAAATTTGGGATCGATTCAAAATATGGATCAAAGATAATAATTAAAAGATACAAAAAAAACAGCCACAGAATATTCTGAAGCTGTCTTAGTAGTGGATAGGGGATTCGAACCCCTATGTCCTGCGTGAGAGGCAGGTATCCTAGCCCTTAGATGAATCCACCATTGTTTGGAATTGTGATGCAAAGGTAAGAATTATTTTCTAATTTCCAAAATAATTGAGTATTATTTTTTCAGCAACAAAACCCCAAAACATAAAACATATTGATTACCAAACATATAGCATGCGAAATTATTTTGCCATACTTTTGAGTAATTCGATCTCAGTGACCCATTTCGAGTCGTCGGGAGTTTCGAGAACCAGAGGAATATTGTCGAAGCGCGAATCGCCCATGATATATTCAAAGCATGGCAATCCGATCTCTCCCTCGCCAATTGGAGCGTGGCGATCTACTCTACTGCCGACACCCTTCATTGCGTCGTTGAGGTGCATACCTCGCAAATATTCAAAGCCGACAACTTCGTCGAACTCCGCAAATGTGCGCTCACACGCTTCGTGCCCCACAAGGTCATACCCCGCGGCAAAGGTGTGGCAGGTATCCAAACACACTCCCACGCGTGATTTATCGTCGATGCGCTCGATTATAGAGGCTAGGTGATAGAACGAAAAACCTAGGTTTGACCCTTGACCTGCTGTGTTTTCGATTACGGCGGTGACCCCTTGGGTTTGTGCCAATGCCAAATTTATCGACTCGGCGATGAGTGCCAACGATTCATCGGGCGAGATTTTGCGAAGGTGCGACCCTGGATGGAAGTTCAAGCGATCGAGCCCCAAGGCGGCGCATCGTTGCATCTCGTCGACAAATGCGTCGCGCGATTTTTGGAGCCCCTCATCTTCGGGGTGACCGAGATTTATGAGGTAGCTGTCGTGTGGCAAGATCTGAGCTGGGGTGTAGCCATATGCGGCACATGCCGACTTGAAAGCCTCAATTTGTTTGAGACTAAGTGCTGGCGAACGCCATTGACGTTGATTTTTGGTAAATAGCGCAAAGGCTGTAGCTCCTAGGGCTGAGGCGTTTGCAGGGGCGTTTTCGACACCTCCCGATGCACTTACGTGGGCTCCGATATATTTCATAATTGCAAAAAAGTTCTTGTTAATTTGTACAAATATAGGTATTCCGCAAATAAATTCATATTTTTGTCGGAAATTAATATAAATAGCCTATTATGAAGCAAATTTTTTTACTATTTACACTACTTGCTATGCCTCTGTCTATATTGGCGCAAAGCGCCGAAGAGAAGGCGGCTATTCGTAAGGAGCGCAACTCTTTGGAGATAAGCACAGGAATAGAGGGAACGCTCAATAATCTCAACAATGCGTGGATCTCGACATCGGGTGGTGACAACACAATATCGGCAGCTGCGACACTGTTTTTGAAACACAAATTCACAAAAGATAAATTAACCATCGAATCTAAGCTCACGGCGGGTTATGGATATTACAATGTTCGAGTAGATAGAGTCTCGGCAGATGGCACGACTTATGATGAAGCGGTATGGTACAAAAATCAAGATGAGTTCGAAATCAATATCGCACCGTCATACACAATGTCGAAAAATTGGTCATATAGTGCAAATATAGGCTTTAGAAGTCAATTCGCAAATGGTTATGTGTCGAGTTCGTCACAAGAGAGTATTCACCTCAAGAGTGGATTTTTGGCTCCTGCATACCTCGATGTAGCGGTCGGTTTGAGTTATCAAGCACCCTCAGAGAAGTTCCCAATCAAGATCTCTCTATCGCCACTAGCGGCAAGTGGAGTGATTGTTGCGAATGACGAGATCCAAACAAATGCTGGGTATGGATATAGCCAGCACACGAGCGACAATTGGGCATATGCCGAGGCGTATGGTGTCAACCCCAACAAACGCTCTCAATTTGATGGTGGTTCGGCTATTCAATTTGACTTTGATCGCACCTTTGGCAAAAACGCAACTTTTAGATATTTGACATCTATATATTCATTCTATGGATGGATCACAAATGTGGCATACGACAATATGTACACAGATTATGCTGAGTATCAAGAGGCTGCTACAGAGTATGCAAATAATGGTAGCACAGGGGCGGCTCCAAAATATGCTGTCACACCAACTGTGAGATGGAGCAACAAGGTGGAGATCAAAGCGACGAAGTATCTATATACAAATCTAAACTTCGAGTTGTATTACGATCGTTCTCAAAACTTCAGCATACAAACCAAAACAATACTTAGTTTAGGTGTATCGTATAAGTTCAAAAATAAGTAAGCGTCATAGGACGTTACAATATATATAAGTTATAATAAATAATAAAAGATGTTTAATTTCAAAGGTGCAGCGAGGGATATAATCTTCACAATGCTGATAATATCAGCTCTATTGTGTGGAATGATTTGGGGTCGATTGTCGGAGCGAAGAGCTAGCAACGAACCAATTATGAACTTTGTCGGAAAGATCGCCTCTGTCCCCACAAACAAAATCGGATATACGCTATCTCTTATCGAGAACGAATATGTCGACAATGTGGTGTTGGACTCGCTCGCCGATGATGTTATACCAAAGATCCTCGAAGAGTTAGATCCCCACTCGTCATATATCGCAGCATCGGAGATGCAACGTGTTAACGAACCGTTGGATGGCGAATTTGAGGGTGTCGGCATAGTATTTAATATGGCAACCGACACGGTGATTGTGCTCAATGTGATCCCTGCGGGACCAAGTGCCAAGGCTGGAGTCAACAATCGAGATCGAATTATTATGATTGATGATTCGTTGGTTGCAGGTCAAAATGTACCTCAAAACCAAATCGTTAAGATGCTTCGCGGAGCGCGTGGCACAAATGTTAAATTGTCGTTGGAGCGTCAAGGTATCGACGATTTGGTCGATGTGGAGGTTACACGCGATGTTATTCCGCTCAAAAGCATTGGCGCAGCGTTTATGGTCAACGATACGGTGGGTTATATGCGTATGTCGCAATTTGCACGCACCACACACACCGAACTTTTGGAGGGGGTGTCGAAGCTCCGCAAGCAGGGGATGACACGCCTTATGCTCGATCTACGCGACAATTCGGGAGGATTCCTCGACCAAGCGATACATATTGCCAATGAGTTTTTACCCAAGGGCACCTTGATAGTATATACCGAAGATCGGTCGGGAAATCAAATCAAGGAGTTTAGCGACGGGCGCGGAACACTCCAAGATATATCGCTCCAAATCCTTATTAACGAAAATAGTGCATCGTCGAGCGAGATCCTCGCTGGAGCCATCCAAGACAACGATCGTGGCACAATCATAGGTCGCAGATCGTATGGTAAGGGGCTTGTACAACGACAAATACCATACTCCGACGGATCGGCAATTAGGCTCACCGTAGCTAGATACTACACCCCCACAGGGCGCTCAATACAAAAACCATATACGATGGGCGATGGAGAGAGTTATGCCGAGGATCTAGCCGCCAGAATAGAGCACAAAGAGCTATTCACAGCCGACAGCATACACTTTGTAGACTCCCTCAAAAAGATCACACCAGGAGGGCGTGTGGTCTATGGTGGAGGTGGAATCATGCCCGACATATTTGTGCCAATCGACACCACCGATGTCACCAAATATTTTGTCGAGGTTTCGGGACGCAACATTCTATATCGTTACACGATTGATTATTCGGATCGCAATCGCGACAAACTCGCTAAGATTGAGACTTTGGAGCAGCTCGCCGCGCATTGGGATTCGGAGAAGAATATCTTGAATGACTTTGTAAAGTATGCCACAGCAAATGGCATAAAGGCTAATTGGTCGGAGATAAACAGATCGCGCAAAATCATCGAATCGCAGATTCGTGCATATGTAAGTCGTAATACGGCACTCGAAGATAATGGATTCTATATCAATATATTCCCTGTTGATAATATTGTTGGTCGAGCTCTTGAGGATCGAGGGGGTGAAGAGTAATTCGATCTTTCGTTTTGTTGCAAATCTTTGATTTGCCGCCCTCCTGCGCACTTTTTTGCAAAAAGTGCTTTTTTAGGAGGTGGAGGGCGAGAACATGTTGGGGTTAGTGAGGGGACTGCCTTTGTGCCAGGCGGGCAGTGCGTAGTCGCACGGGCTAGCGGAAACTTCGTTTCCTAGAGGGTTTCGTGTGAGGTTACAAATGATGTGAACCTCGGGTGGGCTATCAAACCAAAGGTTTGATAGCAAAAAATAAGAGTTGCGTTTGACGCTGAGAGTGAACTCTCATAAGTCAAACGCAACTCTTATTTTTTGTCGAAATGCCAAAGGCATTACGATACCCACTCCGCTATATAAAACTAGCTCAGCTTAAGAGCACTCCGCCCGACGGAGTCAGACCGGCCTCTAAACGAAGCCCAAGCCTACTTGTAAACCTTAGCAGTAAGTTTACCGTCGAGGACATTTACGACGCTTCCAGCGAGAGAGCCCAACTCATTTTCGCCAGGGTAGATAACTACAGGTGCGATGAATTTACATCTATCCGATATAGCCTTTGTGATATGCTCATTGTATGCGATTCCTCCAGTCACAAGGATTGCATCAACCTCGCCACTAACTACGGTACTCATTGCGCCAACATCCTTAGATACATTGTAGCAGAAAGCATCGAATGTAATCTTTGCCTTTTCGTCACCTTCGAGTGCTGCATTTACCACGTCCAACATCGAGTTAGTCTCCATAAGAGCCATCAAACCACCCTTTCCAACGATCATCTTACCGATCTCTTCGTGAGTATATTTGCCCGAAAAACATAGATCTGCAAGTGCCATAGGTTCCAAACGTCCTGCGCGCTCAGGCGAGAAGCAACCATCTCCCGAGATTGCGTTTGTAGTGTCGACAATGCGTCCATGTTTGTGGATGCTCACCGAGATACCACCTCCCATGTGAACCACAATAAGGTTCAATGACTCGTATGGTTTGCCACAATCATCAGCATAAGCGTGTGCTATAGCCTTAGAGTTTAGGGCGTGGAACATAGATGTACGTGGAAGCTCCGCGATTCCACTCACGCGAGCTACAGGCTCCAATTCGTCGACAACAACTGGATCGGCAATATATGCCTTAACGCCGATTTCGTCAGCAATAGAGCGAGCGATAAGTGCTCCAAGGTTCGATGCGTGTTCGCGAACAGCATGCTTTGTATCCTCTACCAAAGCATCATTCACCTCATACACACCACCTTCGATTGGCTTTACCAAACCTCCGCGACCTACAACAGCCGTAAGATCCGCTACATCAAATCCGCGAGCCTTCAAGTCATCGAGGATAAGCTCCTTTCTCCACTCCAATTGCTCAATCACGTGTGAATATTTTATTAGATCCTCCGCTGTGTGGCGAAGTGTCATGTCGAACAACACCTCTTTATCTTCGAACAAAGCTGCCTTTGTTGATGTCGATCCTGGATTTATAGCTAAAATTTTGTAACTCATATTATTCAACCTTTTTTGTTTAACCTTTTTCTCATTTTTTATATGCGCCCTCTGGCACTTTTTTATTCTAAAAAAAGTGCTTTCAGAGAGTGAGGGCGCTCTCGTTTGCCCATGGCTGGACTGCCTAACGCCGGCGGGCGGTGCGAGCCGCACGGGCAGAGAAACTTTGTTTCTCTTGTGTAATATAAGAAAACTTTGTTTCTCTTATATTACATTGTTTAAAAAAAGGAGCGACCCAAAAGCCACTCCCTATTTTGAAAACCTCTTATTTAACAGCGAGGCAAGCGAGTGCTATAGAGTATAGCTTACTCAAACTAGTATCACCGCGCGAAGTAAGTACACACGGAACTTTAGTACCCACAACCATCGCCGCAAGCTCACTCTTACAGATGTAAGTTGCCGACTTGAAGAATACGTTTGCCGCCTCGATATTTGGGAACAACAAACAATCTGGATCTCCAGCGATAGATGAACCTGTCACCTTCTTGTGCTCAGCAACCTCCTTGTACATAGCAACATCCAACGACAATGGACCATCAACCTCAACCTTACCCAATTGACCACGATCAGCCATCTTAGCTAGGATTGCACTCTCAACAGACGAAATAACACCTGGCAAAACTTGCTCCGAAGGTGCGATACAAGCGATCTTTGGCTTGTCGATACCAATCAACTTAGCAGTATTAGCTAGGTAACCGATCAACTTCATCTTTTGTTTGAAATCAGGAAGTGGAATAACCGCAATATCAGAGATCGTAAGCAACTTGTGGTAAGCTGGCATCTCAACGATAGTCACGTGGCTAAGTACACCCTTTGGAGGGAACATACCTGCATCCTTGTTCAAGATTCCGCGCATATACTTATCTGTAGATACAAGACCCTTCATAAGTACATCTGCATCACCCGCAACAACCGACGCAACGGCACGACGAACGCACGCTACATCTGATGGCTCATCGATGATTTGGAATACCGAAACGTCAATACCCTCCTCTTCGCAAACCTTCTCGATTGTCTTTTTGTCACCAAAAAGAGTCGCCTCTACAATACCCTCTTTGTAAGCTGCATAAACTGCCTCCAAAGTGTGTGAATCTTGACCATAAGCTACGGCCAAACGTTTCTTACCGCGCACACGCGCAGCATCAACGATGTCTGATAATTTTTGTATCATGGTTTTTATTTAATTTGGTTGTTATTGTTGTTTTTTATTTTGTTCTCGTTATTTCTATTTAACGATGTTATATGTATCGGTTGCGATAACCATCTCCTCATCTGTCTCGATCATTGCGATCTTAACTCGTGACGAAGGTTTCGACAAGATAATATCTTCGTTGCGAGCCTTGTTAATCAAATCAACATCTGCCTCGACACCCATAAACTCCATATTGGTGCTCACCACACGTTTAAGGTTGTGAGAGTTTTCGCCCACACCGCCTGTAAATACGATAAGATCAAGTCCACCCATGATTGCAGCATATTGAGCCACAAATCTCTTCACGCGAGAGTAGTGCATATCGCGAGCGATGATCGCAATCTCGTTGCCCTTGTCATACTCATCGTCGATGTCGCGCATATCACTTGAGATGTGCGTTAGACCCCAAACTCCCGACTCTTTGTTAAGCATTGTAGTGAGTTCGTCATAATTCATACCCTCCTTTTGAGCGATATATGTCGCAGCACTCACGTCGATACTTCCACTACGTGTACCCATCACAAGACCATCCAATGGAGAGAAACCCATAGATGTATCGTATGATTCACCATTAAGAATCGCAGTAACCGAACCTCCGTTACCTACGTGGCAAGTTACAATCTTTGAGTTATAGAAATCTAGCCCTGCCAACTTCGCCGCCTTTTGAGCAACAAATTTGTGGCTAGTTCCATGGAATCCATACTTTCTCACGCGATACTTCTCGTAATACTCATAAGGTATAGCATATAGGTAATTTTGAGCTGGGATAGTTTGGTGGAACGAAGTATCGAACACCGCAACTTGTGGAACTCCTGGCAACACCTCATTAATAGATAGGATACCATCCAAGTTTGCAGGGTTGTGAAGTGGAGCGATAGCGAACAATTGACGGATCTTATCCTCTACATCCGCATTAACAAGTGCACTTTCAGAGAAGAACTCACCTCCATGAGCCACACGGTGACCTACAGCCTTGATCTCGTCCAATGACTTAATAACGCCATGCTCTTCGTCCAACAACGCTGCGAATACCACGCGAAGACCCTCCGTGTGGTTAGGGATTGGTTGCTCAGCTCCATATACAGCTTTGCCGACAGGTTTGTGGGTCAAAACACCCACTTCGCCACCAATACGTTCGATAATACCTTTTGCTAACAGGGTTGAGTTATTGTCATCCTTATCAATCACTTGATATTTGATAGATGAACTACCGCAGTTTAGTACTAAAATTACCATAATTTTCCGTTTATTTTAGGTTATTAAATTGTTTTTTGTTACTCTGTTGATTATTTTCATCACTCGACTAACTCTACCCTTGCAACAAAAGTATGTAAAAAAGTTGAAATTCGCACATCGAAAAGCCCCCTTTTTTCAATTTTTTTTGCTGTTATTTTGTTAACATATTATTGTTATTCAAATAACATCTAAATGGTTGATTTAACACTCATTAATTTAGATAGTTACAAGATTTGAATCAATATTTAATGGATGCCTAAGTTAGGCATCTTTCTCCTCTACATTTTCGCCACGTTTGGTCACCACGCCAATCACATTTTCGATCACATCTTCGATCTTCGACACAGCCGATATAGTTGCTCGGTTGGTGAGGTTTTCGATACTGCTATGTTGGTTGCCTCCGTTTTGATATGGGTATATTAATATAAAGTTAGTCTCGGTGAAGTATGAATCTATATAGTGTGGAATATGTTCCATATGTTCATCATACGAGGGGTTAAACTTCTTGCTCATCACAAATATCAATCCATCATCTGCGCGCAACTCCTTACCGATAATTAATATATCTTGATACCTCGTATATTCGATACGTTTGATTGGCAACGACACATTTTTATTGATGCGCTCCAAAACCCTTATCGTAGTAGCGTTGGCATATACCAAAGCGCTCGCCCCCGTAGAGCGTAGAAGGTTCCATATCCTTACGATCCACGCCCTGAATCCAAGCTCCTTTTCGGCATTTGGCGGAAGGATTATAATGTGGCGTTTGATCGTCTCGACAGGTTGTGCCGAACGATACATGAATGTTGTGACGCTACTGCTCTTCATCGAATCGTCAAATATTTTGCTCAGAAGAGTCCCTTTGCTAAACTTCTTGCTATCCACAGCCAACACCAAATCGCTGATCTCCGACTCCTTTATCATATTTAGGATTCCACTCGTGTAGCTCACATCGTAACGCATATTTGTCTCTATAGAGCGATCCATCGCCGCGGCGCTATGTATAGCGTGTTCGAATATCTTCTTCGCCTTCGAGATCTGCAACGCCTCATCTTTGCTTTCGCCAACAACCGCCGCCACGGTTATCGAACTATTGCTTTGGCGAGGAACTATAAGGTTGGTAAATGACATTAACTCCGCTGTAGTAGTTGTGTCGTTGATTGGCAGGAGTACGCGCTCTTCGTCGTCGCTACGTGTATCGAGGTCGATCTGTTCGTTCATCGCGATTTTAGATGCTCCGCGTTGTGCCGATATTGAGGCAACGGAACAGGTGACAAAGATAATTACAATCGTGGCATTGAGGATTGCCGAATCTAACAATCTGATCGCTTCACCTTCGGGCGTATATCCCAATATTATATTGTGTCCCACCAATACCACCGCCAAAGTTGCCGCCGCATGGGCTCCACTAAGACCAAATATTAGGGAGCGCTCGTTGGCTGTATATCCAAAACTCTTTTGGGTAGCTAAAGCCGCTATATATTTGGTTATTAGCGCCACAGCAGTCATCACAACCGATATGTAGATTGCGTTCCAATCCGCTATAAACACACGATAATCTATAAGCATACCCACCCCAATAAGGAAGAATGGGATAAATATAGCGTTGCCCACAAATTCGATTCTATTCATCAGCGCTGACGAGTTAGGAATCAATCTATTGAGCGCTAGTCCCGTAAATAGAGCACCTATGATACCTTCCAACCCTGCAAGTTGAGCCAATGTAGAGCCCAAAAACAACATAAACAGAACGAATATATATTGGGTCATACCTTCGTTGCAACGCTTCAAAGTGTAGCGCGCAATAATCGGGAATCCCACAAATATAACCAACGAGAAGGCGATAAATTTAGCCAACATCAAGATCCAAAATATCGCCCCGACATCCCCCTCGCCACTGGTGAGCCCCACGACTATCGCCAACACCATAAGTGCCGCGGTTTCAGCTATCACCGTACCTCCAATTGTGATCGTTACAGCTCGATTACGCTTCACTCCAAGTTTCGATATTATGGGGTATGCGAGCAACGTGTGGGTCGAAAACATTCCTGCCAACAACACCGATGTCATCATCGAAAAGTGGAGGATGTGTAGACAAGCTAAAGTGCCCAGGATCATCGGGATAACAAATGTGTAGAGTCCAAATACAATGCTTCGCCAACGATTCTTCATAAATTCGTTCATGTCGATTTCGAGACCCGCCAAGAACATGATATACAAAAGACCAGCTGTTCCCGACATCACGATTCCGTTGTCTCGCAAAACGAGATTGAGACCATGAGGTCCTATGATCGCTCCAGCGATTATAAGACCCAAAATATGAGGCACACGAATCCGATTGAATAGCAGAGGAGCGAAGAAGATTATCGAAAGGATAATCAAGAACTTGAGCTCTGGGCTATCAATTGGTGTCTGAAAAAGCGATGCGTGTGAATATAGAAAATTGAACATTGGCAAAACGAGGTATAAATGTGTAAATAAATAAACAATTGGGGTGTAAATAGTTAAAAAAATGCTCTTTCGAGATTGTCGCTAAGGTAGTGAAAATTGTCGGGATTTGCAACCCTCCACACAGCATTTTTTATAGCCAAAGTTTAATTTACTGCTATTGAAACCATAAAGGTTCAAAAAAAGTAGAAAAAATAGGAAGAAAAAATAGGACTCTATGTTTAAATTTGGTTTAAAATTGCTTATATTTGCAGATTAAAATATATAATTGGGCAAAATACCCAACTTACGCAGTATAAACTTATTTGAGAGTCTTATAAAACAACGAGACGATGGTCAGCGAAAATTTAACCCCTTCTGCTCTAAATGAGCAACTCAGCCCAGCTGAGGATGTGAAAACAACAGTTTCGGCAAACGAGACAACACAACTAACTATTGAGGCAGAAGAACCTCAACAATCCAACGACACCCCAACTGCAACAACAGATGATGTTGCAATCGAAGATGACGCTGCCAACGAAGATACCTTCGCAGGTAAATCAAAAGCGGAGTTGGTCGATTTGATGGCGATGGTTCTTTCGACAGAGCCTGTGCAGTCGTTGCGTAGAACAATCGAAGCGATCAAAATCGCATTCTACAAACTTCATCGTGCCGAACTAGACGAACAACGTCGCTCAACCGCAGAGGGCGAGGGCGAACAAGTCGCAGAGCCTGTGGCACCAATAGTAGATGAATTAGAGTTGCGTTTGAAGGATCTACTCAAAGAGTATCGAATTAAGCGAGACGAATATACATCCAATATGGAGGCGATCAAGGAGGCTAACCTCAAAATCAAACTCCAAATCATCGAGGAACTTAAAGATTTGGTTGAGTCGGATGAGACTCTAAACCACACATTCCCTAAATTCCGTGAATTGCAAGCTCGTTGGAAAGAGACAGGCAATGTGCCGATGCAAGATGTGAAGGATATTTGGGAGAGATACCACCTCCACACTGAACACTTCTATAACTTCATAAAGATCAACAAGGAGCTTCGCGATCTTGATCTCAAGAAGAACTTGGAGCAAAAGATCCTCCTTTGCGAACAAGCCGAAGCGTTGGTTGGCGAAGGATCTGTTGTCGAGGCGTTCCACAAACTCCAAAAGTTGCATGACTCATGGCGCGAAACAGGTCCCGTGGCAAACGAACTTAAGGAGGAGATCTGGACTCGATTCAAAGATGCTTCGAGCCAAATAAACAAACTTCACCAAGGTCACTTCGAGCAAATCAAGGGGGATCAAATCAAAAACCTAGAGCTCAAAGAGGCGTTGTGCCTACGTGCCGAAGAGCTGTTGACTAGAGGCGGCTCATCGCACAAGGAGTGGAGCAAGGCGAGCGATAAGTTGCTCGAAATCCAAAAGGAGTGGAAGACAATCGGTTTTGCTCCCAAGAAGGATAACAACCGCATATATGATCGTTTCCGCACCGCATGTGACTCATTCTTCGAGGCTAAGCGTCAATTCTATGTGTCGCAAAAGGGCGAGATGGAGCAAAACTTGACACTCAAAACTCAAATTTGTGAGCGTGCCGAAGCATTGGTATCGAGCGAGGATTGGAAAGCTACAACAGATCAAATCATCGCATTGCAAGCGGAGTGGAAGAGCGTTGGCGCAGTGTCACAACGTCACTCAGATCAAATCTGGAAGAGATTCCGCGCGGCGTGTGACGCATTCTTCGAATCAAAGTCAGCTCACTTCTCGTCACAAGACAACGAGCAGGAGACAAACCTTAAGGCTAAGGAGGCTTTGCTTGTCGAGATGGCGGAGTGTGACATCGTTGCAGCGGGAGGTTTCGATGCAATCAAGGCGTTCCAACGCAGATTCTCGGAGATTGGTTTTGTGCCTATCAAACAAAAGGATGCTATCGCAAAGAGATATAAAGAGGTGGTTGATGGATTGTTCACAACCCTTAGAGGTCAAGAGCGTGATCGTTCGATGAATAGATTCAAGGATAGAGTCTCGTCGATGAAGGGCGCAGGTGATAACCGTATGAGAGGCGAGAGAGATCGTATGTTGGGCAAGGTTAAGCAGTTAGAGAGCGAAATTGCATTGTTGGAGAACAACATCGGTTTCTTCTCTAAATCAAAGGGTGCCGAGGCGTTGATTGCCGACGTGAACCGCAAGATCGAAAAGGCTCGCCAAGAGAAGGCGGACATCATCGCTAAGATCAAACTCATCGACAAAGCGGAGTAACTCTGCGAGGGTGGTGTTAGATTAGAATAAGTTTAGGTTAAATATTTATAGGATGCGCTATGTGCACACATATATTAATATGTATGTTATGTTTATATGTGTGCACAATAGCATTAGATTAAAAGAGTGAAAAGTATGAAATTGGAGAGATCAAAATATATCTTCGTAACAGGCGGTGTAGCGTCATCATTGGGTAAGGGAATAATCTCGGCATCGTTGGCTAGTTTGCTTCAAGCACGTGGCTATTCGGTGACAATCCAAAAGTTAGATCCTTATATCAATGTAGACCCAGGAACATTGAACCCCTACGAGCATGGAGAGTGCTACGTGACGGAGGATGGAGCTGAAACAGATTTGGATTTGGGTCACTATGAGAGGTTTACATCTATCCACACATCGAAGATGAACAACGTCACAACAGGTAAAATCTACCAAAGCGTGATCGAGAAGGAGCGCAAAGGTGAATTTTTGGGCAAGACGGTGCAGGTGATCCCTCATATCACAGACGAGATCAAACGACGAATCCAAATTTTGGGTCAAGAGGGCGAGTATGATGTTATTATCACAGAGATCGGAGGTACAGTTGGAGATATTGAATCTCAACCATTTATCGAGTCTGTACGCCAGTTGCGTTACCAATTGGGAGCACACAACACAGCGTTGGTACACCTTACATTGATCCCATATATGGCAGCGTCGGGTGAGCTTAAGACTAAACCTACACAACACTCTGTTAAGATGTTGTTGGAGAATGGTTTGCAACCAGATGTATTGGTTCTTCGTTCGGAGCACCCATTGCTTGCGGATGTTAAGCGCAAGGTGGCACTGTTCTGCAATGTCGATGCTGACGCTGTTATGGAGTCTATCGACGTGCCAACAATCTATGAGGTGCCTTTGAAGATGTATGCTCAAAACCTAGATAAGGTGATCTGCTCAAAATTGGAGCTCGATGCAACCGATGAGCCAGACCTAACGAAGTGGACAGAGTTTGTGCAAAAGGTAAAGAACCCTCAAAAACATATCGAGATTGCTTTGGTGGGTAAATACACCGAACTTCCTGATGCTTACAAATCTATCACAGAGTCATTTATCCACGCTGGAGCGGCTAATAACTGCAAAGTGAAGGTGACATACGTAAACTCCGAGAAGCTGAACAACGACAATATTGTCGAGATGTTGAGCACCAAAGCGGCAATCTTGGTAGCTCCAGGATTTGGACATCGCGGAATCGAGGGTAAGATTATGGCAGTGAAGTATGCTCGCGAGAATAAGATCCCATTCTTGGGTATCTGCTTGGGTATGCAATGTGCTGTAATTGAGTTCGCTCGCAATGTTTTGGGATATACAGATGCTCACTCGTCGGAGATGAACCCTATCACTTCGCACCCCGTGATCGACATCATGGAGGAGCAAAAGGGAGTTACTGCCAAGGGAGGAACAATGCGTTTGGGAGGATACCCATGTGCACTTACCGCAGGGTCGAAGGTTGCAGAGGCGTATGGCTCGACAACAATTGTGGAGCGTCACCGCCACCGCTACGAATTTAATAGTAACTATCGTGCAGAGTACGAGGCGGCTGGAATGTTTGCAGCGGGAGTTAATCCTAACACCAAACTCGTTGAGGTTGTCGAGATCAAGGATCACCCATGGTTTGTAGGTACTCAATATCACCCCGAATATAAGAGTACAGTGTTGAACCCTCATCCGCTATTTGTAGCTTTTGTTGACGCAGCAATCAAAAATGTAGAGGCGCAAGCCTAAGTCAAAATATTGAGGGCGTAAGCCTAATTTAAGAGAGATAATAATTTACATATATAATAATAGGTAATGAATAAAAATTCTATAGGAGCCATAGCAATCATCATTCTACTTTTTGCAGGTTTCGTATATTGGAACTACAAGGAGAATACACGCTACCAAGCAGAGTTGGCAGCATACGAAGAGCGCATGGCTATTTTGGAGGTTGAACGTGCAGAGCGAGCAGCTGCCGAGGCGTTGCTCATAGGCGAGGTGACCGAGGTATCGGACTCCACAGCTGTAGCTATACAGAAGGCTAAAAGCGTGATGATGATCGGTGAATCACTCACCGCAGCGAAGATCGCTAAAAGCGAAGTTATCACCCTTCAAAATGATGTGTTGACACTCGAATTGTCGACCAAAGGAGCTCAACCCCAAAGTGTTACACTTAAGGACTATACAAAGTATGCACCTAAGGGCGAGCGCACAGAGCTAATCCAAATGTTCGACCCAGCGTCGGCAAAGATGGATATGTCGTTCTATATTCGCAATGGTCTCAACAATGTGAAGGTCAATACTTCGGAATATACCTTTACGGCTCTACCCAAACAGAGTGTCGAGGGTGGAGTACGTCAAAGTTTCATGCTTGATTTTGGCGAGGGCGCTAAGTTGGAGTATATCTACACGCTCTACAATACCGAAGATTTGAGCCGTAACTACTTGTTGGATTTCGATGTTAAGTTCCACAATATGAACCCAATAATGGCAAACCAAACATCGGTTGCAATTGATTGGGCGGCGACAACTTACCAAAACGAACGTGGTTTCACCAACGAAAATACCTACACTACACTCTCGTATCACTTCGAGGGCGAGAGAGGCATCAGCGAACTTGGTGTGAGCAAGGAGGATAAGGCAGATAATGTTACAGGCAAGATCAATTGGGTGGCTTTCAAACAACAATTCTTCACATCGGCATTCGTTGCACCATCAAACTTTGCAACAGCAAATATGGGCTACACAACTGCCGAGGAGGGTTCGGGATATATGAAGTCATTCTCGTCGGTTATGACTGTGCCTTATGATGTTACAAGCGAAGCGTATAACTTCGCACTATATTTTGGGCCCAACCAATACTACACACTTAAGGGTGTCGAGGATTTGGGCTATGGAGAGCTTCGCATGCAGGAGCTTGTGCCACTTGGCTGGGGAATCTTCGGTTGGGTGAATAAGTTCTTCACTATTCCGATTTTTGACTTTTTGCGCGAATATATCGCGAGCTTTGGACTTATTATCTTGATCCTCGCATTGTTGGTTAAGTTGGTGATCTCACCAATGACCTATAGTAGCTATGTGTCGATGGCAAAGATGCGCGTTATGAAACCCGAGGTGGAGAAGATCACCGAGAAATATCCAAAGCAAGAGGATGCTATGAAGCGTCAACAAGCAACTATGGAACTGTATAAAAAGGTGGGAGTTAACCCAATGGGTGGATGTTTGCCGATGTTGATCCAAATGCCGATCATCATTGCGATGTTTAGATTCTTCCCCGCATCTATTGAACTTAGGGATCAATCATTCTTGTGGGCGCACGACCTTTCGTCGTATGATAGCGTGTTGCAACTACCATTCACGATCCCCTTCTATGGCGATCATGTGAGTTTGTTTGCACTCTTGATGACCGTTGTGATGTTCTTCTATTCGAAGATGAACTACGACCAAAGTGCATCTTCGCAACCTCAAATGGCAGGTATGAAGTTTATGATGTTGTATATGATGCCAGTCATGATGTTGTTGTGGTTCAATAGCTACTCGAGCGGTCTTTGTTACTACTACTTCCTAGCGAACTTGCTCACCATAGCGCAGACACTTATCATCCGCAGAATGGTGGACGATACGAAGATCCACGCGATACTTCAAGCCAACGCCGCAAAGAAGAAGAACTCAAAGAAGTCGAAGTTCCAACAACGCTACGAAGAGATGTTGGCACAGGCTCAAGCTCAACAAAATTCAAAGAAATAATATAAAAATATATAAGGTAATGACACAAGAAGAGTTATTCAAAAAGCTTATAGCACACTGCAAAGAGTATGGTTTTGTATTCCCATCGTCAGAGATCTACGACGGATTGGGTGCAGTGTACGATTACGGACAAAATGGAGTTGAACTTAAGAACAATATCAAGAAGTATTGGTGGGATTCGATGGTCAAACTACACGAGAATATCGTAGGTTTGGACGCTGCAATCTTCATGCACCCACGCACTTGGGAGGCTTCGGGACACGTCGGAGCATTCAACGACCCTCTCATCGACAACAAGGACTCAAAGAAGAGATACCGCGCCGATGTACTGGTCGAGGAGTGGTTGGCAAAGCAAGATGATAAGATCCAAAAGGAGGTTGAAAAGGCTCGCAAACGCTTCAAGGAGTCGTTCGACGAGGAGCAATTCCGCGCAACATCGCCTCGCGTATTGGAGATCGCCACTAAGCGCGATGCTCAACACAAACGTTTTGCCGATGCTTTGAATGCAAATGATTTCGAGGAGGTGCGCCAAATAATCTTGGATTGCGAGATCGTTTGCCCTATCTCGGGTACTCGCAACTGGACAGATGTGCGTCAATTCAACTTGATGTTCTCGACTCAAATGGGTGCAACATCGGAGGGTGCAAATACAATCTACTTGCGTCCCGAGACTGCACAAGGTATCTTTGTGAACTTCTTGAATGTTCAAAAGACAGGTCGCATGAAATTGCCTTTTGGTATTGCACAGATCGGTAAAGCATTTAGAAATGAGATCGTTGCACGTCAATTTATCTTCCGTATGAGAGAGTTTGAGCAAATGGAGATGCAATTCTTCGTTCGTCCAGGCGAGGAGATGAAGTGGTGGAACGAGTGGAAGACTACACGTATGGCATGGCACAGAGCTTTGGGCTTTGGTGACGCGAACTACCGCTACCACGACCACGATAAGTTGGCTCACTACGCAAATGCAGCGGCAGATATTGAGTATAACTTCCCATTCGGATTCAAGGAGGTGGAGGGTATCCACTCACGTACAGATTTCGACTTGGGTAGCCACCAAAAATTCTCGGGCAAGAAGATCCAATACTACGATCCTGAGACTAAGGAGAGTTATGTACCATACGTTGTCGAGACCTCAATCGGTGTTGACCGTATGTTCTTGCAAGTGATGTCGGCATCGTACAAGGAGGAGGCATTGGAGGGTGGCGACACACGCGTTGTGTTGAGCTTGCCAGCATCGTTGGCTCCAACGAAAGTTGCTGTTATGCCGTTGGTTAAGAAGGATGGACTTCCCGAAATCGCACGTTCGATTATCGACTCATTGAAGTTCGACCACGTGGTGGCATACGACGAGAAGGACTCTATCGGTAAGCGTTATCGTCGTCAAGATGCTGTGGGAACCCCATTCTGCGTCACAGTCGACCACCAATCGGCTGAGGATGGTACCGTGACACTTCGTCACCGCGACACGATGGCTCAAGAGCGCGTAGTAATCGCGGATCTTGCCTCAATCGTTGGCGAGGCGGTATCTATGCGTCCATTATTTGCAAAGATCAAGGAGTAAGAGTCACAATATTGGGACGTATTCTCGCTATAGATTATGGAGTTAAACGTACGGGGATTGCTGTAAGCGATCCCCTACAACTCATAGCTGGTGGATTGGATACCCTAGACACCAAGCAGTTAGAAAAGTGGCTTGTGGAGTATTGCTCCAAAAACGAAGTCACGATAATCGTTGTGGGGATGCCTAAACACACTACATCGGCAGAACCTGCCCAAACATGGAAATATATAGAGCCATTGGTGTTGCGCATAAAGCGTGCACACCCCACAATCGAGGTGGTGTTGCATGACGAACGCTACACATCGGTGCTCGCTCACCGCACGATGTTGGAGAGTGGCATCGGCAAGATGGCAAGACGCAACAAAGCGTTAGTAGATAAGATCTCGGCGACGATAATCCTCCAAAGTTATATGGAGTCGAGGGAATTTAAAATGAAATAGTAATGATCTATCCAATAGTAATTTATGGATCTCCCGTGCTTCGCAAAGAGTCGGAGGATATAGATAACACATATCCCGAACTGCCCAAGCTCATCGAGGATATGTTTGCCACCCTCACCGTATGCGAAGGAGTGGGACTTGCAGCACCTCAAATAGGTAAAAATATCCGCCTATTTATTGTGGATTGCACCCCATGGGCAGAGAATAATCCAGAGCTTGCAGAGTATAAAAAGGTATTTATCAACGCAGAGATTTACGAAGAGTCCGAAGATACGGACACCTTCGAGGAGGGTTGCTTGTCGTTGCCTGGAATCCACGAAAATGTACGCCGTCCAATAACTATTCGCATGCGATATATGGACGAAAACTTCGTGGAGCACGACGAAGAGTTCACAGGGCTTCCAGCAAGGGTTATTCAGCACGAATATGACCATATAGATGGCATGGTGTTTACCGACCACCTAGTACCCCTAAAACGCACGATGCTCAAGAATAAACTCTCAAATATGGCGAAGGGTAAATATCGTTGCTCCTACAAAACTAAGTAGATAGGGGTCGGTTTGCAAATGTTGGGGCTGACTCCGTCGGGCGGAGTGCTCTCCACGGAGCTAGTTTATATTGCGGAGTGGGTATCGTAATGCCTTTGGCATTTCGACAAAAAATAAGAGTTGCGTTTGACTTATGAGAGTGAACTCTCAGCGTCAAACGCAACTCATATTTTTTGCTATCAAACCAGCCCACCCGAGGTTGTAACTTTACTCGAAACCCTCCAAGGAAACGAAGTTTCCGCCAGCCCGTGCGGCTACGCACTGCCCGCCTGGCACAAAGGCAGTCCCCTCACTAACCCCAACATGTTTTCGCCCTCCACTCCTAAAAAAGCACTTTTTGCAAAAAAAGTGCGCAGGAGGGCGGCAAATCGAAGATTTGCAACAACCCACTAGGATACGCCATCTCCCCCTCAAACCGCGAGGAGCAACGATAATAAAAAAGAGAGAATTACCCCAATTTACTAGGTGGTAACCCTCTCTTTCTTAATTATTTATATCTAAAAGCTCAATACCCTAACAACTAGTCTATCTAGCTCCATGTGAGTACCCATCTTCCACCTTACACTATGCGCAGGGCAACCCTATGAGTACATCGCGAATTAGCCTATATAGTCCAAGTCTCGCCAGAGTTCAAAAGATCCTCCATGCAAGTAACCTTAGCTGTAGCCTTCACCTTCTCGACTTGCGCCGCAACCTCTTGGTCGTACACTGGGGCATCTACAGAGCGGATAACTCCCACTGCTACAGGATACTCTGGATACTTCATAGCCGCCAACATCGTGTGAAGGATTGTAGACTCCTCCTTAGCATCATGCGTTAGGATGTCGTCCATAGTGTAGCCATCCTCACCAATAGTCACCGCCTTAAGCTTTAGACCATCGAGAACAAGACCCTTCTCTCCGTTTGCGCCATATGTCATCTTCTTGCCATGCTCCAAAGTGATAAGGTTTGCTTGACGCAATGCCTTAGATCCTGCAAACTCAGCAAATGTCTTATCGTTGAAGATCACACAGTTAGTAAGAACCTCTACGATAGATGTTCCCTCGTGACATCCGCCCTCTACGAGCATCTTTTGAGTTAGAGCAACCTCAGCATCTACCGAACGAGCGAAAAATGTACCCTTAGCTCCGATCACCAACTCACCTGGGTTGAATGGGTGCTCTACGGTTCCGAATGGTGAAGTCTTTGTGATCTTACCCAACTTTGAAGTTGGTGAGTATTGACCCTTTGTAAGACCATATATCTCGTTGTTGAACAACACAACATTGAGGTCGACATTACGACGAATAGCGTGTATAAAGTGGTTACCACCAATAGCCAATGAGTCGCCATCACCTGTTGCAACCCAAACACTTAGATTAGGGTTTGCAACCTTTACTCCAGTTGCAATAGCGTTTGCACGACCATGGATTGTGTGGAATCCGAAGGCATTCATATAGTAGATAAAGCGCGAAGAGCAACCAATTCCCGAAATGAATGCGAAATTGTGGTGTGCGATCTCCTTCTTCTCGGCGATCTCGGCACAAGCACGTTGCACGGAGTTGATGATTGCGTGGTCGCCACATCCAGGGCACCAACGAACCTCTTGATCGCTCTTAAAATCTGCGGGGGTATATTTGTATATTGACATGACTTTTACTCTTTACAAATTTGCATAAATTTCTCCTTTAGCTCAACCACAGTGAATGGTTGACCTTGAACCTTGTTGTATTGCTCATATTTGAACTGTGGAAGGTTTTGACGCAAGTAATCTGCGAATTGACCCATATTAAGTTCACAAACAACAATCTTCTTAAACTTCGAGAAGATCTCCTCAACACCATGTGGAAGTGGGTTGATAAAGTTGAAGTGACAAAGCGATACGCTTGCTCCTTGCTCCTTTTTAAGTTGGCTTACAGCACTTTGCAAGTGTCCCTTGGTTCCTCCCCATCCAACAACTAGCAAATCGCCCTCAGCGTCGCCCTCGACAGTTTGAGTTGGGATATAATCTACAACCTTCGCAACTTTATTTGCGCGATTCTCGGTCATAATTTGGTGGTTCTTAGGATCGTGTGAGATATTACCCTTCAACGCATCCTTCTCCAAACCTCCGATTCGGTGCTCCAAACCTTCGGTTCCTGGGAATCCCCAGCTACGTGCCATCTTCTCGTCGCGAGCGTATGGCATAAATGGAGTGCCATCGGTGCGAGGTTGTGCGATAGGTGCAGTGATAGTAGGGTAGTCACCCATTGATGGGATCTTCCATGGCTCCGAACCATTAGCGATAAATCCATCAGTAAGAAGAACTACTGGGGTCATGTGCTCCAACGCAATGCGACTAGCCTCGAATGCGTAGTGGAAACAGTCGCTAGGCGATGATGCTGCCACAACCACAACTGGACACTCTCCGTTACGTCCATAAAGCGCTTGAACCAAGTCACTTTGCTCTGTCTTTGTAGGCAATCCTGTAGATGGACCACCGCGTTGAACATTCACAACAACCAATGGAAGCTCTGTCATAACAGCCAAACCTAGCGCCTCACTCTTGAGTGCAAGACCTGGGCCCGAAGTTGTAGTCACCGCGAAGTTACCAGCATAAGCAGCACCAACTGCTGTACATATACCAGCGATTTCATCCTCTGCCTGAACCGTCTTAGCGCCCATTCCCTTGTGCTTAGCGAGCTCTTCGAGGATCACAGTTGCAGGGGTGATAGGGTACGAACCACAGAACAAAGGAAGGTTTGCCTTCTCAGCTGCTGCGAGTAATCCCCAAGCTGTTGCGACGTTACCATTGATAGAGCGGTATTTACCCTTCTCCATTCCCTCGCCATCGACAGTTTTGTATGTGTTAGCAAAGGCGTGAGTGTTAGCACCGTAGTTGAATCCAGCCTCGATAACCGCAACGTTAGCCTCAGCGATCACTGGGTTCTTCTTAGCGAACTTAGCCGTTAGGAAACTTTTTGCGTGATCCTCTGGCAAGTTGAATAGGTAGAAGCAAAGACCAAGTGCGAACATATTCTTACACTTAACCTTCGATTTGTTGTCGAGTGAGCAATCCGCTAACGCATCCTTAGTCATTGTGGTGATAGGAGCGAGTACTATATTATAATCTTCCAATCCAAGCTCCTTGATAGGATCATTGGTAGTGTAACCAGCCTTAGTGATAAGTTCTTCGGTGAGGGTATCGGCATCTAAAATTACAGTTGCATCCTTCTTAAGCCACACGCGGTTAGCTTTAAGTGCTGCTGGATTCATCGCCACAAGAACGTCGCAATAGTCTCCAGGAGTTACGATCTTTTCTGAACCAAAGTGAACTTGAAAACCCGATACACCCGCTACAGTTCCTTGTGGGGCACGAATCTCTGCTGGATAATCTGGGAATGTTGAAATTCCGTTACCAATCAGAGCCGAAGTGTCCGAAAAGAGGGTACCTGTGAGCTGCATTCCATCGCCTGAGTCGCCCGAAAATCGGATAACAGCGTCGTGCAACTCCTGCACATTTAATTGTTCCATCTCTACTTTCTTTTAAATATTTATACTAATCTAACCTTACATATCATATATGTCCGTCTGCAAATTTATGAAAAATTTAATTAAAAAAGAAGATTTTTAGCCTAAAACTCTGCATTTTATATAGTGTAGTTGCTAATTTATCAAAAAACTATATAATTACTTCATAATCGTAACTAATTACCCTAAAAATCTTTTAATGTTCTTTTTTTGATTTTCGCAGATAACGGGAGTTGACTTGCGCTTGATGAGATCTGTTTTGTAATATTTTTATTTCATACGCTTATAATTCGGAAATTTTATGTAAGTTTGTAGTTACTATTATTAAAATGTAAATTTGTAGATTATGGATACAATTTTATTACTCGTGGGACTTCTCCTAATTTTAGGAGGGGCAAATTATTTAACAGATGGTGCAGTGGCGATAGCCAAGAGGTTCGAAATATCGGAATTTGTTGTGGGACTTACTATTGTGGCAATCGGTACATCTATGCCCGAGATGGTGGTGAGTGTTATCTCTGCTATTCAGGGTAATGGCGATATTGCGGTGGGTAATGTCGTGGGGTCGAATGTATTCAATACATTTGCCATCTTGGGACTCTGTGCTTTTGTGCGTCCTGTATATCTTTCGGCAGACAATATCAGAAAGGATATTCCGCTAGGGGTTATCGTCTCGGCTATTTTGGTGCTTGTGGCGATGCCTGGCTACATAAATCGCCCTCATGGAATGGCGATGTTGATCGCATATTTGGCACTTATGTTCTACTCTATTCGCAAAGGTAAAACTACAACTGTCGACAAAGATAACCAATCGCCACATCAAAACAGTGCCCCTCAAATGAGGATGTGGTTGGCTGTGTTGTTGGTCATCGGAGGGTTAGCGGCTCTCATTGGTGGAGGTCAACTATTTTTGGATAGCGCCGTGCGTATTGCCGAATATTTTGGTATCCCACAAAGTGTAATCGCTATAACGCTTGTTGCAGGGGGTACATCGCTTCCCGAACTCGCTGCATCGGTGGTGTCGCTCATCAAAGGTAAGAGCGATATTGCGCTAGGTAATGTTATAGGTTCCAATATCGCAAATATATTGTTGGTGTTGGGGGCGAGTTCAGCGATCACTCCTCTGTCGTTGGGTGGTGTGACTATTGTAGATGTGTTGGTTGTGTTGGGCGGAAGTTTGATGTTATGGGTTGTCCCTACGGTATTTAAGAAGAATCGTTTGTCAAGACTCGAAAGTGTGATTATGCTTTTGGTTTTTGTGGGATACATATATTATATAGTTGCGTAGTTGATAATGATGTAAATAGCACAATTACCGATCAAAGGTGATTGTGATCCACGAAAAATTTACTATCTTTGCAGAATATGGAAAATTTTGTCGTCAGCGCTCGTAAATATCGTCCAGCAACTTTTGCAACTGTTGTTGGGCAGAGTCATATCACCTCTACGCTCAAAAATGCTATTGAGCGAGGTCAATTGGCGCACGCATATCTATTTTGCGGTCCTCGTGGAGTGGGCAAAACAACCTGTGCGCGTATCTTTGCCAAGGCGATCAACTGTATGAATCATGATAGCGCCGAAGCGTGCAATGAGTGCGAATCGTGCAGGAGTTTCAATAGTGGGGCATCGCTCAATATTCATGAGTTGGATGCCGCATCGAATAACTCGGTCGAAGATATTCGATCTCTAATCGAACAGGTGAGAATCATTCCGCAGATGGGTAAATACTCCCTATTTATTATAGATGAGGTTCATATGTTGTCGACAGCGGCGTTCAATGCTTTTCTTAAGACTTTGGAGGAGCCACCAGCTCACGCAATATTTATATTGGCAACAACCGAGAAACATAAGATCTTGCCAACGATCCTTTCGCGATGCCAAATCTACGACTTCAGACGCATAAAGGTGGAGGATGCTGTGGAGTATCTACGCCACATAGCCCAAAGCGAGGGGGTCACTGCCGATGATGAGTCGCTGAGCCTAATTGCCCAAAAGGCAGATGGCGGAATGCGAGACGCACTCTCGATGTTCGATAAAGCGGTGTCGTTTGGTGGGCGAGAGCTCAACTTTCGTAAAGTGGCACAAACGCTCAATGTCCTTGATTATGATACCTATTTTTCGCTTACCGATTCTCTCGTTGAGGGCAACTATGTCGAGGCACTGTTGATGCTCGACAGAGTGTTGGAACAGGGGTTTGGTGTGCAAAATTTTATGGTTGGGCTCAACAAACATTTTAGAGATTTGTTGGTGGCGAGGGATCCAGCGTCTATAAATTTGATAGAACTTACAGGGTCTCTGCTCGAAAGGTATCGGGCGCAAGCGACTAAATGCGATATAGCTTTGCTCTTTGGTGCAATATCGGTGCTTACGGATATTGACTCCAAGATCAAGCAATCATCATCACAGAGATTGTTGGTGGAACTGGGACTCATGAAAATTGCAGGTCTCGGTCAAAAAAAAAAGTAGCACAGGGGTAGAGCCAAACTACACCGATGTTGCGGTGGCACTTCCCGAACTAGTGAAGCGCACTCCGCCACAACAACCTCAACCATCTCAAAAGATTACAGAGGTAGAGGAGCCAAAGGTTGTGGAGAAGGTTGTAGAAGAACCGAAAAAGGTTGAAGTGGCAACTCCTAAAAAGATTGTTCCCAAGCGTCCATCAATTTTGAATTTGGGGGCGCTCCTTTCGCAAGATGATGCGAAGGTAGATATGGTTGCATCGGGCAAAGAGTCAGTCGAGGAGTCTAATGTTGATCCTCTTGCGGAGCAGAAGGTTATGAGAGCAAAGGGGGCAATTTTAGAGTTTTTGAATCAGTGGAGGCCACGATTTATTGCGGTTTTTGAACCGATGGCATTTCGCGAGAATGCGATATATATAGTTGTTCCAACGCCTGAATTGCGCGACGAGATCGAACGAAACAAGACAGAGTTCTTAACTCGTGTGATCGAGATTGCAGGGGTAAAGGGCACCATCGGGTTAGAGGTTGAGGTTAACGAAGCGGAGCAGAGTCGAAAACCTATAAAATTGGAGGATAGGATTGCATTTATTATGGAGTTGAACCCTTTGATTGTGGATCTTCGTGAGGCTTTGGATTTGGATGTTGAGGGTTAGTGAGAGGTTAGTCAGGGGTCAGTGAGAGGTCAGTGAGGGGACTGCCTTAGCGCCAGGCGGGCGGTGCGAGCCGCACGGGCGAGAGAAACTGCGTTTCTCATATATGAGTATTAAGATAAAATATAATAGAAAAAATGGCAACAAAGAATTTTGTAGATGAGCTAGAGTGGCGCGGCATGATCCACACGATAATGCCTGGCGCAAAGGAGCAACTCGAAAAAGAGATGGGAACAGCCTACTTAGGAATCGACCCCACAGCAGACTCTCTACACATCGGTCACTTAGTAGGAGTGATGATCCTCAAACACTTCCAAGAGTGCGGACACCGCCCATTGGCTCTAGTCGGAGGAGCAACAGGTATGATTGGTGATCCTAGTGGAAAATCGCAAGAGCGTAATCTTCTAAATGAAGAGACACTCCAAAAAAATCAAGATGGCATCAAGGCGCAACTATCGAAGTTGTTGGATTTCGATTCCGACGCTCCAAATGCCGCGGTGATGGTCAACAACTACGATTGGATGAAGAACTTCTCGTTCCTCGACTTTATTCGCGACATCGGTAAGTGCATAACTGTCAACTATATGATGGCGAAGGATTCGGTCAAAAAGCGTTTCACGGGCGAAGGCGACGGAATGTCGTTCACCGAGTTTACATATCAATTGGTTCAGGGCTACGACTTCTTGCACCTCTACGAAAATATGGGATGTAAATTCCAATTGGGCGGATCGGATCAATGGGGTAACATCACAACAGGAACAGAACTTATCCGTCGTAAGTGCGGTGGCGAAGCGTGGGCTATAACATGCCCCCTTATCACCAAGGCTGATGGTACGAAGTTCGGAAAGACCGAGAGCGGAAATGTATGGTTGGATCCTCGCTACACATCACCTTACAAATTCTACCAATTTTGGTTGAATGTGAGCGATGAGGATGCAAAACGCTATATCCGTATCTTCACAATGCTCGACAAAGAGACCGTTGAGACACTAACCGCTGAGCACGAAGAGGCTCCACACTTGCGCGTACTCCAAAAGCGTTTGGCTAAAGAGATCACAACGATGATTCACTCCGCCCAGGAGTGGGAGCGTGCCGTGGAGGCATCGAACATCTTGTTTGGAGGGGCTACTTCCGAAGCATTGAAGAATCTCGACGAAGAGACTTTACTCCAAGTATTTGAGGGTGTACCTCAATTCAAATTCACACGCGAGGAGTTGGGTTGCACATTTATTGATATGTGTGGCGAGAAGGCTAAGATCTTCGCATCGAAGGGCGAGTGTCGCAAGATGGTTCAAGGTGGCGGAGTGTCGCTCAACAAAGAGAAGGTGGCAGACGCTATGCGCGAAATCGTGGCGGAGGATCTTATTGCAGGAAAGTATCTTTTGGTACAAAAAGGTAAGAAGAATTATTACTTAGTTATCTTCGAATAAGATGAATTACGAAATAACCCTAGAGGAGATGGAATTTAGAGCCTTTCATGGCTGCTACGAGCTTGAACAAAGGGTTGGTAACCGCTTTGCGGTAAATTTAACTGTAACAACTCGTTTGGGTAACATCGCGTCACAAGACGATGTTACCCAAGCTGTTAGCTACCTGACTCTCTATGAAGTTGTCGAGGAGCAAATGCGTCGTACGCAATGCACAATAGAGGCAGTGGCTGTAAATATTATATCAAAAATCAAGGATGATTTTCCGCAAGTTTTGCGCGTGAAGTGCGCCGTAAGCAAAATCGCACCCCCTTTGGGAGGTAAGGTTGCGCGTGCTACGGTTGTGCTCGAAATGTAGTGTTGCTACATTTATGCCACAAAACGTATGGAAAATCGCCACTAAAACAAATTTATTTATGAAAGCACCAAGTGTGAAGAGTAGAGATCTATTTAGTAGTAAACTTAGCGCCGTATTGGTAGCGGCAGGCTCATCCGTAGGTTTGGGAAACATCTGGCGATTCCCGTTTGTGGCAGCAGAAAATGGCGGAGGCGCATTTTTGTTGGTCTACCTAGGCTGTGTATTGTTAATCGGCGTACCTGTTATGTTGGCAGAGTTTGTTGTGGGGCGTGGTACCCACCTCAATGCTGTGGGAGCATACAAAAAATTGGATAGTAGATGGTCGGGAATTGGATACAATGGCGTGTTGGCGGCATTCCTAATCATGGGATCATACTTTGTTGTGTCGGGATGGACGGCGGAGTATTTCGCAACATCTATCACAGGCGAATTGGGACGCCTATCAACCCCTGCGGAGTATAAGAACTTCTTTACTACATTCATCACCCACCCCATACGCCCACTTATCTATACGTGGATATTTATTTGGGGCACGCACTTTATCATATCGCGAGGTGTGACAAAGGGAATCGAGAAGTTTACGAAGATCTTGATGCCACTCCTTTTCTTGATCCTTATTGTGTTGTCTATCAATTCGTTGATGATGCCAGGTGCGATGGTTGGACTCAAGCAATTGTTTGCCCCTGATTTCTCGAAGATGTCATCCGACCTATTCTTGGCAGCTATTGGTCAAGCATTCTTCTCGCTATCTGTTGGTTTGGGTTGTTTGATCGCATACTCATCTTATTTTGACGATAAAACCGACCTGCGCGAAACAGCATTGCAGGTGTCGATCCTCGATACATTGGTGGCAATCCTCGCAGGAATTATGATCTTCCCAGCGGCAGCAAGTGTCGGAATCGAGACTATGGAGGGGGGACCCGATTTGGTGTTTGTAACTCTTCCTGGAATCTTTAACACTTTGCCATTTAGTATGTTGTGGTCGTCAATCTTCTTTATGTTGTTGGTTGTAGCGGCACTCACTTCGACTATCTCGTTGCACGAAGTTGTGACTCTGTATCTGCACGAACAACACAATATGAGCCGTAAAAAGGCAACCTATGTGACCTCAATTAGTTCGACTATCCTAGCGACTTTTGCTTGTATGTCGTTGGGTGTATTGCCTGGGTTGGAGCTCTTTGGACTTAGCATGTTCGATTTCTTGGATACGGTGACTGCTAAGTTGTTGTTGCCATTGGGTGGTCTCTTTACCTGTATATTTGTAGGTTGGAGATTGGAGCGTCGATTCACCGAAGAGCAACTTCTTCGTGAGGGTCAAAAGAGTGATTGGATGGTGAATGTGCTTATTGTTTTGCTCAAATACCTGTGTCCAATAATGATATTGGCTGTTTTATTGGAGGGGTTTGGTATAATCTAATGAAAAATTTATATCTTTGAGGTTGGAGGAAACTTAAAATAACCAAACCTATGAGATATTTAACCTTAATTATCGCTTGCCTGTTTGCTCTAAGTGCAAATGGGCAAGTTGCGCAAAAAGCCCTAAAAGGAAAAAAAATTCTTTACATCGAGCGCCATCAATATGGGCGCGACCACCACAATACCGAGACTCTATTTCAGGTGGGCGAGATCAATACCGCGAAGTTCAATCCTGGATCGGCTATGCGTATTTATGACGTCGACACCAAACAGATCACAACTCTCATCGAATCTGAGACGGGTGTAGTGCGCGATCCAGAGTTGTCGTATGACGCGAAGAAGATTATCTTCTCAATGCGTAAGGATATTAACGATGGATACCATATATACGAGATGAATGTTGATGGTTCGGGGCTCAAGCAGTTGACCTCGGCTGTGGGGGTGTCGGATATTGACCCTGTATATCTTCCCGATGGGGGAATTATCTTTTCGTCGACTCGCGAACCAAAATATTGTATGTGTAATCGCCACATTATGGCGAATTTGTATCGCATGAATGCAGATGGTGCAAATATCACACAGTTGGGCGTAAGTACCCTTTTTGAGGGTCATGCGACGGTGATGAATGATGGACGTATTTTGTATGATAGATGGGAGTATGTAGATCGTAACTTTGGTGATGCTCAAGGACTCTGGACTGTGAATCCTGATGGAACTAAACACGCCATATATTATGGCAATAACTCCTCGCGCCCTGGTGGTGTGATAGATGGTCGTGCGATCCCAGGGAGCGATAAGGTCGCTTGTATTTTTGGTTCGTGCCACGATTTGCCATGGGGTGCGTTGGTGATCCTAGATCGCAAGCAGGGGGTCGATGGAGTCGATGCTGTGGTGGATATATTCCCTCGCGAGAGTCGCGAAAAGATTACGACCAAGGGTAACTGGGACACCTTTAGAACCATCACCAAAACTTACGAAGATCCATATCCGCTCAACGAACGCGAATTTTTGGTCGCTCGCAAGATTGACACCCTAACAAACACAGTCAAAGGAGATATGAGAGTTGCACCAACAGCTCCCGAGAATTTCCGCACAGGATTATACTACCTCACAACCGATGGTGTGGAGGAGCAAATATTGCGTAGCGAGACTCAATCGCTCTTTGATCCGATGATTATCGAGCCTCGCATGGTGCCAAATGCGATCCCTTCGATGCGTAACTATACCGATAATGTCGGAACCTTCTATGTTCAAAATGTATATGAAGGAACCCATATGAAGGGTGTCGAAAAGGGTGTCGCTAAGTGGTTGCGAATTATCGAAACACCTCCAAAGCGCACATGGGTAACTCAAAAGTGGGGTGGTCAAGGTGCTCAAGCTCCAGGAATAAATTGGCATAGTTTCGAGGTGAAGAATATCTTGGGTGTGGTGCCAATCGAGGAGGATGGTTCGGCAAATTTCGAGGCTCCAGCAGGTACGTTTATCTACTTCCAACTTCTCGACAAAGATATGAAGATGATCCACTCTATGCGTAGTGGTGTGTCGTTGATGCCAGGCGAGGTGAATGGATGTATCGGTTGCCATGAGGATCGAATCAATATCCCACCTGCGATGCCAACTCTCCCCACAGCTCTAAAGAAGCCTGCAATTAAGGCGGAGGAGTGGGTTGATGCCGATCGTAAGAACTTCTCGTTTATGGAGCGTGTGCAACCAATCTTCGATCAACACTGTATGAAGTGCCACGATTTTGACCCTAGTGATAGAGGTAGCTTGGTGTTGGCGGGTGATAAAAACCCATTCTTTAATGCGGCATATATAAATCTGTATGTAACGGGTCAACTCAAACTAATTGGAGGAGGTCCTGCCGAGACTCAACAAGCATATGCGTGGGGTTCGCACAAGAGCAACCTAACTCGCATAATCGAGAATCGCGAACAGCAACACACGAAGCTAAAACTCAGCGATGAGGAGAAGCAGACTCTATATACATGGATGGATATAAATGGAACATACTATCCAACATACGAGACTGCTTTTGGCGACAATATGGCAGGTCGTTCGCCTCTCACCGCAGCCGAGATTAAGGAGCTCACGGAGCTTACGGGGGTAAACTTTGGAAAACTCAATATTCATAGTCGTAAAGTTACGGCTCAAGTGTCGTTTGATCGTCCCGAGATGAGCCCATGTTTGGATGGTATAAAGCTCGATGTAGCTAAATATAAACGAGCAGTGGAGATAATTGCTTTGGGTGGCGAGAGATTAAAGACAACCCCACGTGGCGATATAGAGTCGCAATTGGTGGTGTGCGAACAGCAACGTAAACAACTCGAAAACTACTCACGACGACTTAGCGAAGAGCTACAAAACAGCTGTAATATCGATACATCTACAAAGCGATATGACCAAAAATAAATATTAAAAAAATGTTAAGACAAAAAGTTTGAAAAATAAAAAAATATCTATATCTTTGTGTCGAAATTAAAACAATGATGAAAAAGTTCACTCAAATATTGGCAGCTTGCTGGCAGCGATTTGGCACCTTTAATGGAGCTACTATTTCTGTTTATTTGGGTAATTGTTTATAATACTAAGGGTAACCATTTGGTTACCTTTTTTTTTGCACGCGCTAATGTAGCACTAATATATAGAGAGCTTAAGAGATGAAAACGATAATTAAAGGGGCAAAATATTATACTCCTCAAGGGAGCAAAATCGGCGATGTAGCTATCTCTGAGGGGGTAATTACAGCCATCAGCAACCAAATCACACCCGAAGAGGGGGATCAAATCATCTCTTTGGATGGTGGGTATTTGATGCCTGGATTGGTCGATGTTCATGTCCATTTGCGAGAGCCTGGATTTGCAAAGAAGGAGACTATCCTAAGCGGAACCAAAGCAGCGGCAAGAGGTGGTTTTACGACCGTTTTCTCGATGCCAAATCTATATCCTGCGCCCGATTCGCCCGAGACTCTAAAACAGCAAACCGATATTATAGATCGCGATGCGGTTATCGAGGTGATCCCCTACTCATCAATCACGATGGGGCAGATGGGTAAAGGCGAACTTGTCGATTTCGAGACGATGGCTCCTATGGTTGGGGGATTCTCGGATGATGGTCGCGGAGTGCAAAGCGCGGAGTTGATGTTGGAGGCTATGCAGATGGCAACAAAGGTTAACCGACCAATCGTGTCGCACTGCGAAGTAGATGAACTTTTGCATGGCGGATATATTCACGATGGGGAGTATTGCAAAGCGAATGGTCACAAGCCAAATTGCTCCGAGAGCGAATGGGGGCAAGTGGTGCGCGATATGGCGCTAGTCGAGGAGGCTGGATGTCAATATCATGCGTGTCACATCTCGACAAAGGAGAGTGTGGAGGCTATCCGCCAAGCGAAGGCGAAGGGACTAAGAGTTAGTTGCGAGACGGCACCTCACTACCTATTGCTCACGGATGATGATTTGCAGGAGGATGGACGCTTCAAGATGAACCCTCCAATCCGCTCTGCTCAAGATCAATTGGCGCTAATTAACGGAATTAAGGATGGCACAGTTGAGGTTATTGCGACCGACCATGCGCCACATACCGCCGAGGAGAAGGGTAGTGGACTTGCTACAAGCGCCTTTGGAATCGTAGGAATCGAGTGCTCTTTTGCACTCTGCTATACTTACTTGGTGCGTCGAGGCGTTATAACATTAGAGAAGTTAGTGGAGTTGATGGCTATAAACCCACGCAAACTATTTGCTATGGAACCAGTGGCGATAGAGGTGGGATCCAAAGCAGACCTCACAGCGTTTGATTTGGATGCAGAATACACCATCGACCCCAACGAATTTGTGTCGATGGGGCGCGCAACACCCTTTGCGGGGTGGAGAGTTTGTGGACGCACGATGCTCACAATGGTGGGTGGGGATGTAGTTTACAAAGCCTAAATTTAGAGAAGAAAAATTAAAAATAAACAACGAACAATAATAGACAACGAAAAAAGATGAGACCCTACACGAAAAAAATCGTCTTGGAGAATGGCCGCGAATTTTACGGCTATGGCTTCGGAGCAGACCGTGAAGCGATCAACGAGATCGTATTCAACACCTCGATGGTGGGATACCAAGAGATCCTTTCGGATCCTTCGTACACCGATCAGATGGTTGTGATGACCTACCCATTGATAGGAAACTACGGAACTGCCGATGAAGATTACGAAACCAAATTCCCATCAATAGGTGGAATGATCGTTAGAGAGTATAACGATATGCCGAGTAACTTCCGATACACAAAGACTTTGAACGAGGTTTTTGAGGAGCACAACATCCCTGCAATCGAGGGAATCGACACACGTCTGCTCACTCGTATAATTCGCGATGAGGGTTCTCAAAGAGTTATGATTACATCGATCGATACCCCTGTTGAGGAGGCTTTGGAGCGCATGGCGGCAACTCCAATTCCAACAGATATGGTATCACGTGTAAGTTGCAAGAAGAGATGGTTCTCGCGCACGCCCAACCACCAATATGATGTTGTGGCTATCGACTGCGGAATCAAATATAATATCATCCGCAAATTCAACGAGAAGGATTGCAATGTGATTGTGGTACCTTATAACACCCCAATCGAGGATATTTTGGCACTTAAACCCGATGGAGTATTCTTGTCGAATGGACCAGGTGATCCAGAGTATGTTACGCCAGTTATCAACTTGGTGAAGGAACTTAAGGGTAAACTTCCAATCTTTGGAATCTGTATGGGTCACCAAATGGTATGTTTGGCTTATGGAGCTTCGACTTTCAAGATGAAGTTTGGACACCGCGGAGGAAACCACCCTGTGAAGTGTCTAGCATCGGGCAAGGTCGAGATCACCAGCCAAAACCATAGCTACGCTGTGGAGGCGGATTCGCTCAAGCGTACAAAGTTGGAGATGACTCACGTAAATATTTTGGACAACACCGCCGAAGGTGTTGAGTGTGTTGAAGATAAGATCTTCTCGGTTCAATACCACCCTGAAAGTGCGCCAGGACCACAAGATAGCGCATACCTTTTCGATAAGTTTATTAAAATGATGGAGGAGAATAGAAATGCCTAAGCGTACAGATATTAAGAAAGTTATGGTGATCGGATCGGGTCCGATCGTTATTGGTCAAGCAGCGGAGTTCGACTATTCGGGAACTCAAGCATGTTTGGCACTCAAGGAGGAGGGTTATGAAGTAGTGTTGGTTAATTCCAACCCTGCAACTATCATGACCGATACCAACATCGCCGACAAAGTATATATGGAGCCACTAACTTTGGAGTATGTGGCAAAGATCATTCGCTTCGAGCGCCCAGATGCTATCATCCCAGGTTTGGGAGGTCAAACGGGACTCAACTTGGCGGTTCAATTGGCTAAGAAGGGAGTACTGAAGGAGTGTCAAGTCGAGATCTTGGGAACATCGTTCGAGAGTATCGAGGAGGCTGAGGATCGTGAGCTTTTCAAGGAGTTGTGCGAAAGATTGGGCGAGCCAGTGTTGCCTTCGGTTATCACAACAACTATCGAGGAGGCGGTAGATGCCGCTAAGGAGATCGGCTACCCAGTGGTGTTGCGCCCTGCATTTACGTTGGGTGGAACAGGCGGTGGTTTTGCGGATGACGAACCACAACTTCGCGATATGATGCGTACCGCGTTGGCTCTTTCGCCCGTGCACCAAGTGTTGGTCGAGAAGAGTATCAAGGGTTACAAAGAGATTGAGTATGAGGTGATGAGAGATGCTAACGATACGGCTATCGCAATCTGTAATATGGAGAATATCGACCCTGTGGGTGTCCACACGGGAGACTCTGTGGTTGTTGCTCCATCGCAAACTTTGACCAATAGAGAGTATCAAATGCTTCGCGATTCATCATTGAAGATTATCCGTGAGCTTAAAATCGAGGGTGGATGTAATGTGCAATTTGCGTTGGATCCATTGTCGTTCCAATATTTCCTTATCGAGGTGAACCCTCGTGTGTCGCGTTCGTCGGCTTTGGCATCGAAGGCTACGGGTTACCCAATTGCGCGCGTGAGTGCGAAGATTGCGGTGGGTATGCACCTCGACGAGATCCAAATCGCAAATACCCCTGCGTCGTTTGAGCCTGCGTTGGATTATGTTGTTACCAAGATCGCACGCTTCCCATTCGATAAATTTACCGATGTATCGAATAGCCTTGGTACTCAAATGAAGGCAACAGGTGAGGTGATGTCTATCGGTCGCACAATGGAGGAGTCTCTGCTTAAGGCGGTGCGTTCGTTGGAGACTGGTGTTTGCCACTTGTATCACAAGAAGTTCGATAGAATGTCGGATCGCGATATGTTGCGTTACATTAAGGATGGAACAGATGATAGATTGTTCGCGGTGGCTCAACTTATCCGCAATGGAATTGATTTGACACTTATATATAGCGCCTCGAAGATTGATATGTTCTTCCTCGAGAAGTTTAAAAATATCGTTGAGTTCGAGAGTGTTGTAGCATCAAATATTGATGATGTGGAGACTCTTCGCGACGCTAAGAAGATGGGATTCTCCGACAAATATATCGGCGAGTTGTGGGGCAAATCGGAGCACGATATGTACTATATGCGCAAGGAGAATGGAATCTACCCTGTATATAAGATGATCGACACCTGTGCAAGTGAGTTTAGCTCATATGTACCATACTTCTACTCTACTTATGAGATTGAGAATGAGTCGATTGTGTCGAACCGCGAGAAGATCGTAGTGTTGGGTTCGGGACCAATCCGTATTGGTCAAGGTGTGGAGTTTGATTACTCTACAGTTCACGCTATTTGGTCTATCCAAGAGGCTGGTTTCGAGGCTATTATCATCAACAACAACCCCGAGACTGTATCGACCGACTACACAACTTCAGACAAACTATACTTCGAGCCTCTAACAGTGGAGGATGTAATGAATATCCTCGATTACGAGAAGCCAAAGGGTGTGATCGTAACTTTGGGCGGACAAACCGCAATCAACTTGGCGGAGCCATTGGCTAAGCTAGGGGTGCCAATCATCGGAACAGGTGTCGAGGGAATCCGCAACGCAGAGGATAGAGGTTACTTCGAGAGAATCATGGAGGAGCTCAAAATCCCACAACCTATGGCTGAGGCTGTTACCGAGATCGAGGCTGGAGTTGCTGCTGCTGAGCGCATTGGCTATCCAGTTTTGGTACGTCCAAGTTATGTGTTGGGAGGTCGTGCGATGCAGATCGTATCGTGCGAGGAGCGTTTGCGCCACTACCTACACACCGCGGTTGAGGTGAATGTGGACTCGCCAGTTTTGGTCGATCGCTACATCATGGGTAAGGAGTTGGAGGTAGATGCAATTTGCGATGGCAAGAAGGTATTTATCCCTGGAATCATGGAGCATGTCGAGCGCACAGGTATCCACTCTGGTGACTCGATAAGTGTTTATCCAACATTCTCGGTGAGCGAAAATGTGAAGTCGAAGATCATCGAATATACAACCGCACTAGGTCTACGCATCGGAATCATCGGTCTTTACAACATCCAATTTATCGTCGACGATAAGGATGAGGTATATGTGATCGAGGTGAACCCACGTTCGTCGCGTACCGTTCCATTCCTTTCGAAGGCTACAGGTGTGCCAATGGCAGACATCGCAACACGTGTGATCTTGGGTACATCGCTTAAGGATCAAGGAATTATCCACACTACAGCGCCACTTAAGGATCGTTGGTATGTGAAGGCTCCAGCATTCTCATTTGCTAAGATTCGTGGTATGGAGTCATACCTCTCACCCGAGATGAAGTCAACGGGAGAGGCTATCGGATATGATAAGAGATTGACACGTGCGCTTTATAAGGCGCTCCAATCATCGGGTATGGCGGTTGCGAACTATGGAACAATTTTGGTAACTATTGCCGATGATGATAAGGATCGCGCACTTCCACTTGTGCGCCGTTTTTACAACCTTGGATTCAACATCGAGGCGACACCTGGAACAGCAGAGTATTTGCGCGAAAAGGGTATCAGAACTCGCGTGCGTCGCAAGATCTCTTCGGGAAGCAACGAGATCATAGAGTCGCTTCGTCAAGGTCATGTAAACTATATCATCAACACCAACGACATCAACCAACACAGCTCACGCTTAGAGGGTTATGATATTCGTCGTGCAGCGGTTGAGAATAATGTTACGGTGTTTACAGCCCTCGAAACAGTAAAAGTTGTCCTCGACGTATTAGAGGAGATAACCTTTGGAGTATCGACAATTGACGCAGAGTAAATATGTATAAAAAAAATATATATACTGTAACATCCAATGAGGCGTTGACTTCCAACGTCTTTAGGATGGTGCTGGAGGGTGATGTTCAATACATCACCTCTCCTGGGCAGTTTGTAAATATAGCTTTGGAGGGTCGTTTCCTGCGTCGCCCAATCTCGGTTTGTGACTATGACGACAAGAGCTTTACCATAATATATAAGGTGGTGGGCGAAGGAACTGCCGACATGAGCCGTATGGAGGTGGGCACACAGCTCGACATCCTCACAGGTCTAGGCAATGGATTCTCGACTAAGAACCACTTCCAACGACCACTTTTGGTTGGCGGTGGAGTTGGAGTGCCTCCATTGTATAACCTCTGTAAGGTGCTCCTAAATCAAGGTAAGCAACCAACTGTTGTGTTGGGGTTTAACACGGCCGACGAGGTATTTATGAACGAGGAGTTTGCCGCTTTGGGAGTCGATGTTATCGTCACAACAGCCGATGGATCGTTTGGTCAAAAGGGGTTTGTGACGGCAGCGTTACCTGCAATTAAGTTCAACTACCTCTACACTTGTGGGCCACTTCCGATGCTTAAGGCGCTGTGGGACGCAACGCTAAATGTGCGTGGAGAGTATAGCTTCGAGGAGCGCATGGGTTGCGGATTTGGAGCGTGTGTGGGTTGCACCTGCAAAACAAAATATGGTAATAAGCGCATCTGCAAGGATGGGCCAGTATTAGATAGGGAGGAGATTATATGGTAGTGAATGGCAAAGATTTAGGCGTTGAGTTGTGTGGACTTGCGCTCGATAATCCAATCGTTCCAGCGAGTGGAACATTTGGTTTTGGCGAAGATTTCAAAGATTTTTACGACATTAATATCCTCGGGTCATTCTCGTTTAAGGGTACCACGCGTGAAGCGCGCTTTGGTAACCCAACACCTCGAATTGCGGAGTGTAGAGAGGGAATGATTAACTCTGTAGGTTTGCAAAATCCTGGTATTGATGCTGTTATACAAAACATCATGCCCGATATGCGCAAATATTTCCGCAAACCTGTTGTTGCTAATATCAGCGGTTTTTCGATCGAGGAGTATGTATATTGCTGTGAGCGAATAGATAAGCTCGACCAAGTGGGAATCATCGAGGTGAATGTTAGTTGCCCAAATGTGCGCCACGGAGGTATGAGTTTTGGAACATCGCCCGAACACGCAGCGGAGGTTACGCGTGCGGTGAAGGCGGTGACTACCAAGCCTGTGTTTATTAAGTTGAGCCCAAATGTAACGGATATTGTCGAGATCGCAAAGGCTTGTGAAGAGGCAGGAGCCGATGGTATATGTCTTATAAACACTCTGTTGGGTATGCGTATTGATACTTTGCGTCGTCGTCCAGTGATCGCCAATACAATGGGTGGATTCTCAGGTTCGGCAATCTTCCCAATCGCTCTTCGCATGGTTTATCAGGTTAGCAAGGCGTGCAAAATCCCAGTTATGGGCTGCGGAGGAGTTGCGTCGGCAGCGGATGTTATCGAGATGATGATGGCAGGAGCCACAGCGGTGCAGGTGGGAGCAGAGAATCTGCGTAACCCCTATGCTTGTAAGGAGATTATCGAGGCTCTGCCAGCCGAGATGGAGCGATTAGGTATTGAGTCACTTCGCGACATTATCGGAATTGTAAAGTAAACTACCTAAAACCTAATAGAATATGACAAAGAGAGATGTAATTATAGCGTGCGACTTTGCGAGCGCAGAGGAGACATTCGTGTTTCTTGACAAATTTAAGGATCAACCACGCAAACCATTTGTAAAGATCGGAATGGAGCTCTTCTATGCCGAAGGTCCAACTATCGTGCGCGAAATCAAGGCGCGCGGACACCAAATATTTTTGGATCTTAAGCTCCACGACATCCCAAACACCGTCAAAAAGGCGATGAGCGTACTCTCGCGCTTGGATGTCGATATGTGTAACCTCCATGCGGCAGGAACCATCGAGATGATGAAGTATGCTGTGGAGGGTCTCACTCGTCCCGACGGCACACGCCCACTTTTGTTGGCTGTTACGCAACTAACATCGACTAGCGAGGAGCGTATGCAGAAGGATTTGTTGATCGGATCGACTATCCAAGAGACTATAGTTCACTATGCTAAAAATGCCAAGGAGGCAGGATTGGATGGTGTGGTATGTTCGCCTTTGGAGTCGGGAATGGTTCACTCAGCGTGTGGCGATGAGTTCTTGACAGTGACTCCTGGAGTACGTTTTGCCGATGGCGAAGTGGCAGATCAAGTGCGAGTTACAACCCCTGCAAAGGCTAAGGAGATCGGTTCGAACTATATTGTTGTAGGTCGTCCAATCACCGCAGCGGAGGATGTTGTGGCAGCATATTTGCGTTGTGTTGCAGAATTTTGTTAACATACATACACACACACAACCATGAAAAAGATCACACTCTTCGTACTCGAAAACTGCCCATTCTGCAAAAAGGCACTCCGTTATATTGACGAAGCAAAGGCAGAGAATCCAGCCTTCAATGACCTCGAAATAGAGATCATCGACGAAGGTAAGGAGCCCGAATTGGCAGATACATACGATTATTATTACGTTCCAACTTTCTATTTCGGACGCGAAAAGATCCACGAAGGAGGCATCTATCCACCCGAAGTGAAGGAGATACTCACAAAAGCATTAGAACAATAAAATCATAAATAAATGGAGAATATTATAGCAAAAGATCTACTCTCAATTGGAGCAGTATTTCTTCGCCCTCAAGAGCCCTTCACATGGGCGAGTGGCATCAAAAGCCCTATCTATTGCGACAACCGCCTAACCCTCTCAGCTCCCGACGTGAGAGACCACGTAGAGGCTGGATTGGCTAGAATCGTAAAGGAAAAATTTCCTGAAGCAGAGATCCTTATGGGAACTTCAACAGCTGGAATCGCACACGCTGCTATCACCGCAACGATCCTCGACTTGCCGATGGGTTACGTGCGTAGCGGATCTAAGGATCATGGTCGTGGCAACCAAATTGAGGGTAAGATAACCCCAGGTCAAAAGGTCGTTGTAATCGAGGATTTGATCTCGACAGGTGGATCATGTATCGACGTTGTTACGGCTCTTCGCGACGCTGGAGCAGAGGTTCTAGGAATCGCAAGTATCTTCACATATGGCATGAAGAAGGGTGTAGATCGCCTAGCAGCAGCTAATGTTATCAACTATTCACTATCGAACCTCGACGCTTTGGTAGAGGTTGCAGCAGCCGAAGGATATATCCAAGCAGAAGATAAGGATCGCCTTATCCGCTTCCGCAACAACCCTTCGGACGAGAGTTGGATGGAGTAAATAGTCGTTATTCGTAAATAGTCGTTGTGTAAGGCTGGACTGCCTAACGCCGGCGGGCGGTGCGAGCCGCACGGGCAGTTTTATATAGCGCTTTGGGATACGAGCCTGCGGCTCTAAAAAACAGAGAGACAATATTTTGGTTTCGAATGAATTCGACCAAAATATTGTCTCTCTGTTTTTATTAAACACCTATGGTGTTTAATCCCAAATCGAGGGCAACCATGATGTAACCACGATGTAATCATATGGTAACTATAATGTGTGCAATTTGACATACGATTTGGCATTGTAAACCTCGGGTTACCAGATACATTGCAACCTCGGGTGGGCTATCAAACCAACGGTTTGATAGCAAAAAATATGAGTTGTGTTTGACGCTGAGAGTTCACTCTCATAAGTCAAACACAACTCATATTTTTTGTCGAAATGCCAAAGGCATTACGATACCCACTCCGCTATATAAAATCAGCTCTGCGGGGAGCACCCCGCCCGACGGAGTCAGTCCCATAGTAGTAGGCCTCATCTCTTTTGCCGACTACCGACCAAATCGCACCAAAAGCACATTGACATCAGCAGGAGATACTCCAGGGATGCGAGCTGCTTGACCGATGGTTCGGGGGCGGATCTTGGTAAGTTTTTGGCGAGCCTCTATCGTTAGGGCTTGGGCTGAATGATAGTCAAAAGAGTCTGGTATAGAGATATTTTCGAGACGCTGTAGCTTGTCGGCTATGGCGCGCTCACGCTCTATGTATCCGCGATATTTAACCTGTACCTCCGCCTGCTCGATAATCTCGGATGAGGGGAGTTGCTCCGCAAGGAAACGCTTTAGTTTGGGTATATATTTCGATATTTCGACAATCGACACGCCATTGCGAATCAATATGTCGGAGATTTTTTTGCCCTGAGTCAGAGGGTATTGACCCAATGAAACAAGATACTCTTCGACCTGAGCTGGCTTTACACTCACATTGTTGAGTATATCCATCAATGCGTCGAGCATGGTGCGCTTTTGGTCAAACTCTGCATATCTTTCATCCGAAATCATACCTATGCGACGAGCTATTGGCGTGAGACGCATATCGGCATTATCTTGACGTAGAAGTATGCGATACTCCGCTCGCGAGGTGAACATTCGATATGGCTCATCAACCCCCTTGGTCACAAGGTCATCAATCAAAACACCGATGTAAGCCTCATCGCGCGAAAGGATCAATGGCTCTTCGCCACGCAACGAAAGTGCGGCGTTTATTCCAGCTATAAGACCTTGTGCTCCAGCCTCTTCATAGCCTGTTGTTCCATTTATTTGACCTGCAAAATAGAGCCCTTCGATTAACTTTGTCTCCAATGAATGGCGCAATTGCGTTGGCGGAAAGTAGTCATATTCAATGGCATATCCTGGGCGATAGATATGCAAATCTTCGAACCCTTCGATCTTGTGCAGAGCCTCCCATTGCACCTCCCACGGTAGGGACGAGGAGAATCCATTGAGGTAATATTCATTTGTATCGCGACCCTCAGGCTCAAGAAATAGTTGATGTTGATCCTTGTCGGCAAAGGTGCGGAGCTTATCTTCGATACTTGGGCAATATCTCGGGCCAATGCCATGAATCGTACCATTAAAAAGTGGTGAGCGCGAGAACCCATCCTTTAGCGTATCGTGCACATCGACAGATGTATATACTAGGTAACAAGGCATCTGATTCTCGACCGCCACGGTTTGTGACGAATATGAGAATTTAGATGGCACCTCGTCGCCATATTGCGCTTCGAGTTTCGAGAAGTTTATGGTGCGAGCATCCAATCGCGAGGGGGTTCCCGTCTTCATGCGTCCCGCTTCGAAACCCACCTTTATGAGCGATTCGGTAACCCCCACAGAGTGAGAATCTCCAGCGCGACCACCATTGGCTTGGGCATCGCCACAGTGCATAAGACCACCAAGGAATGTGCCACTCGTCAATATCACCTTCGAGGCATGAAACTCCACCCCCATTTGGGTGCGCACACCCTTCACCTTCGACCCCTCGAAGAGTACCTCCACTACGCTATCTTGCCATATATATAGATTCTCCTGGTTTTCGAGTCTACGTCGCCACTCTGCCGAAAATTGAGCTTTGTCGCACTGTGCACGAGGGCTCCACATCGCGGCTCCTTTGCTACGATTAAGCATACGGAATTGTATGGTGCTAAGGTCGGTAACGATACCCATCTCGCCACCTAACGCATCTATCTCGCGCACGATTTGCCCTTTGGCAACTCCTCCCACCGCAGGGTTGCACGACATATTTGCAAACTTGGTCATATCCATTGTCAACAACAAAGTTCGCGCACCGAGCTTTGCCGCCGCCGATGCCGCTTCGCACCCTGCATGACCTGCTCCAACAACTATTATTTCGTATTGTAAAACCATAACTGAATCACTAATTTTCGACAAAGATAGCTATTTTCTAAGATTTTCGTACCTTTGTCGAAAATTAAACCTCTATTAAACCCCCATAAATTTATGAAAGATCTAGTAGCCAATATCGCAATTGAATATTATAGTCGTTTTCCAGAACTTATGCGTGACGATATTTTGCACACGCAGGAGGTTGTATGTTATACTCGCTTGATTGCTGTGGGCGAAAATATCCCTACAACAGAGGTCGATTTATTGGAGGCAGCAGCATGGATGCACGACATTGGATGCCCTCGATCGAAGGAGATATATGGCAACTCATTGCCCGAAAATCAACAACGCGTGGGTAAAGTCGTGGCGGATGAGTTGCTAGCTGATCTAGAGGTTCTAAACAAAGAGGAGAAGCAGTGGATTGCGGATGTTGTGGCATCGCACCATCAATTTTCTAAGGTCGAAGAGTTGGGTTTTGCCCCTCTATTTGAGGCAGATTTGATAGTTAATATTTTGTCGGGTTACCACCCTCTCAACAAAGCGCAACACCTCTATGAATCTATGATGCGTACTCAAACAGGCAAAAGATTATTTAGAACATTGATAGGTGTAGAAGAGTAACGAGTATTCGAAAATAATATAGGGGAACAGAATAGGAACAGAAGTGAAATAGAAGGAAGATATATTGAATATATATTTATGGATATTAAAAATTTGAAGAGTTTTAGTGAGATTGATGAATCGTTCACGACATTTGACGACAACCCAGCATTGCGAGAACTAACGATGCAACTTGCTAGTTCTGTGGCAGTTCTCACATTGCCTCATGAGCTTTATCGTACAGATGATGGGGGGATGATATATGGCGAGAAGAGTATCGATAAAGATTCCATGCGCATGATTATGGACGAGGAGGAGTATCGAGCAAATGGCTCTTATGAGCAGATTGCAGATTTGGTGGCTGAGGTATCGACAATCTCGAAGCTCGATGTGTTGAATTTTTGGGAACAGGTGATATTTTGTTGGGTTGCAGGGTGCAGCGACATGGGGCATTTGCAATTTTCGATGCACGAACCACACAGGGGGTTATATGCCTTGACTCCAGCGAGCGAGTTTTTACCTATGGCAATTATCAGATCCCAAGGTGAAGGTGCGCAGAATGAAGGTATGGAGAATGAAGATATGGCGGATAAAGGTATGACGGGTAAAGATATGGCGCTCACGATAAATCGCAAGCGCCACAATATTACACGTCAAGATTTCGAAACTGCGATGAAGCAATCGGGGCTTAAGGCTAAAATTATAAATGGAATATTTGCGCGTTACACAGCGATTCTTCCAACATGGAACGAGATTATCGACTCTTCGTATATTGGTGAGGAGTTGATAATTAACTACAAGGAGTTTGTGGCTAAGAGGGTTGGTTCTTTGTAATATTGTAATATTAATTGCAAATCTTCGATTTGATGCCCTCCTGCGCACTTTTTGCAAAAGTGCTTTTTTAGGAGGTGGAGGGCGAAAACATGTTGGGGTCAGAGGCTGGACTACCCTTGTGCCGGGCGGGCAGTGCGTAGCCGCACGGGCTGGAGATGCTTCGCATCTTACTCTGTTGGGATCTCTACGTTGTAGACTATATGTTCTACTCCGCGAAGGAAATTGCGTTTGCCCAACTTCGGAGAGTAGACATAGCAATCAACTGCAAAGACTCTATTTGTACGGGTGTCGATTGTCGAGAAACTAACAAATGGACCTCCCATATAGTCACCCTCGACCTCCCACAAACCACGCATCTCTGCCCACACTCTGCCATTGCTACGGAACAATCTATAGTCGGGCTCAACCTCCATAAAGGTCGTCATATAGGAACCTTCCGAAGGTCCAGGGATTTTTGATGCAAATTTATTGCGCGCTTCGAGTAGAGCCTCCCACTTTAGCGACGCTTTGCCATCTTCGGCAGGGTAGCTATATAGTATAACTCCTTGGCTTGCAGTGGGATATTCGTATGAAAGCCACACGAAATCTTTGCCCTCGTTGCGCAAAGAGTATCCTTGTGGGATCTTCATCGTCACATCGAATTTATCTTTTATGAGCTTATCGAGCGTTGCGACGCTAAACTTTTGACCATAAGCTATATCTCTGTCGCGTTCGGCTCCCTCCAGAGCCTTCATCACCAACTCGCGATTCTCCGATACATATTCGGTGAGCGACTCTGCGGTTGGACCTTGAAGGGTCATGATGATTTGGGGTGTGGCATTTACATCGTATTGAACAACGATTGATGATTCGTCGAGCGAAGGTACCACATTGACAATAAAGATATTGCGATGTTTCAAGATTAAATTATCATACCCCTGTTGCGTAATTCTATATACCGAAAAATAGGGTTCTGGTTGCACCAAATATGGGATTTCGGCACGTAATATGGTCTTTAGAGTATCACCCAAAGCACCCTCCCATTCGGGTTGGTTACACACGACAATAAGTTCGTAGGGCGACCCCTGAGAGTTCACCTTATTGGAAGTGACGGTATTGAGGGCATCACACGATATAGAGAGTATAGCCCCGAGGAGAATAATAAAAGTTATAATTTTTTTCATCTCATTTTTTTTATTTACTACAAATGTACGATTTAATTTTAAAAATTACTAAATTTGTAGACGTAAATGTAACACAATGAAGCTAAAGCCACCACGCATAATACGTCAAATATTACCCGATCTAGTGTGGGAGATAAACTCCCCCGATTCGATATTTCTAACCTTCGACGATGGACCAACTCCAGGTATCACCGAATGGATATTAGCCACATTGCACAAGTTTGATGCCAAGGCGACATTTTTTGTGTTGGGTAAAAATGTTGAGATGTATCCTGACCTATACGAACTTATCCTACAGAGTGGGCACAAAGTTGCCAACCACACCTATTCGCACCAAAAGGGGTGGGGAATGAGTTTGGAGAGATATGTCGAAGATGTCGATTTTGCAAATGACACCATAAATAGCGATCTTTTTAGACCTCCCTATGGTCAAATAACCCCTTCGCAGGCGCGCCACCTAAGTCAACGTTATCGTCTGATAATGTGGAGTGTTATATCGCGTGATTATAGCCCCCGAGTTAGCAAGGAGATGTGTTATAGGAATGTGGCTAAGGATCTTACAGCTGGCGATATTGTTGTGTTTCATGATAGCCAAAAGTCATTTAAGAATATGAGTTATGCGCTACCTAAAGTCCTAAAATTAGCCAAAGAGAGGGGGCTAAAATGCAAAATCATAGATATTTAAACGGTCTATATTACACCATTACCCATCATCTCAAACAAGAAGAGCCTTTAATTCCGCAGGGTTATACCCTACAGAACCAAAGGCTCTTCATATGTATATAATCACTTATTTATATCTTGGTGACAGCTATCATAAGCGGAGCATCGTCCAAGTCTGACTCCACAACGAAATCTCCTGCTGGAGCCTCTGCACACTTAACCTCTACTGCCAAAGTTTGCTGCGCAACATAATCAGCATATGTAGCCAAAGAACTTACGACACTTTCTACGCTTTGGATCTCGACACGAATCTTGTCGACAACCTCAAATCCAGAATCTTTACGGATATTTTGGATACGGTTTACAAGCTCGCGAGCCACACCCTCAGCCTTCAACTCATCGGTTAGGGTGATGTCGAGTGCCACGGTGAGTTTTCCTTCGGTTGCAACCAACCATCCTGGCATATCCTCCGATGTGATGTCGAAATCAGCAGGCGTTACGATGATCTTCTCCGCTCCCATATCGAGGGTGATCTCCGCCGATGACTCAATCTCCGCAATCTTATCTTGATCGAATTGTGCCGCCATAGCTGCGATCTGCTTCATGTACTTTCCATAGCGAGGACCAAGTGTCTTAAAGTTTGGCTTAATGCGCTTGGTGATCACACCAGCAGTCTTTTCGATAAGCTCAATCTCCTTGATGTTTACCTCGCCTAGAATAAGCGACTTAACCGCCTCAATGTGGCGTGCCATTGCAGGATCAAGCACTGGGATCAAGATCTTCGACAAAGGTTGACGCACCTTGATATTAACCTTACGACGAAGTGCTAACACCATCGACGACACACGTTGTGCAAGTGCCATAGTCTCCTCCAAATCCTTGTTTACCAACGACATATCAGCCTCGGGGAACTTAGCCAAGTGCACCGAAGAATCCGAGTGACGACAACTCATAGCGTTCAAGTCGCGGAAGATGCGATCTGTGATAAATGGCGCGAATGGAGCCGATAGCTTCACAACTATCTCCAAACAAGTATATAGCGTTTGGTATGCCGACAACTTATCTTGTGTCATATCGCCCACCCAGAAGCGTTTGCGGTTCAATCTCACATACCAGTTCGAAAGGTTCTCGCCCACAAACTCTTGGATCATACGCGCCGCAGGTGTCGGATCGTAACCCTCCAATTGAGCTGTAACATCCTTAACCAAAGTGTTCAACAACGAAATAATCCAACGATCAATCTCGGGACGCTCCGCCAAAGGCACCTCCGCCTCCGCACCTGTGAATCCATCGACATTGGCATACAACGCGAAGAATGAGTATGTATTATATAGTGTACCGAAGAATTTACGACGCACCTCGTCGACCCCCTCAACATCAAATTTGAGGTTATCCCAAGGTTGCGAGTTGCTAATCATATACCAACGTGTAGCGTCGGCACCATATTTATTAAGCACCTCGAATGGATCCACGGCGTTGCCCAATCGCTTAGACATCTTATTGCCCTTCTTGTCGAGCACCAAACCATTCGATATAATATTTTTGAATGCTACCGAATCAAACAGCATTGTTGCGATAGCGTGCAGAGTGAAGAACCAACCACGTGTTTGGTCGACTCCCTCCGCGATAAAGTCCGCTGGATAGACATCCTTGAAGTCTGCTCCACCATTCTCGAATGGATAGTGTAGTTGCGCATAAGGCATAGCACCCGAGTCGAACCATACATCTATAAGGTCGCTCTCGCGCTTCATTGGCTCACCCTTGTCCGACACCAAAACGATAGAGTCAACATATGGGCGGTGAAGGTCGATATTTGCAGTCGAGTAGTTCTCCTTCGACATATCGCCCACCTTGAATCCTGCATAAGGGTTTTCGCTCATGAAACCTACCGCGATCGACTTCTCGATCTCGCCCATAAGCTCCTCGATAGATCCGATACACTTGATTTGAGAGTAATCCTCTGTAGCCCAGACTGGAAGAGGTGTTCCCCAGAAGCGTGAACGCGAAAGGTTCCAATCTACCAACCCCTCCAACCACTTGCCGAAGCGACCCGAACCTGTAGATTCTGGCTTCCATTGGATTGTGTTGTTAAGCTCCATCATGCGACCCTTCAACGCCGTGGTCTTAATGAACCATGAGTCGAGTGGGTAGTACAACACGGGCTTATCTGTACGCCAACAGTGTGGGTATGAGTGGGCATGTTTCTCGATCTTGAACGCCTTGTTCTCTTGCTTGAGCAACACCGAAATGTCGATGTCGAGGGTTGCATCCGCATCGGTCAATGTGTCGTCAAAAGCATTCTTCACATATCTACCTGCATACTCCGAATATAGCTCTGTGTTGATGTTGTTAGCCACGAAGTCAGCATCTAAATCCTCCAATACGAAGAACTTACCCGACTTATCGACCATCGGTTGCTCCTTACCAGCCTTGTCGACCATAAAGAGTGGCGCGATACCTGCAACCTTCGCTGCACGATCATCATCCGCACCGAATGTAGGAGCAATGTGTACAATACCTGTACCATCCGAAGTGGTCACAAAATCACCCGTGATAACCTCAAACGCCTTGCCCATAGGTTTAACCCATGGCAAAAGTTGCTCATAGCTCACACCTGCAAGCTCCGAACCCTTCCACGACTCTTCGGTGATGGTGTATGTACCCTCCATCTTCTTGGTGAAGAGCGACGACACCAAATCCTTCGCCATGATGATTGTCTGCGCAATGCCCGTATATGGATTTGCGCAACGGATCTTGACATATTCAATATCCGAACCAACAGCCAACGCTGTGTTTGATGGCAAAGTCCAAGGTGTAGTTGTCCATGCTAGGAAGTACAACGTACCCTCATCCTCCGAGCTAAACAACTTTTCAGACACTTCGTTGCGCACGATCTCGAATTGTGCTGTACATGTTGTATCCTTCACATCTCTATAGCAACCAGGTTGGTTCAACTCGTGGGTCGACAGACCCGTTCCCGCTGCAGGCGAGTATGGTTGGATAGTGTAACCTTTGTATAGTAATCCCTTCTCGTGCAACTGTTTAAGCAACCACCAAAGTGTCTCGATATATTTGTTGTCGTAGGTGATATATGGATCATCCATATTGACCCAATAACCCATTTGGCGAGTGAGATCCTCCCAAAGTCCAGTGAACTCCATCACCGCTTCGCGACACTCCTTGTTATATTGCTCGATTGTGATTGTCTTGCCAATAGCCTCTTTGGTGATGCCTAGCTTCTTCTCGACTCCTAATTCAACTGGCAATCCGTGGGTGTCCCATCCCGCTTTGCGGTGTACTTTGAACCCTTGTTGAGTCTTGAATCGACAGAAAATATCTTTGATCGTACGCGCCATCACGTGGTGGATTCCAGGGACTCCATTTGCTGATGGAGGTCCTTCGTAAAATACGAATGTTGGGTTGCCCTCGCGCGTGGTGATGCTTTTGTGGAATGTATCATCCGCATCCCAATCCTTAAGCACCTCAGTAGCTATATTGGCTAGATCTAGCCCTTTATACTCTTTAAACTTCATAGTTTTGTATTGTTTTTTTCTAAACGGCAAAGATATAAAATTATTTCGGTTTTTGAAATAGATACCTTATATTATATAGGGCATACACAGGAAATGAATTTAAATCTTTTTTGCGAATTAGATAATTATTTATATATTTGTAGTGACTTTCATATCAGAGAAGGTGGGGAAACCTGCCTAATAGACGGGGCGAGCATTTTATGCTCGTGCCTCACTATATCTGCACGGGTGGTTTCACCCCCGTGCAGGCTATTAATGTACCTGCTGCCTTCTCTGGTGAAAGTCAACGGGTCGGTGAAATCACCCTATTTTCATCGCCCGATAAGTTTAACCAATCAAAACTAAAGGCTATGGAACAAAAAGAGAGAATCAAATTAACAACTTTCAACACATTCGATTTAGAACAAGAGGAGATCAAACGCCTCTACACCTATCTTTCCCTATTTCAATATCGACACCTGCGCACACCTGATTATCGAGAACGCCCTCTTTTTGAGGCTCTACAAGTCGACTTTAAGCGATATTATATTGAGCTACAAAAGCAAACCGAACGAGATCCTAACAATTTGGCGCTAAATAGAATCCGAGCCTTTTTTGATATGCACCACAAACAGTTAGTCAAACTTGTTGCAGAGTATAAAGCAAACGATATGGAGTATATTTGCCGATCAACTCAGCAATAACAAAAGTGAGATTTTTAAATGTACAAAAAAAGAAAAACTCAACAAAACTTTTCATACGTTTGCCCTGAAAAATCCATGAAAATATTTGCATTTTTCGATTAGAGTCTTTACCTTTGTCGAATATGAAAAAGATCAACTCACAACGAATGTCTATGCCTATGATGGCGAACCACCTAACGAGGAGGTAGGATATTTGTGTGCGTACAACATAACAAATCCGACTTCCGCAGGGGGGTCGGATTTGTTTGTAAATAACCTAACTTATTGCGCGAGAGATCCGCAATTTTGTAGGGCGACTTTTTCTGTTGAGAAGTTAATAATAAATTAAAATATAATATAGATTATGGAACAAAAGAAGTACAGTTTCGACACGCTCCAAGTCCATGCAGGTCAACGACCTGACCCAGTAACTGGGGCTAGTACATTGCCAATTTTTCAAAGTACAGCCTACGTATATGAGAGCACAGAAAAGGCAGCATCGCTTTTTGCGTTGGAGTCTGCAGGCAACATCTACACACGCCTAATGAACCCCACAACCGATGTTTTCGAACAACGCATTGCAGCACTCGAAGGTGGTGCGGCGGCTGTGGCAACATCATCGGGTATGGCGGCGCAATTTACTGCTATTGCGACTATTGCGAGTGCAGGAGACAATATCGTTACAACGTCATATCTATATGGAGGAACCTTCAACGCATTCAAACATGTATTCTCGCGCCTAGGAATAGAGGTTCGCTTTGCTAATGGAAATGACCCTAAAAGCATCGAGTCGCTTATTGATGCCAACACCAAGGCGATATATTTGGAGACTATCGGAAACCCCGAATTTAGCATTCCAGATTTCGAACCTATCGTGGAGGTTGCTCGCAAAAAGGGCGTAGTTCTATTTTGTGACAACACATTTGGATGTGCAGGATATTTCTGTCGTCCATTCGATTGGGGGGTGAATATCGTCACACACTCTGCAACTAAGTGGATCGGAGGTCACGCAACATCTATGGGTGGTGTGATTGTCGATGGCGGAAACTTCGATTGGAGTGGCGGAAAGTATCCTTTGATCTCGGAGCCTGTGGAGAGTTACCACGGTGTGAACTTCCTCGAAAGATTTGGATCCGTAGCATTTGCACTTAAGGTTAGATGCGAAGGTTTGCGCGATTTCGGTGCGTGTCAATCGCCCTTCAACGCATTTATGTTGGCTCAAGGGTTGGAGACCCTTTCGCTCAGAGCACAACGTTCGGCAGACAACGCATTGGAGCTTGCAGAGTGGTTGCAATCGCACCCTAAAGTGGAGAGTGTGAACTATCCAGGACTCAAAGGTAATAAGTATAAGGCGTTGGCAGACAAGTATCTACAAAATGGATATGGTTGCGTTCTATCGTTCCGCGTCAAGGGTGGAATGGCAGAGGCATCGAAGGTGATAGACAATGTGGAGCTACTATATCACGTGGCGAATGTTGGCGACAACAAATCGCTTATTATCAACCCAGCATCGACCACCCACTCGCAACTAAGCGAAGCGGAAATGATCTCGGCAGGAGTCTATCCAAACCTAATTCGCATTTCGGCAGGTATCGAAAATATCGAAGATATTAAGGCTGACCTTAATCAGGCTCTTCTCAAACTATAGCAGATGAACAACAATATCAAATATTACTCACACTCGGAGCCCTTTGTGTTGGAGAGTGGTGTGGTGTTACCCGAACTTACCATCGCCTATTCGACCTTTGGCACCCAAAGCACAGAGCACAACAATGTCGTGTGGGTGTGTCACGCCCTCACAGCCAATTCAGATGTTCAGGATTGGTGGCCTCACACCGTCGAAGAGGGGGCGATCCTCGACCCTGCGGAGCATTATGTGGTGTGCGCCAATATCTTAGGTTCGCCCTATGGTACAACCGCGCCATTGCACAACAACCCTGCAACAGGGGAGCCATACTACTTGGATTTCCCCGATATTACGATCCGCGATATGGTGCGAGCGCACCAAATCCTCGCTAAAGTGTTGGGTGTAGGCGATATTGATGTTATTTTGGGATGTTCGGTTGGTGGATTTCAAGCTATCGAATGGGCGGTGATGGAGCCTAAGCGCTTCTCGAAATTGATCCTCGTGGCAACAGCCGCCAAAGCAACTCCATGGTGTATAGCTATCGACGAGACTATGCGCATGGCGATCCGTGCCGACCAAACATTTGGAGAGCGCCGTCCCGATGCAGGGATGGAGGGTTTGGCGGCAGCACGCGCTTTGGCTCTGCTCACATATCGTGGATTCTATGGCTACAACATCACCCAACAAAATGGCGATGAGCGTATTGCAGATCACCGCGCATCGAGCTATCAACGCTATCAAGGCGAAAAGCTTTGCAAGAGATATGATGTATATTCGTACTACGCGATCATCAACTCCTTCGATACGCACGATATTGGTCGCGGTCGTGGAGGCACAGATCATATCCTCTCGACAATCGAGGCGGAGACAATCGTCGTGGGTATCACAACAGATATTTTGTTCCCTCCATGCGATCTCAAAAAACTATGCGAGCTAATTCCAAATGCGCGCTACGAAGAGATCGAATCTCCCTTTGGGCACGATGGATTTTTGGTAGAACACGAAATATTCAACAAAATGTTGCTCCCTGTCATGAAACGAGGATAAAACAATATACGCAAAATGGGCGTTGAACAAGAGTGAACCTGTACAACGCCCATTTTGCGTATATTGCGATACTTTTATCTACTCCTCCTCTTCGTCGGCAAGTGTAGTATATACATTCACTACATCTTCATCCTCTTCGAGGCGCTCGATAAGCTTCTCCATATCTTCGCGAGCCTCAGTCGAAAGCTCCTTGGTATCTGTTGGGATGCGGATGCTCTCGCCCGATACGATCTCGTAATTTTGCTCATCCAACCACTTTTGGATTGAACCGAATGATTCGTATGGTGCCGAAACGTGAACTGTTGACTCCTCTGCCTCGAATTCATCTACTCCGAGGTCGATCATCTCCAACTCCAACTCCTCGGCATCTACGCCAGCAGGGATTGTAAACTTAAATGTGCACTTATGTTCAAACATAAACGCCACGCTACTACTTGTTCCCAATGCTCCGCCACACTTGTTGAAGTGCATACGTACGTTGGCAACCGTACGGTTGGTGTTATCTGTGGCAGTCTCTACAAGGACAGCTACTCCGTGGGGTCCATATCCCTCATATACAACCTCTTTATAGTCTGCAGTATCCTTAGATATTGCACGTTTGATAGCGCGCTCGACATTCTCCTTTGGCATATTTTCAGCCTTAGAGTTTTGGATCAACACGCGAAGTCGAGTGTTCGACGATGGGTCGGGACCTCCAGCTTTAACTGCGATTTCGATCTCCTTACCGATCTTCGTAAATACTCTTGCCATATTGCCCCATCGCTTTAGCTTCTTCGCTTTGCGATACTCAAATGCTCTTCCCATATTTAAAAATATTGTTTTTTGATTTTTAGTTGACACAAAAGTAGAAAAAAATCGTTAGCTTAGCAATTATATCGTTATATTTGTAGCATCAAACATTTTTTTATTACAGAAATATTATGGAAATCAAATCAAAAATAGACCACATCAATATCAATGTGACATCGCTGGAGCGCTCCATCGAGTTCTACGACAAGGCGTTAGGGCTCAAGGTCACAAAGCGCAAAAAGGCTGAGGATGGATCATTCGAATTGGTGTATTTGGGTGATGGAGTGACATCCATTAGCCTGGAACTCACATGGTTGCAAGATCACCCAGAGGCATATGAGTTGGGCGATAACGAAACCCATATCTGCTATCGTGTTGAGGGCGACTACGATGCAATCCGCGAATATCACCGCGAAATGGGGTGCCTATGTTACGAGAACCACGATATGGGATTGTACTTCATAAACGATCCCGATGATTACTGGATCGAGGTTTTACCGATGAACTACTAGGTAAATATGGCGAATATAAATAATATGGATGCCGCGGTTAAAGATGTGGTTGAAGTGATGCGCAAGGGTGGAATCATCCTCTACCCTACCGACACGGTGTGGGGCATAGGGTGTGATGCGACAAATGCCGCGGCGGTCGATAAGATCTATGCGCTCAAACGTAGCACAGACAAAAAGTCGATGCTTGTGTTGTGTAAGGATGTCGACAATGTTGTGAGGTATGTAAACAAAGCCCCCTCGGTAGCTTTCGAGGTGATGGAGATGTCGGACAAACCATTAACAGCGATATTGCCAGGAGCGGCAAATTTGGCGGTGAACCTTATCCCTGACGAGGGAACACTCGGCGTTAGAGTCCCCAACCATGACTTCTGTGCACAGATGTTGCGTCGATTTGGTCGCCCTGTGGTATCCACTTCGGCAAATATTTCGGGCGAGGCGACACCTCTAAAGTTTACGGAGATCAGCAAGGAGATCATAGATGGTGTCGACTATGTTGTTGACCCACGATTCGAGGGAAAGCCCACGCGTAAATCATCATCTATCATATCGTTTGGCGAAGGTGGAGAGATTAAAATTATAAGAGAATAGAGTTATAAACATAAGTAACTATGTCACAAGAAAAATTATTCGATTTTGCTAAGGAGAGTAGCAAAAAGGTATATATCAAGGGCTCTCTCCATCCCAAAGTAGAGGTCGGAATGCGTTGCCTAACGCTCCAAACGGGCGAAGAGGTGTTGTTGTACGACACCACAGGAGTCTACACCGAAGAGGGTTTCACACCCGATATTAACCAAGGAGTAACCAAAATCCGCAATAAGTGGGCGGATGACCAAAAACCATTTATGACCCAACTTGCAGCGGCTCGTGCAGGAATCATCACCCCCGAAATGGAGTATGTCGCAATCCGTGAATCGCAAGGTGCTGAGACCTCTATCACCCCCGAATTTGTTCGTCAAGCGGTAGCAGAGGGTCGTGCTATAATTCCATCGAACAGATGTCACCCCGAGTGTGAACCGATGATTATCGGGCGCGACTTCTTTGTGAAGATCAACGCCAATATTGGAAACTCCGCGTTGGGATCATCTATCGAGGAGGAGGTCGAGAAGTCATTGTGGTCGATCAAGTGGGGTGCCGACACCGTTATGGATCTTTCGACTGGAAAGAATATCCACGCTACGCGCGAAGCTATCCTTCGCAACACTCCCGTGCCAATTGGTACGGTGCCATTGTATCAAACGCTCGAAAAGGCTGGCGGTAAGGTGGAGAATTTGTCGTGGGAGTTGTTCCGCGAGACGATCCTTGAGCAGTGCGAGCAGGGTGTAGATTACTTCACAATCCACGCTGGATTGTTGCGCGAGTATGTGCCACATGCGGTGAATCGTGTTACGGGAATCGTATCGCGCGGAGGATCAATCATGGCTAAGTGGATGTCGCATAACAATGCGGAGAATTTCCTATATACTCACTTTGAGGATATTTGCGAGATCTTGAAACAATATGACGTGGCATTTTCGTTGGGCGATGGACTACGCCCAGGATCTATTGCCGATGCTAACGACGAAGCGCAATTCGGAGAGCTTAAGGTTTTGGGAGAGCTCACAGAGCTAGCTTGGAAACACGATGTGCAGGTTATAATCGAGGGTCCAGGACACGTTCCGATGCACAAGATCAAGGAGAATATGGAGTTGCAGGAGAAGTGGTGCCACGGAGCTCCATTCTACACCCTCGGTCCTTTAGTTTGTGATGTAGGTGCTGGATATGACCACATTACATCTGCTATCGGAGGTGCAATGATCGGGTGGTATGGCACTGCGATGCTTTGTTACGTAACCACCAAAGAGCACCTATCTTTGCCCAATAAGGATGATGTTCGCGAAGGTGTTGTGACCTACAAAATAGCGGCTCACGCGGCAGACCTTGCGAAGGGGCACCCAGCGGCTTATCAACGTGATTTGGAGATGAGTAAGGCGCGATATAGCTTTAGATGGCAAGATCAATTCAACCTATCGTTTGACCCTGCACGTTGCCGTAAATTCCACATGGATATGATTAAACATAACGACCCCGACAAAGAGTATTGCTCGATGTGTGGCCCAGACTTCTGCGCTATGCGTATTACGCAAACTATAAAATAGGTGTTGTCAGGGTTGGGCTATAAGGCTAGACTGCCTCACGCCGGCGGGCGGTGCGAGCCGCACGGGCAGTTTTATATAGCGCTTTGGGATACGAGCCTACGGCTCTAAAAAGCATAGAATCAATATTTTGGTTTCGAATAAATTCGACCAAAATATTGATTCTATGCTTTTATTAAACACTTTCAGTGTTTAATCCCAAATCGAGGGCAACCATGATGTAACTATATTTTGTGCATTTACAAACAATGACATACGGTGAAAAGTATATTTTAAATTCTCTATATAAAAATCAGCTCCGCGGAGAGCACTCCGCTCGCCGAAGGCAGTCCAGCCTTGCACAGAGACTGATTATTTTACAAACTACCATCAATCACTTATTAATCAAAAGATTGCATTTCGACAAGTTTGGCATATATTCCATTTTTGGCGATGAGTTCGGCATGTGTGCCGCTCTCGGCAATGATACCTTTGTCGATAACAAGGATCTTGTCGGCATTAAAGATTGTGCTTAATCTGTGTGCTACAACAATAGATGTACGTCCCTTAAGTAGCTTTGATAAAGCATCTTGCACTAACTTCTCTGATTCTGTATCTAGTGCCGATGTCGCTTCGTCGAGGATCAAGATCTCGGGATTTTTGAGCACCGCACGCGCAATACTTAGGCGTTGGCGTTGACCTCCCGATAGTTTCATTCCGCGATCACCGATATTGGTGTTATACTTTTTCTTGGTCTCCATGATAAAAGTATGAGCATTTGCGACCTTCGCCGCCTCCTTGATCTCATCTAGTGTTGCATCGCGACGACTCAACGACAAGTTGTTAGCAATTGTATCGTTGAAAAGAATTGTATCTTGGGTCACCAAACCCATATGCGAACGGAGACTATCTTGTTTGAGCTCTGTGATTGGCACTCCATCGATCAAAATCTCGCCACTCTTAATATCCCAGAAACGAGGGACAAGCTCACCTAGAGTTGATTTTCCACCTCCCGAAGGACCTACTAGAGCGACAGTTTCGCCCTTGTTGACCGTGAAGCTCACACCTTTAATCACCTCGCGTGATTTTTCGTAGCCGAAGTGAACATCTCTAAATTCGATCTTGTCTGAGAACCCCTTCATCTCTATTGCATCCTCCTTATCGGTCACGGTGCTCTTCTCTTCGAGGAGTTCGAGCACGCGCTCTCCAGCAGCTATGCCTTGGTTGAAGTTAGTGAATTGATCTATGATAGTACGCATCGGACGGGTGATTTGCGAAAAGATCGCTATAAATGCCAAAAACGACGCAGCATTAAGATCTCCCGAAGCGACCAAAGCACCTCCAAAGACTATAATCACTCCGATAGCTGCAACTCCCATCGTCTCACTCGCGGGTGAGGCTAGTTGTTGGCTTCGAGCAATCGCGAGGGTTGTATCAGCTACCGCGGCGCTCGCCTCGTGATACTTATTCTTCATATACTCTGTTGCGTTGTATCCCTTGATGATTTTGGTTCCTGTGAGTGATTCATCCAACATACCAACCATTTGGGCGTTGATCTCTTGTACGCGACGTGCTGGGTGGCGAAGATTCTTGACAATAGTTCCGATAACCATTGCTACGAGAGGCAAAAACAACACCGAAAATATTGATAGTTGCCACGATATTGAGATCATTGCAATAATATATCCTAGAATCAAAAATGGCTCACGGATAGCGACTTGTAGGGTATTGGTGATACAACTTTGCACATTTGCAACATCCGAAGTAGCCTTTGCAATGATGTTTCCTTTGCGTTGATTACCCAAGTAACCGACGCTCATATCCATCAAATGGTCAAAGATTTTGTTGCGAAGGCGCTCCAAAGTTCGCTTACGCATATCCTCCACCGTCATCGAACACATATATTTAAATACGTTGCTTAGGATCGTCATCAAAAGGGTGATCGATGCCAAGAGAATCAACATATTTTGCATTTTGAAATTTCCGCCAAAAAAGAGGGTATAGATATAGTTTATCACCGTATTATACCCTTCGGCATTAACCTTGATTTGGGGTAGTTCATAGATTGGCGAAAATTCAAATCCATCCAAGAATAGGGTCTTAAGGATGGGAATTATCATCGCATAGTTGAATGTGTTAAACACCGCATACAACACCGCGCATATAAAATAGGGCGCAATGTATTTGCCAATAGGGCGTGCAAAGCCCAAAAGTTTTAGATATACTCTAACCATTTTTATTATTATTGTTATTCGCCAACATAACCCACATCTACCATATGCGACGCGCGAGCATTTGCGGCCGCCACAGCGAGTTCATCACAGCGATTATTCTCTACATTTGAGGCGTGTCCTTTGACCCACACAAACCTTACATTATGTTTGCGATAGATCCTCAGAAACCTTTGCCACAAGTCGGGGTTCTTCTTATCTTTGTAGCCTTTTTTCTCCCAGCCAAAAACCCAACGCTTCTCAACCGCGTCGACCACATATTTCGAATCTGAATAGACCGTAACATCAGACCCTTCGTTTTTGAGCGTTTCGAGACCCACGCACACCGCCATAAGTTCCATGCGGTTATTGGTGGTGAGGGTAAATCCCTGCGAGAGCTCTTTGCGATGGATTCCCGAAAGTAATACTACGCCATAGCCTCCCGCTCCAGGGTTACCCAGAGCGGAGCCATCGGTGTAGATTGTGATTGGGGGTAGAGCCATTTGTTATTGAATATAATTTTTGTAATATATCTATTACTTTTTTGATGTTTCTTTCATCTTTATATTAACATCCACATTATCATAATCTCTCATAGCTTCTAGCATTTCTAATCTATATTTCAATATGCAATCTGAAAAATGGTTTGTGTTTTGTAGAACTTTTTCTTTTTCATTAATATATGCTGCAAATTGCTCCTTGATAGCTGCGATCTTCGCTTCGGCATCTGCTTGCTTGGCGCGTTCGTTGTCGACAACTTTTTGGGGCGCTGAGCCTACAAAGCGTTCGTTGGATAGCTTCTTCATGACGCTTGCGAGAAACCCTTTTTGGTATTTAAAATCCTCGATTAACTTCTTGATCTCAGCCTCCTTGTCGATCTTGTCACCTAGCGGCACGAAGTATTGAGTTGTCTTGACGATGAATCCTGCTGCTGTAGCGTCCTTTTCGGAAGTCATCACGATCTCCGACAAGTTTGCCATCTTCGCAATCACTGGCGCATACTCCGCAGGGTAGTTTGCATCCTCCATAACATTGAGCGCAAGTTGCTCACGCACAGGCATATTTTTACCCTTACGGATGTTACGAATTTGCGAGATCACCTCTTGAGCCAACTCGAAGCGTGCGAGTAGTGTCTCGTTCACCTCGCCACCCTCGGGCATCATATTCACCATGATTGAGTCGCCATCACGCTCCTCGATGTCTTGCCAAATCTCCTCTGTGAGGAATGGCATAAATGGGTGAAGCACACGCATCAACTTATCGAAATATGATTTTGTTGTAGCCAGAGTCTCAGCATCAATTGGGCATTGGTAAGCAGGCTTAACCATTTCGAGGTACCAACCGCTGAAGTCATCCCAGAACAAGCGATAGACAACCATCAAAGCCTCCGAGATTCTATACCCCTCAAAGTCGCTTTGGATTGTCGCCAACGCCTTGTTGAACTTCGCGTCGAACCACTCGATTGCCAAGCGGTTATTTTCGCTTTGAGCCAACGCCGCATCTACCTCCCAGCCATTGATTAGGCGATAGGCGTTGAACACCTTGTTACCGAAGTTACGTCCCTGCTCGCAAAGTGCATTGTCGAACATAAGGTCGTTACCTGCCGACGAACATAACATCATCGCAACACGCACACCATCAGCACCATACTCCGCAATTAAATCCAACGGATCGGGCGAATTACCCAACTGCTTAGACATCTTGCGTCCGATCTTATCGCGCACGATACCCGTAAAATATACATTCTTAAATGGCATCTCGCCACGATACTCATAACCCGACATAATCATACGAGCCACCCAGAAGAAGATAATATCGGGACCTGTAACCAAGTCATTTGTAGGGTAGTAGTAATTGATCTCCTCCGAATCTGGATTGCGGATTCCATCAAATACCGAAATTGGCCACAACCACGACGAGAACCATGTGTCGAGCACATCCTCATCTTGGCGCAAATCCTCAATCGTTAGTGACTCATCACCACTCTTAGCCTTCGCCTTAGCGAGAGCCTCCTCGGCAGTAAGTGCCACCACAAAACCACCCTTCGGAAGGTAGTATGCAGGGATTCTTTGACCCCACCACAATTGGCGCGAGATACACCAATCCTTGATATTCTCCATCCAGTGGCGATAGGTGTTCTTATACTTTGCAGGGACAAATTTGATGATGTCATCCATCACCGCATCGGTCGCAGGCTTAGCGATGTCAGACATCGACATAAACCACTGCATCGACAATTTAGGCTCGATAGCGACTCCCGTGCGCTCCGAATAGCCAACATTGTTGGTGTATGCTTCGACCTTCTCCATCAAATCTGCCGCTGTCAAATCGCCCTCGATTTGTTTGCGACACTCGAAGCGGTCAACGCCAACATACATTCCAACTTTATCGTTGATTGTTCCATTATCTTCGAAGATGTCGATAACCTCCAAACCGAACTTCTCGCCCAACATATAGTCATTCACATCGTGCGCAGGGGTAACCTTCAAAGCTCCCGTACCGAACTCGATGTCGACATATTCATCATATATAATAGGTATCTCGCGATTTACCAACGGAACAATAACCTTCGCTCCCTCGCCTAACCATTTGTAACGCTCATCGTTAGGGTTGATACACAAAGCCGTATCGCCCAAAATAGTCTCGGGACGTGTAGTTGCAACGATGATGTTTTTGTCCGATCCAACAACCTTATATCTAAGGTAATATAGCTTACCTTGCGACTCTTTGTAGATCACCTCCTCGTCCGACAACGCTGTCTTAGCCGAAGGATCCCAATTGACCATTCTCACACCGCGATAGATCTTCCCCTTTTCGTAAAGATCACAGAACACACGCAAAACACTCTCTGTGCGCGCCTCATCCATCGTAAAGCATGTACGATCCCAATCACACGAAGCACCCAAAGTGCGCAACTGCTTAAGGATCACGCCTCCATACTCTTCCTTCCACTCCCATGCGTGGCGAAGGAACTCTTCGCGCGTGAGTGAGTTTTTGTCGATACCCTCGGCTTTAAGCTTCGCCACTACCTTCGCTTCGGTGGCGATAGATGCGTGGTCGGTACCTGGTACCCAGCAAGCGTTTTTGCCCATCATGCGTGCACGGCGGACGAGTACATCTTGGAGAGTGTTGTTGAGCATGTGCCCCATGTGCAACATACCTGTTACGTTGGGCGGTGGGATTACGATTGTATATGGCTCGCGCTCATCTGGCTCGGAGTGAAAAAGATTCTTCTCGATCCAGAAGTCATACCATTTGGATTCGAGTTGTTGGGGTGAATATTTATCTGCGATCTGCATTTTATATATATATTTATATTTTTTAATTTTAATCTAAAGTATAGTCTTAAGTTTGCAAAGTTACAAAACTAAGACGAAATCACAATAAACTAAGGAGAAATTATAACTTTTAGCCTTCGGATTTTTAACATTTTACGAATAATCAATCAAAAATTAGAGATTTTAAACGAAAAAATGTATCTTTGCCAAATTGTAAAGTATAAATTAAGGAGTAATGCCATCTATATCACAACGTGCCGAGCAGATGCCGGCATCCCCAATCCGCAAACTTGGACCTCTTGCCGACGCGGCAAAGGCTCGTGGCGTAAAGGTCTACCACCTCAATATCGGTCAGCCAGACCTCAATAGCCCCGAAGTGGGTTTGGAGGCTCTCAAGAAGATCGACCGCAAGGTGTTGGAGTATTCGCCAAGTGATGGTTTTTTGTCGCTTAGGCAAAAACTCGTGGATTACTATGCGCAATACCAAATCAAACTTACTCCAGATGAGGTGATTATCACAACTGGAGGATCCGAAGCTGTGTTGTTCGCATTTATGTCGTGTTTGAATCCTGGAGATGAAATCATCGTCCCCGAACCTGCTTATGCCAACTATATGGCATTCGCAATCTCGGCAGGCGCTGTGATTCGCCCTGTGGTGTCGACCATCGAAGAGGGATTCGCTCTGCCCAATATCAAGGCATTTGAGGAGCAGATAAATGAGCGCACACGCGGAATCTTGATCTGTAACCCCAACAACCCAACAGGATATTTATACACGCGCAAGGAGATGGATCAAATCCGCGACCTTGTGAAGAGGTATGATCTGTTCTTGTTCTCGGACGAGGTGTATCGTGAATTTATATACACTGGATCGCCCTATATTTCGGCTTGCCACTTGGAGGGTATCGAACAAAATGTTGTGTTGATAGACTCTGTATCAAAGAGATATTCGGAGTGTGGAATACGCATTGGTGCTCTAATCACCAAAAATGAGGCTCTGCGCAAAGCGGTGACTAAATTTTGCCAAGCACGATTGTCTCCGCCCCTCATAGGTCAAATCGTGGCGGAGGCTTCGATTGATGCACCGCGCGAATATAAGATTGATTGCTACGAAGAGTATATCGAACGCAGGAAGTGTTTGGTCGATGGGCTTAACCACATACCAGGGGTCTATTCGCCAATCCCGATGGGAGCTTTTTATACTGTTGCGAGGCTCCCAGTAGACGATAGTGACAAGTTTTGCCAATGGTGTTTGTCCGATTTTAACTACGAGGGTGAGACCATAATGTTGGCTCCAGCATCAGGTTTTTACTCAGATCCGTCGCTCGGACGCAATGAAGTGCGTATTGCATACGTTCTAAAAAAAGATGATTTGCAACGTGCCCTATTTATTTTGGGCAAAGCGCTCGAAACATATAATGCACTATAGCCATAGCGCGCGCCTTATAACATCGAAGTAAAGTCCAATTCTCACTACATTAATTTGTGAGTTAGATATATTATATTTAATTTTGCACCAGAATATTAACGCCTGATGAACCGAAAAAGATGAACCAAAGAAGCTACAAAATATTTTTGACTCTCGCTATGGGATTCATTTTCGGTAGTTGCTCTACCGTCAAATACTTGAGTATCGACGATCCTGATCTGCTCTACCAAAAAGCTATGGAGTACTACGAAGCAGAGAAGTGGGGCAGAGCATCGCGATTTTTCGAGAACACAATAACTACATATATGAATACTCCTCGCGAAGATTCTGTTATATTTTTCAACGCAAGGTGTAAATTCAAAAGTGGAGATTACAACACAGCTATTGCATACTTTAGCAACTATCGTATGCAATTTAGCCGAAGTCCATTTATCGAAGATGCCGAAGGGATGTTGACCCTGAGCTACTACTACATCTCGCCAGGTCCCGAACGAGATCAAGCCAATACCCTCCAAACACTCGAAAGCATCGAAGAGTTTCACTCTCGATACCCAAATAGCGAGCAGACCGAAATGTTCGAAGAGATTAAACAAGAGTTGATACAAAGACTCTATGATAGATCATATTTGAACGCCTATACATACTACAAAATCGGACGTCATAAATCGGCAATCGTAGCTTTCAAAAATGCGTTGAAGGAGTACCCAGAGTCGAATAATCGCGAAAAGATGATGTATTATATGGTGACCTCGGCATATGAATTGGCTAAAAATTCGATCCCTACATTGCAAGTTGATCGATATTTGGCGATGATAGATATGTACTACACCTTTGTGTCGGAGTTCCCAGAATCAGAGTATATGAAGGATCTCACGAAGCACAGCGACAATGCTAAATCGTTCCTCGAAAAGAGTGATCCTGATCTGTTGAAGGATGATACGACAACACAACAACAATAGAATAAATAAATAGTTAACAATATATATTAGATAAAGATAATGGAGATCAAAAAGAACATTCCTAACAACACCGTGACTCGTCAATTGGTGGATTTGGATCACGAGACAGGCAACATCTACAAGTCGCTTAATATCATCTCACGCCGTGCAAACCAAATCTCTACCGAGCTTAAGACCGAGCTTACACGCAAGTTGGCAGACTTCTCGTCGCCAACCGACACTATGGAGGAGACATTCGAGAATCACGAGCAAATCGAGATCTCGCGCTACTATGAGCGTCTTCCAAAACCAGTGTTGATTGCAACCGAAGAGTTCCTCGAAGATGAGGTATTCTACAAGGAGGGTAAGTAAAAGAGCTACGATTTGGATGTAAATTAAGGTGTGACGTTGGGGTTAGAATCCTCTAACGTCACTCTTTGTGTATATTATAATAAGCGATAAAATGAATATATTATTGTGCATCACAGGCAGTATTGCAGCCTATAAGGCAGCACCTTTGTGCCGATTATTCAAAGTTGCGGGTCACGATGTAAAGGTTATTATGACCCCACTTGCAAAGCAATTTATCACGCCACTAACGATGGCGACACTCTCCAAAAATCCAATTTTGGTGGAGTTCTTTGACCCCGAAAATGGAGCGTGGAATTCGCACGTCAGCTTGGGCGAATGGGCTGATTATATGGTTATTGCACCAGCTACAGCCAATACGATGGCAAAGATGGCATATGGCGTGGCAGATAATCTATTGCTCACGACATACCTTTCGGCTCGTTGCGAAGTTGTTGTGGCTCCAGCGATGGATTTAGATATGTATGCACACCTTGCAACTCAACAAAACATTGAGACTCTTCGTTCGAGAGGTGTCCATATCGTGGAACCAGGATCGGGAGAGTTGGCAAGTGGACTCATCGGCAAGGGACGTATGTCGGAGCCAGAGGAGATATTTTCGTTTGTCGAGGAGCTATCTTCCTCTCAAAAGGGAGAATCTCTTGCAGGAAAACGCTTTATCGTTACAGCTGGAGCGACAATCGAAGCTATCGACCCAGTGCGATATATCACGAACCACTCAACAGGCAAAATGGGATACGCAATTGCAGAGTCATTGGCGCAACGCGGAGCGAGGGTTACACTCATTAGCGGACGTACTACGCTGGAGACTCCTCGCGGTGTCGATAGGGTCGATGTGGTATCGGCAGAGGATATGTATATAGCTTCGATTGAACACTTTGCATCGGCAGATGGAGGTGTGATGTGCGCTGCGGTTGCCGACTATACCCCTGCGGAGTGTTCAGAGACTAAAATCAAAAAGGGGGATGATGACCTACACATCGAACTAAAGCGCACGAAGGATATTGCGGCGACATTGGGAGCAAATAAAGGGTCTAAGATTTTAGTTGGCTTCGCCTTGGAAACCAATGATGAACAGGCACATGCGGAGTCGAAACTACAACGCAAAGGGTTTGACTTTGTGGTGCTCAACTCACTTCGCGACAAGGGTGCAGGATTTGGTGGCGACACCAATAAAGTATCATTTGTGAGTGGGGATGGAGTCGAGGAGCTACCACTTATGAGCAAGCGTGAAGTGGCAGAGAGGATTGCAGATAAAATAGAAACTATATTATAAGAGACAACCATGCTACAGAGCTTAACAGTTGAAAATTACGCACTTATAGATCACTTAGAGATGGCGCTCGATCCCCGTCTCAATATTATCACGGGCGAGACAGGAGCTGGAAAGTCGATACTTTTAGGAGCTCTTGGACTTCTGTTGGGCAATAAGAATGATGGCTCAGCGATAAAGGATAACGCGAAGAGTTGCGTTGTGGAGGGGATGTTTGATATATCGACACTCAACCTCAAACCGCTCTTCGACGCTAAGGATTGGGATTGGGAGGAGCATATCAGCATCAGACGCACGATCTCGCCTTCGGGCAAAAGTCGAGCCTTTGTGGGGGATATTCCTGTCACGCTTGCCGATCTTAAGGAGCTAGGGATCAATCTTATAGATATTCACTCTCAACACCAAAATCAAATCCTTCAATCGGAGCAATTTCGCACCGAGGCGCTCGATCTTGTCGCTAAAAATGGAGATCTTTTGACCCAATATTCGCAATATTATAGATCTCTATTAGCTTTAAAAAGTGAACTTGCAACGCTCGAAAATGCAACTGCTCAAATGGCGCGCGACCAAGAGTGGATAACATATCAAGTCGAAGAGCTAGTGGGTGCAAAACTCATAGAGGGCGAAAGTGAAGAGATTGAGGCAGAGCTTGTTATGCTCGAAAATGCCGACCGCATAAATGAGGCTTTATCGACCCTCCGCACACGTCTCGACACCGAAGAGGTGGGAATCTTAGTGCAACTTAAAAGCTCTCAAAACGAACTACGCACCATCGCAAAGAGCTTTAAACCTGCCGAGGAGTATGGATCGAGAATCGAGAGTGTAATTGCCGAACTTAAAGATATAAACTCTTCGGTGAGTGGCGATTGCGAGCGCGTGGAGTGTAATCCCGAGCGACTCCAAAAGCTGAGCGATAGGTTAGGTTTGCTCTACTCTTTATGCCAAAAACATCGCGCCAAAGATCTCGCGGAGCTTATCACAATTCGCGATGACTATTCATCGAAGCTCAACACCATAAATAATAGTGATGAGCAGTTAGCAAATCTCAAATCTCAAATCTCGGAGTGTCAATCCAAAGCGATGGCTATAGCATCGAAGATAGAGTCTAAGCGCAAAAGTGCCGCACAGCTCTTTGCCAAAGAGATATGCCATACACTCAGCATGTTGGGTATGAGCGAGGCGACAATCGACATCCGCATAGAGCGCCGACAAACTCTCTGCTCGACGGGAATAAACTCTATAGATTTTCTCTTTTCATCCAACAAGGCATTCACTCCGCAACCCATAGATAAGATTGCATCGGGCGGAGAGATTTCGCGCGTAATGCTTTCGCTTAAGGCTCTATTAGCCAAGCATAAAGATCTGCCAACCATCATATTCGACGAGATCGACACAGGTGTCTCGGGGCAAATTGCCGATGCTATGGGCGAGATAATTGCATCATTATCCACATCGCTCCAAGTTATTGACATCACCCACTTGCCACAAGTAGCTGCCAAAGGTGAAACACACTTCGTAGTATATAAAGATGGAGGTCGTACAAATGTTAAACTCCTTGATTCTCAAGAACGTATAAATCAAATTGCCACAATGATCTCAGGTGCAAACATCAGCTCCGCCGCTTTAGAACAAGCCCGAATATTACTATCCGATAAGTAGGTGTTTTATGAGGCTGGACTGGTCGTTGTGCAGGCTGGACTGCCTCACGCCGGCGGGCGGTGCGAGCCGCACGGGCAGTTTTATATAGCGGATGGGGGATAGAGCTTTCAGCTCTAAAATTTTGAGCGATATAGGATTATTACCAAATGAATTTGGATAATCCTATATCGCTCAAAATTCTTCAAATGGCTGTGCCATTTGAACCCCACCGAGGTTCCACGTATCGTAAACTCCGAAATTGACAACTTATTCAGGTTTGGAGGTTAATAACCCAATGGGAAAAATATATCAAATTCAATAAATACTCCTCGCAATGACATACGCTGAGTATCCACAGCAAAGTTACCCTATGGTTACCCTCGATTTGGGATTAAACACTGAAAGTGTTTAATAAAAACAGATGCTCAATATTTTGGTCGAATTTATTCGAAACCAAAATATTGAGCATCTGTTTTTCAGAGCCGAAGGCTCGCACCTCAAAGCGCTACACAAACTGCCCGTGCGGCTCGCACCGCCCGCCGGCGTTAGGCAGTCCAGCCTTTTGCGCAACGCCTACTCTTCACTTGTCCATTTAGTATATTTACTACGCAAAGATCTCTTTCCGATAGGAATAGCCATACCCAAAGATAGATTCATTGCTGATTGATCTATAGGGATATATTGAGCTGACTTTTTGGCTGTGATAATATCGGTAGCTACATATAGGTTAAACCATGTAGGTGAGAAATTCATTGCCAAACCTAATGTGTTAGAGCCATTTGATATACCATAGCTAGCACCAAGTGTGAACCACGATACAGGACGGAGATTACCCATCAAAGAGACATTGTGCATAGTCTTAGCCTCCCAAAATCTAATAGAGTACACTGCACCTACACCAATCAACTCATTGAGGAATGAATACTCACCACCCATATTAACACTTGCCTGCATAAGGCGAGTTGAGCTCTTTGATTCGCTGTTGTTAAGAGTCATATCGTCAAAGCTAAAATCTGGCTCATCGATGGTTCCATCACCCGAAATATCTACTCCATTAAATGTTTGAGTCGTAGCCATTGTTGCCGACACATTGCAATCTTGGTTCCATTTAATAAAACCTAAGTCGTTGACAGCAAGTGATAGCTTAAGTTTTCTAATAAGCTCATACTCCATACCTAGATCAAGAGCAACACCAATACCTGCTGGTTTGATACTTCCCATATCAAGATCCTCATAATCAAACTCATCGCCAATGATAGCTCCTTCGTTGACAAGTCCAGGACCATACATATCAAGGTTACCCTCAGCATCTACCGACCATTGCTCGCTATTCATCTCGACATCAAACTTCGAGATATTAAGATTTGCGCTCGCCAATCCTACAAGCACCTTAACGCGTCCTCCAATATTGAGCTTGTCGTTCACAGTTTTAGACAATCCAAAGCCAACATCCACGAAGCTCTCCATATACATGTTTATATTACCCATATTGGACTCTTTACCCTTCTTCACAAACTCAAATAATTCGTATGGAACATTGACACTAGCATTACTACGTAGTCCGATGTTAAAAGACCAAAACGAGCTCTTATCTTTGCAATATCCACCAAAGTTCAAAACTTCGAAACGGCTCTCTAGGGCAGTGAAGTTAGCCCCTTTATTTAGGTTGCCAAGCGCTTCGCTCGACGATATTCCACTATCTAGGAGTGACACCAAATCGCCATTTGCATTTTGGTAGATCAGCGAGCTCACCGAAACATTACCATTCAAACCTATTGTTGTGCTACCCACAAGTGGGATTGCTAAATAACCACGCTCAGGAGCAAATGCGATATTGTGATTGCGACGCTCGATCGCATCTGGCATATAGTATGATGTTATGCTTTGTGCCATTGTTCCACACACGGCACACACTGCTACCAAAGAAATAAATAATCTCTTCATATATTTTTTGTATTATTTTAGCTTAATTTTATTTCAGCTCGATTTATAATAAAATTCCACCTTTCTTGATAACTGAGATCTTCAGTTTCAACCAATAGTCGCCCGCTGTATCGTTAGAAAGATACTCAGCTAAGCTAAAAGATGTATAGATATTCATGCTATTACCAGACTCTAGGAGTGCTACTAATTCATTGAAATCTACCTCCATTGGGATTGTTGTCTCGCCTTTAGCTGTAACATCATATAGAGTCAATGAAGATGGCGAAGCAGAGTAGTTCGTGATGTTGAACTCTCCAAAGTTTAATGTAAATGGGTAGTTGTGCTCATAGGTAACAACAATACTCAATATATCTGCATAATCCGAAATCAGATCTACAATATCAGATGGAACAGATACTGATTCGAATAACTCTCCCACCTCAATATCAATATATTCATTTAGACCATCCACGATATTGTTGAGAAACACATCAACCAAAAGTTCATTTAGCTCTCCAACCTCAGCCTCATCATATGTGCGAAGAGTCATAAAAGCATCATGAATATCATCTGTAGTAACAGCGCCTGACTCGGTGTTTATATTAAAATATAGGATTAGGCGCATAGAGCGCACTATATTTTAAGGCTTATAGCTTGGTAATGTGACACATGAATATTTGAACTTATAGACAAACCGCATTAAGCCCAGTACTTTGCATCGTAAATAATGGCAAAATCAAGAATAGAGGGTGTTGTAACGAGTGCGCTCTATGCGCCTAATCCTATTAAAATAATCAAATACCGCAGCTACCTCCGCTTCATTATCAAGATCGCTTGTATAGCTATAAAAAACATCCGCAAGGGTTTGACATTTTGAGTCGCTAACCATCAACTCGTCGATCAACAACGAAACCAATCTTGTAGCCTCCGATTCGCTTGTTGCATCATCAACCAAAACAGCAATATCTACACTCTCGCCACTAGGCAAAAATCCATTCACCAATGTCAAAACTTCGTCAAACGTGAGTATCGAAGCTCTTGTGCTCGCTTCAATAAAATTATCTCCTGTGAGAGTGATTGTTGCAACTGGCGCTTCGAACACTGAATCATCGTCTCCAATAACAATATCATCACTTGTCACCTTCGTCAAATCATAACTATCATCCACACAGCCCACTACGGCAAGAGCTGTCAATAATGTTAAAAAGTAGATTTTTACATTCATAATTTATATTTTTTGGGTTTATACTTAGCTACAAAGATACAATTATATTTCAATAATATCAATATACAACCATTAAATATAGATAATAATTGCTGTTTGATAGATAAAATCCACGATTTTTGTTAAATTTGTCACAATGAGCACAATAGATCAAAACACAAAGAATTTAATCACAGAGCAAGTCGCCGCCCTCCCTTTGTCGCCTGGAGTTTATCAATTCTTCAACAAAAAAGGAGAGGTAATCTATGTCGGCAAAGCGAAGTTGTTGCGCAAAAGGGTGTCGTCATACTTCACCACCAACAAAGATCATAGCGCCAAAGTTCAAGTGTTGGTGAGACAGGTGGAGGAGATCAAACATATCGAAGTCAACAGCGAGGGTGATGCCCTATTGTTGGAAAATTCGCTTATAAAATCGCTCCAACCAAAGTACAATATTCTACTTAAGGATGATAAAACATACCCTTGGATCTCGATTCTAAAGGAGCCATTCCCACGCGTTATATCGACCAGGCAACTTATCCGCGATGGGTCGCAATATTTTGGACCCTATAGCTCTATCACGATGCAACGCGCTGTGTTAGAGTTTATCAAAGATGTTATTCCTCTGCGTACATGCAAACTAAATCTATCTGAAACAGCTATTGCGCGAGGCAAATATGGCGTATGCCTGCAATATCACATCGGCAACTGCCACGCCCCCTGCATTGGGGCTCAATCCCAAGCGGAGTATTCGGAGTATATCGCCTTGGCATCGTCGGTCTTAAAGGGTGACTTGCGCCCCGTACGCAAACACCTCGAAGAGGAGATGATGCGCGCGACTCAAGCTCTGAAATTTGAGGAGGCTCAACGCTACAAACAGCGCCTCACATCGCTCGAAAACTACACCCACCGCTCGGTGATTGTGAGCGCCAAGATTATCGACACCGATATATTCTCGTTGCTCACCGAAGATCCCGACATTGCATATTGCAACTACCTACGCATTCGCCACGGATCGGTGGTGGGACTCTACACCGTACCCCTATCTATAAGTGTCGACACAGCGCCCGAAGATATTCTTTCTCAGGCGATTATACAAATCATGGAGCGCACCCAACAGACTCTCGCCAAAGAGGTTATAGTGCCACATATCCCCTCCGCTGCTCTACTCTTCGATGGTATTGTCTTCACCACTCCAAAGCGTGGCGAGAAGCTCGATTTGCTAAATTTTTCGCTAAAAAGTGCTCGAATATTTCGCGCCGAGCAACTCAAAAACATGGCGATTCATAATCCCGAACGCCATACCGACCGACTCATGGAGGCTATGCAACGTGAACTGCATCTCGATCGCGAACCTCGACACATCGAATGTTTCGACAACTCTAACCTACAGGGCACCAACCCTGTAGCGTCATGTGTCGTGTTTCGCAATGGTAAACCTTCGCGCAAGGAGTATCGCCACTTTAATATTAAAAGTGTGGTTGGAGCCGATGACTTCGCCTCGATGCGCGAGATTGTATTTAGGCGTTATTCGCGCATGATTCTCGAAGATACTCCACTCCCCGATCTTGTGGTTGTCGATGGTGGAAAGGGGCAACTATCTAGTGCTTACGGTGTTTTGTGCGAATTGGGAATCGAGGATCAAGTTCCGATTGTGGGACTTGCCAAACGTATAGAGGAGGTATTTTTTCCCAACAACCCTCTCCCTTTTAATCTTAGCCGTACGGGCGAACCCCTTAAGGTTATATGTTATCTGCGCGATGAGGCGCACCGCTTTGGCATCACTTTTCACCGCCAAAAACGAAGTAACAGCTTTATATCTTCGGAGTTAGACAACATCGAAGGGATTGGTGCAAAGAGTCGCGACGCACTATTTCAACGCTTCAAAAGCATCGTCCGCCTCCGCAAAGCCTCCCTCGACGAGATTGTCGAAGTCATAGGCAAAAGCAAAGCTACCAAAGTCTATGAACATTTCCGAAAGTAGTTTACTATTGTTTGTGTAAGGCTGGGCTGACTCCGTCGGGCGGAGTGCTCTTAAGCTGAGCTGATTTTTATATAGCGGATGGGGTATAGAGCTTTCAGCTCTAAAATTTTGAGAGGGAGTGGATTATTACCAAATAAATTTGGATAATCCACTCCCTCTCAAAATTCTTCAAATGGCTGTGCCATTTGAACCCACCGAGGTTACACATATCGTAAATCCCGAGATTGACATTTTTTATCACATTATCTATTTTTACCATATTGTTCAGATTTGGAGATAACAACGTAATAATACAAAATGTAATAACTATTCTCAGCAAAGTTACCCCATGATTGCGTTATGGTTACCCTCGATTTGGGATTAAACACTGAAAGTGTTTAATAAAAACAGATGCTCAATATTTTGGTCGAATTTATTCGAAACCAAAATATTGAGCATCTGTTTTTTAGAGCCAAAGGCTCGTATCCCAAAGCGCTATATAAAACTGCCTGTGCGGCTCGCACCGCCCGCCCGGCGTTAGGGCGATCCAGCCTCGTCCAACCTCGTATCACACTTTATCGCACCTGACCATCTCCGCAAATCACATATTTGTATGATGTGAGTTCAGGGAGTGCCATTGGTCCACGTGCGTGGAGCTTTTGGGTGCTGATGCCTATCTCGGCACCAAATCCAAATTGTCCGCCATCGGTGAAAGCGGTTGATACATTGTGATATACACATGCAGCATCTACCACTTGCAAGAATATTTGGGCATTGTTGGAATCCTCAGTGATGATCGCTTCGCTGTGGCGTGACGAATATTTAGTGATGTGATCCACCGCCTCTTCGAGTGAATCGACTGTGCGGATCGCCATCTTGTAATCCATAAACTCCGTTCCGAAACTCTCGTCTGTTGCCGACTTAAGGAGCTCCGCAGGGTAGTTTTCGCCCAATGCAGCATATGCGCGAAGGTCGGCATATATCACCACATTTTGAGTCGCCAAAGGAGCACAAATCTCCGCAATGTCGACCAAACGAGCTGAGTGTATCACCATGCAATCTAGAGCGTTACAAACACTCACACGACGCGTTTTTGCATTCATCACCACAGCCGAAGCCTTCGCTATATCTGCCACCTCGTCGACATAAGTGTGGCAAATTCCAGCCCCCGTTTCGATCACAGGAATCGACGCATTGTGGCGCACATAGTTTATGAGCGATGAACTTCCACGAGGGATCAAAAGATCCACATACCCCTCAGCTGCAAGCAGTTGAGCTGTAGCTTCGCGGTCAGCTGGCAACAAAGTCACCACACGCTCATCAATCGAATTTGCGCGCAACACTGAGCGAATAATCTCGACAATTGCCGAGTTAGAGTTATGGGCATCGCTACCCCCCTTAAGTATGCAGGCATTAGCAGTTTTGAAACATAGCGCAAAGACATCGAAACTCACATTTGGACGCGCCTCATATATCACCCCGATCACTCCAAATGGTACGCGCACCTTGCTGATTTGCATTCCATTAGGACGCTCAAACTTCACAAGCTCCTCGCCAATAGGCGAATATAATCCTGCAACACTTCGCATATCGTCAGCAATCCCCTTGATTCGCTCCTCGGTCAAAAGGAGTCTGTCATACAAAGGATTCGAGCGCTCCATCTTAGCAAGATCCAATTTATTTGCCTCCAAAATCGAAGGTATATTTGCCTCAGCTGCCGCCGCTACATCGCACAAAAGTGCATTAATTTTCTCTTTCGAGAGGAGTGCTAAGGCGCGAGATGCTTCGCGTGCACCCTCAAAAACTGTTGTTAAATCCATATTTTAAGAATCTTATTCTAGGTACATATAATCGTAATGTATAATCGCGCGCTGACCCTTTATGCCAGCCCCTTCTCGCGCTGCATTGCTATCTACCGACACGCGCCCTACACCAATGCTCTCGCCTGATGGAGCCACAATCGTTACGATGTCATCTTTCTCGAAATCTCCCTCTACTTCGCATACTCCCACAGGCAATAGACTCGTCGCCTTGGGTTGTATAAGAGCCTCATATGCACCTTCGTTGATATGGAGCTTGCCCTTCGCGAAACCATCCGAATGGGCGATCCACTTCTTGAGATTCGATACCGACTTTTGGGCTGGAGTGAAACGAGTGCATACAACATCCTTGCGCGAAAGAACAAGCTCGCACAAAATATCCTCGCGCTTACCATTGGCGATTATCACCTCGACACCCTCATCCGCCACCTTGCACGCAATGCGACACTTGGTCAACATTCCTCCGCGCCCAAACGACGAACGTGTGGTACTGATATATTGGCTCAGATCCTCGACATTGCCACCCACCGTGCGTATAACCTCCGATTTGGGATCTGATGGGTCACCACTATATATACCATCTATATTGCTTAGGATAATTAGTGCATCGGCATCCATCATCGTTGCGACCATTCCCGATAGTTCATCATTGTCGGTGAACATAAGCTCCGTTACGGATATAGTGTCATTCTCGTTCATGATTGGCACAACGCCATTTTCTAACATCACCCTCATGCAGTTGCGTTGATTGAGGTAGTGCCCACGAGTCGATAGAGACTCTTTGGTTGTAAGCACTTGACCACACACGATTTGGTATTTACGAAATAGATCATAGTAGATATTTATCAACTTCGCTTGACCCACCGCCGAGAACAGCTGACGTGCCGCCACGGAGTCTAATCTGCGCGATGCCTTAATCTCGCCACGTCCCGATGCTACAGCGCCCGACGATACCAAAATCACCTGAACGCCAGCCCATTTAAGTCTCGCCACTTGATCTGTGAGCGATGCCATGCGCTCCGTATCGAGGGTGCCATCGGTGCGTGTTAGGACGTTGCTACCTATTTTTACTACTACTCGTTTCATATATTTTAATCTGTGGAGGAGTTCATTTATTGTTAAACTCATGTTATTTTATGCAAAATTAAAAATTATTTTTGATTTCCATACATAGAGTTTGCCGAACCCCGATCTTTTAGGGTAATATTATTGTAAAATTGTGGAGGTTATAGTTTTTTTGTGTAAACTCGTAGAGGCTAGCGGATCAACTACACAATGACACACGGGTAGTGTCTTTGGATTTTTGCGTGTAATGTATAGGGGGGGAGACAACTCCCATAATATGATATATATACAAAAAAAAGTGAGGCAATCGGGGGGTATTCAACTTATCTCCGGGAACCACCCCATCCTTAAGTTTTAGCAATGAACTTCATTGCAACCGACCGATCTCCTCAACCAACCTAAAACTACTAACCTTAAAAATGAACTTTAAAACTTCACTGCAAAGATATGGCGAAGTTTTCTATCTTCCAAATTTTTTAGTAATTATTTTTAATATATTTCAATAAAAAATAATTACTATATGCCTAACTAGTTGGTTAGCAGTTGATTAATGTATATTACAGAAATATTGCAATTCTGTTATTTATATTAAATATTTTTAACAATCCTTGTAAATACAATATTCATCTTATTCGAAATCTCCTTGGTACACAGATTTCCGATGCTTCCTTCATGCGTGTGGTTCACCGACTTAGTGGGTGTATATTCACCGCGTTGCACCTCCATGCCGACTTGCTTATACGCTTCGCGGAAGGGCACTCCCTCCATCGCTAGACGGTTAACATCCTCCACTGTGAAGAGGTAGTTGTACTTAGGGTCGTCGAGGATAGAGTCCTTCACACGAATATGTTGCAACATGAAATCACACATGTGAAGTGACCTGCGAAGCTCCTCAGTCGCGGGGAACATAATATCCTTAAGCAATTGGAGATCACGATGGTAACCTACAGGGAGATTTGTTGTGAGCAACGAAATCTCGTTTGGTAAAGATTGAAGTCTGTTGCAACGTCCGCGCATTAGCTCAAACACATCGGGATTCTTCTTGTGAGGCATGATGCTCGATCCCGTGGTATATTCATCTGGGAAACTTATAAAACCAAAATTTTGGCTGTTAAACAAACAAGCATCCATCGCAAATTTCGCAAGTGTCGACGCAATAGATGCTATAGCATAGGCAGTTGCGCGCTCACTCTTGCCACGGCTCATCTGTGCCGCCACAACATTAAAGTGCATAGTCTCGAACCCTAAGAGCTCCGTTGTCATGGTGCGATTTAGCGGAAATGAAGATCCATAACCAGCCGCCGAACCCAATGGATTTTGATCCACCGTTTCGTATGCAGCCGCCAACATTCGCATATCATCTATGAGCGACTCGGCATAGGCACCGAACCACAAACCGAACGACGAAGGCATCGCAATTTGGAGGTGTGTGTAACCTGGCATAAGCACCTCTTTGTGCTCTTCACTAAGGAGTTGCAGGCGCTCGAAGAGTGCGAAGGTATCCTTTGCGATCTCCTCGATCTCGTCGCGAAGGAATAGCTTCAAGTCGACCAAAACTTGGTCGTTGCGCGAACGTCCCGAGTGAATCTTCTTACCCACCTCGCCCAATCGACGAGTGAGGAGTAGCTCCACTTGAGAGTGAATATCCTCGATCCCCTCCTCGATCTCGAAATCCCCAGCGAGGATCTCGCCATGAATCTTCTTAAGCTCTGATGCTAAGGTTATTAGCTCGTCGGCTGTGAGGAGTCCGATGCTCTCCAACATCATAATGTGGGCTATCGAGCCCTCGACATCGTAACGTGCCAAGCGCATATCTAATTCGCGATCTCGACCAACGGTGTATGTCTCGATCATCTCGTTGGGCTCAAAACCCTTACTCCATAGTTTCATAATATTGTGATAATTTTTCTATATATTTCTTGTAAAATTCTACCCCCTCGGTGACCTCGCTTAGGCATATATATTCGTCGGCAGTGTGCGAACGTGCCGAATCGCCAATGCCAAGTTTAAGTGAAGGGTAGCTCATAAGTGCCATGTCGGATGTCGTGGGCGACACATAAGGTGTTGATCCTAATGCCTTTGCCGCAACTAACATCGGGTGATCCTCTGAGAGCGCCGACGCTGTTATGCGAGTTGAGCGCGGAGTGATCTGCGACTCCATATTTTGTTGCAAAATATCGACAACTTGTTGGTTGGTGTAGGCATCTGTGGTGCGAATATCGACCACAAATTTGCACTCGTCGGGCACTACATTGTGTTGAGTACCAGCGCTTATCATCGTTGTTGAGAGCTTTATATCGCCCAACAGCTCTGATCTTTTTTCGAACTCAAATGTGCGCAACTTCACGATGTCGTCCACCGCCTTTTGCAGTGCATTCTCACCCTCATTGCGAGCGGCATGACCACTCACTCCGCGTGCCACGCAATCCAAAACCACCAATCCTCGCTCGCCAATTGCGGCATCCAGTTGTGTCGGTTCGCCCACGAGTGCCATATCGACACAGCTAAGTTGTTCGGTGAGCGAGCGAATACCCCCTTCTCCCATAACCTCCTCTTCGCAAGTTATAGCCAGCAGTAGATTGATATTCAAGGGTTTATTGTGCCACTCAACAAAGGCACTCATCAACCCCACAACCGATGCTCCAGCGTCATTACTCCCCAATCCATACAATATATCACCCTCGACAGTTGGTGCAAATGGATCGCGCGTGTAGCTTGCTGCAGGGCGCACTGTATCGTGGTGGGAATTGAGTAGCAGGGTTTTACGCACCGCAGGATCAAACCCCACGGAGTATGCCAACACATTGTTACCATATCTATTCGTCTCGATGCCACGCTCCGCCAACCACAACTCTATAATAGTTGCGGTTGCCGCCTCATCGCGCGAGATTGAGGGGGTCGAAATTAGCTCTTTGAGTAGCTCTATTGCCATTGGTTATGCCTCTATTTTTGTTCCAGCCTCCGCGTCCAAAAGATCCTCCGAGTGTTTAATCGTAACGCTCTTTACCCCTTGACTCACAGCCTTTAGTGCGCCATCAATCTTTGGGATCATGCCAGAGTGAATCGCCCCATCGGCTTTGAAAGATGCGTAGTTTTCGGGGGTGATGGTTTTAATCACGCTTGCGTCATCGTTGATGTCGGTGAGCACACCCTTTTTCTCGAAACAGAAGATCAAATCGGTCTTTGCCACGCGCGACATACCTAGCGCCACACTCGATGCCACAGTGTCGGCATTGCAGTTCAACAAATCCCCCTCGCCATTGTGCATAATCGCACTGAAAACTGGAGTCACTCCAACATTAAGCAACGTCATTAGGAACTCCGCATTGACATCGGCAGGGTTTATATCCCCCACAAATCCGAAATCTATTGGCGCAACTGGGCGCTTAGTAGCCTTTAGGGCATTACCATCTGCACCCGACAAACCGATAGCGTTACAACCCTCCTTTTGGAGTGTCGCGATAACGTTTTTGTTGATTAGACCTGCATAGGTCATTGTCACAATGTCGAGCATTGCGCGATCAGTTACTCTTCGACCCTCGATCATCACTGTTTCGACCTCCATCTGCTTAGCAAATCGAGTCGCGATCTTGCCACCTCCGTGCACCAAGATCTTCTTCCCCTCCAACTTGGCAAATTCTGCCATGAAGGATGCAAATGCCTCGGGTGAATCTATGACGTTGCCACCTATTTTTACGATTTTTACACTCTCCATACTACTCCAAACCCTCTAATATTCTTTTAATTACAACCTGTGCCGAGATCTCACGATTTGCCGCTTCGGGGATCACCAATGATCTTTCCGATTCGATTACACCATCCGTTACGATCATATTTCGACGTACTGGCAAGCAGTGCATAAAGTGTGCATTGTTAGTTAGCGCCATCTTCTCCTCGTCGACTGTCCACGATCTATCACGGCTCAGCACCTTGCCATAATTTGGATCTGCATAAGCTGCCCAACCCTTAGCATATATGAAGTCTGCACCCTCGAATGCTTTGCGTTGGTCATACTCGATCTTCGCACCTTTGGTGAACTTATCGTCCAACTCATACCCCTCGGGGTGGGTAATCACGAAGTCGTAATCTGCCGCGCACATCCACTCCGCAAATGAGTTTGGCACAGCTTGAGGAAGCGCATTTGGGTGGGGTGCCCATGTGAGTACTACCTTGGGACGCTCCACTGTTTTGTGCTCCTCGATCGTAATAAGGTCGGCAAAACTTTGGAGTGGGTGACCCGTTGCCGCCTCCATGCTGAATACTGGGCGACCTGAATATTTGATGAATTGCTCCACAACCTTTTCGGAATAGTCATCCTCCTTATTTTCAAACTTTGCGAATGAGCGCACACCGATGATGTCGCAGTATGAACCCATCACGGGGATCGCCTCCAACAAGTGCTCCGCCTTGTCGCCATCCATCACCACACCGCGCTCCGTCTCCAACTTCCATGCTCCTTGGTTTACATCCAACACCATCACGTTCATACCCAAGTTCATAGCTGCCTTTTGGGTGCTTAGGCGGGTGCGCAAACTTGAGTTGAAGAATACCAACATTAGGGTTTTGTTTTCGCCCAGGTGTTTGTATGCAAATCTATTTTTCTTTACCTCCAAAGCCTCGGCTATGGCGGCTTTGAGGTCGCCGATGTCGGCTACTGATGTGAACTTTTTCATATGTTTCTTTTTATATTGTCGCGTTTTGTTGCAACCCTTTAGGTTGCCGCCCTCCTCGCACTTTTTTGCAAAAAGTGCTTTTTTAGGAGGGGAGGGCGGAGTGAGGGGACTGCCTAACGCCGGCGGGCGGTGCGAGCCGCACGGGCGGAAGATGCTGAAGCATCTTTTTTAGAACATCGTTTATAGTACCTCTTTGAATTTTTCTAGGAAGTGGTCGGCCTCGGCTTTCGTAATTGTGAGGGGTGACAATAATCTCACTGTCGAGACTCCTGCTCCTCCCGTAAAGATCTTATGATCAAAGAGTAACTTCTTGCGAAGCTCCGACGCCGAACCCTCAATCTCGATACCAATCATAAGTCCACGACCGCGAACCTCCACAATCTTATCTATCTTCTTAAGCTCCGCGATCAAGTATGCGCCAATCTCCGCTGCATTCTCGACCAACTTCTCGCTCTTCATAACCTCCAAAACAGCGATTGCCGCAGCGCACGCCAAATGGTTACCTCCGAAAGTTGTTCCCAACATTCCATAGCTAGCCTCGAATTTTGGCGAAATCAACACACCACCAATCGGGAAACCATTTCCCATGCCCTTAGCGGTGGTTACTATATCTGCTTTGATACCAGCTACTTGGTGCGCAAAGAAATCTCCCGTACGACCATATCCCGATTGGATCTCGTCGGCAATCAACGTCACGCCATATAGGTCACACATCGCTCTAAGGCTCTGGAAAAACTCCACCGAAGGGGTGTGAATACCCGCCACACCCTGGATTCCCTCGATGATAACAGCGCAGAAATCACCCTCCTGCAACTTCTCCTCAACAGCCTTAGCATCGCCCAAATCGACAAACTCCACGTGTGTGGTTTCGTTGAATGGCGAGACAATCTTAGGGTTGTCGGTGAGTGCCACAGCACCCGAAGTACGTCCGTGGAACGCCTTCTTGAATGCCAAAACCTTTGGTTTGCCAGTGGCGAAAGATGCCACCTTAATTGCATTTTCGTTTGCCTCAGCACCTGAGTTACAAAGGAATAGGTTGTGCTCATCGTATCCCGATACCTCGCCCAACAGCTCTGCTAGGCGACCTTGTAATGAATTTTGCACCGAGTTTGAATAAAAACCCAATGTTGCAACTTGATCGCTCAAAGTTTTGACATAGTGTGGGTGGCAGTGACCAATCGAGATCACCGCATGACCTCCATAGAGATCCAAATATTTTGTACCCTCCGCATCGTAAACGTAATTACCTTCGCCCTTCACAGGTTCGATGGCGTAGAGGGGGTAAACGTCAAATAGTTTCATTTTAAAATCCTGATGGTTTTAACTTTACACCGCACATCTCGTCGAGACCAAACATAAGGTTCATGTTTTGGACTGCTTGACCCGATGCACCCTTCAATAGGTTGTCTATACAGCTCACAACGTGCAACTTACGACCATGCTTTTGGCAATAAACAATACCCTTGTTGGTGTTGACAACCTGCTTCATATCGGGGTACTTTGGTGCCACATGCGTAAATGCTGCATTGCCATAGAAGTCACTAAATAGTGCCACAGCCTCCTCGTTCGAAAGGTCACAGTTGGTGTACATACTAACGAAGATTCCGCGTGCGAAATCACCCCTCATAGGCACGAAGTTTACATCGAAATCGAACGAAGGTTGCATAGCCTTAAATGTGCGACCGATCTCCAAAAGGTGTTGGTGCTCAAATGTTTTGTAGACCGAGATATTGTCTGTGCGCCAACTAAAGTGAGTCGTTGCAGCAGGCTTCACACCAGCACCTGTCGATCCCGTAAGTGCGGTGATGTGTAGCTCGTCGCTGACGATTCCCTTAGCCACCAATGGCAACACCGCAAGTTGGATCGCTGTAGCGAAACATCCAGGGTTTGCAACTTTGTTCGCCCCCTTGATTCTCTCGCGGTTGATCTCGGGAAGTCCATATACAAAACCATCGCTCTCGTCGCGGAAATCTTGCGCCAAGTCGATGATCTTCACACGCTCAGGGACTGGATTTTCAGCCAAGAATGCGCGACTTTGACCATGTGCCGAACACAAGAAAAGTGCATCGACACTATCGAAATCGAACTCCGAACTGAAGATTAGATCCGTGTCGCCAATGAGTCCGCCATGCACTGCCGTAACTGGGTTGCCAGCGTTGCTTGTCGAGTGTATATATTGTATCTCCACCTCGGGGTGGTTTATCAAAATTCTAAGGAGTTCGCCAGCTGTATAGCCAGCGCCTCCTATGATTCCTACCTTTATCATATATATAGGTTCGATGTTTGCCTCGCACGTCATTTTCGGCACTTCCCTCCGCTTTTTAATCCTCACGTACTAAAGTACGTTGCGGTTAAAAATGCTCACGAAGCCCCAAAACTGACGCACGAATCAAACATCTATTTTAGTTTAAATTACTTATCGTTACGCTTTTGAACGTTATAATATATCTTCATTTGGTTGCCCAAAATCTTAGTGAATCCCTTCACATCATCCGCTGTCCACGCCTTGTTAACCTCGCCATACTCACCGAAGTCAGTCTTCATAAGGTCGAATGATGAATCAACACCAACAAGTGTATAACCCAATGGACGCAATATAATCTCCACAGTACCATCTACATTCTCTTGTGAGTGCTCCAAGAACTTCTCGATGTCGCGCATCACAGGCTCCATATATTGTGCCTCGTGGAGGAACATACCATACCAAGTCGAAAGTTGCTCCTTCCAATACAATTGCCACTTTGTGAGGGTGTGCTTCTCCAACATCTTGTGTGCCGCGATGATTACGATTGGTGCTGCCGCTTCGAAACCTACACGACCCTTGATACCGATGATTGTATCGCCAATGTGCATATCGCGACCAATGCCCCACTTAGAACAGATAGCCTCCAAAGCAACAATTGCCTCAACCTTGTTTGCATACTCAGTGCCATTTACTGCCGCGATCTCGCCCTTTGCAAAGGTGATCTTCAAAGACTCCTCGCCCTCAGCTGTAACTTGCGATGGGTAAGCGCTATCGGGTAAAGTTTGCTCCGACTTTAGAGTCTCCTTTCCACCGATTGATGTTCCCCACAAACCTTTGTTGATTGAGTACTCCATCTTTACGAAATCAGCCTCGTAGCCTCTATCCTTAAGGTAGTTGATCTCATATTCACGCGTCAAGACCATATCACGCGTTGGGGTGATGATCTCGATATTTGGAGCCAAGATCTCGAACGTAAGGTCGAAACGCACTTGGTCGTTACCAGCACCTGTAGATCCGTGAGCTACAGCCTCAGCGTCGATCTTCTTTGCATACTCGATGATTGCGATAGCTTGGAAAATACGCTCCGAAGATACCGAGATTGGGTATGTTCCATTGCGCAAAACATTACCAAATACCATATATTTGATACTCTTCTCGTAGTACTCTTGCGTCACATCCAACGATGCGTGCGACGCAGCGCCTAGAGCCAAAGCTCGCTCCTCGATCCGTGCAAGCTCCTCTGTAGAGAAACCTCCCGTATTAGCGATTGCCGTGTGAACTTCGTATCCACATTCGTCGGTCAAATATTTCACGCAGAAGGATGTATCCAAACCTCCGCTAAATGCTAAAAGAACTTTTTTCTTTCCCATCGTTGTATTGTTTTTATGTGTTTAAATTATTTACGTGTCTTTTGTGAAGAGTGTATCTCCTCTAGTTTTGCCACCATTTTGGCAACAATTTTTGGGTTTTCGTCGACCACATTTTTTGTTTGCCCAGGGTCGGTGGCAATGTTATATAGTTGAGCACTTGGTGCACCGTCGCGGATCTTTCCATCCACAATGTCGCTATTCTCGTGCCCTGAGTATGTGATAGCCTTCGCGCCACCAAATATATGTGCGCCACGTTTGCCACCACTCCATCCGCCACCGCCTTGTTTGGGGATATAAATCCAATCTCCCATGCGAAGTGATTGGTGGGTTTGGCGATACGACGACAATAGTAAGTGGTCGCGCACCATCTTTTTTTGCGATGCCTTGCCCGTAAAGGCGTTAAGCACATTGTAGCTGTCGGGAGCCTCCCCATCTTTGAGCTTGTAGCCCGTGATAGCGGCAAGTGTTGCAAAGAGGTCGATATTCGAGATCACTTGATCCGAAACTGTTCCCTCCTCGATATGTCCCTTCCAACTTGCGATATATGGTACGCGGTGTCCACCCTCCCACACATCAAATTTAAAGCCTAGTAGGTCGCCATTAATCTTGTGACCTGCATCCCAAGCATCTTGACCTCCCATATTAAACATTGCGCCATTGTCGCTGGTGAGGATTATGAGGGTATTGTCGGCAATCCCTGCATCTTCTAACCCCTTCATGAGCTCGCCAACCATCCAATCAAACTCCTGAATGAAGTCGCCATAGACTCCGCATTTGCTCGACCCCTTGAATCTCTCGTTGGGGGTAAAGGGGTGGTGAATATGTGGCGATGCAAAGTAAACAAAAAATGGGGTATCTTTGTTCTCATTGATCCATTTTTTTGCATCTTCGACAAATAATTCGCCTAACTCATCATCTTTGTATAGGTCGTGCGCCGCTTGACCACCTTTATATATATTGTTACTCTTCTCAACGTATATTGGTGTCGAGACTGGAGTCTCCCCCTTTTTGATAGGTAAAATCGGATCATTAGGGTCTAATCCCAAGACTCGATTGTTGCGAACCAAAACATAGGGTGGTGCACTCGACACGAATGGTAATCCGAAGTAGTAGTCAAATCCCGCCTCATTTGCTCCGCGCCCTAGCTCCTCATTCCAATTTGTGCCCTCCTCATCGCCAAATCCCAAGTGCCACTTTCCGATGCAAGCGGTTTTATAGCCCTGTTCCTGCATCATGCTCGCCACCGTTTGGGTATTGGGACGGATTAAGCAGAATGACTCTCTTTTTAGAGGACCCCAGATTCCCCCCGTCTCGCTTCGACCATCATCGCCTCTGAATGGATATTCGCCCGTGAGCATCGAATATCGTGAGGGTGTCGAGACTGCCGATGCGGAGTGTGCATCGGTGAATCGTCGCCCTTGCTCTGCGAGCTTGTCGATATTGGGGGTCGATATTAGAGTTGCTCCATAGCAACCCGTATCGCCATAGCCCAAATCATCTGCCATGATAAATATGACATTAGGCTTTTCTGCCGCTTCGACCGATGAAATAGCGAGCGAACTGAGTAGGCTCAGCGCTGTGAAGGTGTGGGGGTTCATTTTAGTTGAGGTTAAAGGTTAGTTGAGGTTGAAAGCTATTTGAGGTTAAACATCTTCTGTATCTTATTTTTGAGCAACATAGTGTATGGTGCCAACCTCGTATCGCGCTTTTGTTTAGATGATTTAGGATCATACAACATTCCTGTGCATAGACACATGCGTCGTCCGTTGCGTTGGAGGATGTCGTAGTTTTTGCACCCTTCACACCCCTTCCAAAACTCTTCGTCGTCGGTGAGCTCCGAGAATGTCACGGGGGAGTATCCCAACTTCGAATTGAGCTTCATAACAGGCAAAGATGTGGTGATACTAAACAACTTAGCACGTGGATACTTCTTGCGCGCCAAATCAAAAGTCTTTGCCTTGATGCGCGCCGCCAAACCTAGGTGGCGATACGTTGGGTCTACGATGAGTCCCGAGGTTGCGACATAATCACCATGACCCCATGTTTCGATGTAGCTGAAGCCCACCAACTTTTCGCCACAAATAGCCACAACAGCTTTGCCCGATGTGATTTTGTCGGCGATATACTCTGGCGAACGCTTCGCAATACCTGTGCCCCTTTGGAGCGCAGATTCGTAGATTAATTTGCAAATTAGTTCTGCATACTGGGTGTCAGCCGCAATAGCGAATCTGACATCAACGTGTGTACTTTCGTTCTTCACTTCGTTGAAAAATTATAATTATATATTCCGTAAATGTTTATTTTGCTGTATGATAAGCCTTCAAAACCCCCTTGACTCTTAGGATCGAGTGAGTCACCGTGTCGACAATTCCTACACTCGACACCTCTAGTTCGACAACTCCACCTGCCATCCCATCGCCCTTAGACGAGAAGCTAAACGAGCGAATATTGAGTTTAAGTTCACGACTCAACACCTCCGTTATTTGGTTCATCACCCCTGGAGTATCCTTCGCCACAATCGCTATGCTCACCTTAAATGCTCCGCCTGCTTGTGCCCTCCACTGCGCTTCCATCACTCTGTATGGGTATTGCTCCTTGAGCCTCTTGGCATTAGGGCAGTCGTTGCGGTGGATCGTTACTCCTGACGATATGGTTACAAATCCAAAAACTTCGTCTCCCTTTATGGGATTGCAGCACTTTGCTAACTTATAGTCTATATTCGAAAGTGAACCATTGATATATAGTGCATCTTCGTTTGCCTTCTTGGGGGCATACGCCTCGCGATTGACCTTGTTTTCTAGCTTTTGGCGTTCTATCTCCGCAGCGGCGGCTCGTCGTTCATCATCTATTTCGCCCGATATATATCGTGTCAATAGATCTTTTATCAATATCATGTCGACCATTTGGTTGGCGACCAACTCATAGAACTCCATTCCTGTGCGCACCTTGTGGTGTTTGCACAAAAAAGCTACAGCATCATCTATCGTTATCGAGAGTTTCCAATTTTTAATCTTGCGCTCCAACTCTTCGCGCCCGATTTTGGCACTCTTCGCCTCCGCCTCTCTCAAGTAGCTCTTTATGCGGTTGCGCGCTTTGCTTGTGACCGCTATATTGAGCCAATCCGCCTTGGGACTTTGGTTCTTTTGGGTTTGGATCTCGACAACATCGCCACTGCTTAGCTCTTCGCGGATCGATACTGCACGTTCGTTTATTCGCGCTCCCACACAAGTAGCTCCTATGTTGGAGTGTATATCAAATGCGAAATCTAGCACCGTCGCCCCCTTGCGCAATTTGCGGATGTCGCCATTGGGCGTAAATACAAATATCTCGCTCGATGTAGGCTTCGCGTCAAATCGGTCGGCTATCGACTCGGTGGTATCCTCCATAAGTTCGCGCAGGCGGCTGAGCCACATTTCGGAGCTTTGGGCACCTTGATCTAACCCCTTATATCTCCAGTGTGCGGCGATTCCTCGCTCTGCGACCAAATCCATACGCTCCGTGCGGATTTGGATCTCGACCCATCGTCCATCGCCCGATGCTACTGTTGTGTGCAACGATTCATAGCCATTAGATTTGGGGATTGTGATCCAGTCCTTTAGTCGTTCGGGGTTGGGTGTGTAGCAATCACTCACCACTGAGTATGCCACCCAACACTGTTTCTTCTCCTCCTCTTCGGGGCACTCGATGATTATGCGGATGGCGAAAATATCATATATTCCCTCAAAAGGGACATTATTATTTCGGATTTTGTTCCATATCGAAAAGATCGTCTTGGTGCGACTCTTGACATGGTATTTGATCCCCGTGGCATCTAGTTTATTGGTGATCGGCTCGATAAACTTAGCGATAAATGCCAAGCGCTCCGCCTCTCCATCGCGTAGTTTTTTGACTAGCTCGTTATATCCTTCGGGATCTAAATATTTAAGCGCCAAATCCTCCAACTCCGACTTAATACGATACAAACCCAACTTATGGGCGATCTGCGCATAGAGGTTCAAACTCTCCCAACTCTTCTTTTGCCACTTGTCGGCGGGGAAGATATTAAGGCACCTCATAACCTCCAACCTATCGGCTAGCTTGATGAGTATGACGCGAGGATCTGCCGAGTATGATATAATCAGCTCCTTGAAGCTCTCCGCCTGTTCGCTTTCGGTATTAAGTTTGATCTCCGAAATGCTACTTAGCCCCATAGCGATTCCCAACACCTCTTCGCCAAAGGTGGTGCGGATTTGTTGGCTGAGCTCTAGGAACTCCTCCTCGGAGGCTTTTTTATGTGCTATTCGGATTGTGTCGTGAAGGATGGTGGCTAGGGTAGAATTACGCCCCAAACCCACCTCTTGGATCACTATATATGCTACATTAACAGCGTGATTAAGCATTGGACTGCCATCATATCTAGAGAGACCCGATAGTCGCTCTGCGGCAAATTCCAACGCTTTATCAACGAGGGTTTGGCTCTCTACAGAGAAGTTCTTCTCAACCAAACCACGTAGATTATCGTAACGTGTTAATAACATAGTGGGTCAAAAGTACTCTTTTTTTTTTATAATACACCATAATAACAAGATTATTAATAATTTTTTTTCAAATGTCGTTTCTCTTTGTTATATATTATTCAACATTGCAGGCAACATTATTCAACAAAAGCGCGCTTTTTTTTATATAGTGTGCTATAAATCGAAATATTCTTCGTAACTTTGCGTGCAACAAATTTTCTACCATTTGCGTTTTATGTGTGTAGAAATATTTCGGAAACTCTTGAACAATATATATTATGTCTTTTATTGAAGAAAAGGTGCAGATGGAGGGTCTTACATTTGATGATGTACTACTCGTTCCTGCATATTCGGAAGTGTTGCCACGTGAAGTTAGTGTTCAATCTAACTTTTCGCGCAATATCAAACTAAATGTCCCTATCGTCTCTGCGGCGATGGATACCGTGACCGAGGCTCCCTTGGCAATCGCAATCGCGCGAGAGGGTGGAATCGGTGTAATCCACAAAAATATGTCTATCGAGGAGCAAGCTGCGCAAGTTCGCAAGGTGAAGCGTGCCGAAAATGGAATGATTAGCGACCCTATCACAATCTCAAAGGAGCAAACCGTGGGGGATGCTCTTCAGATGATGAAGGAGAACAAGATCGGTGGAATCCCAGTTGTTAACTCAGAAAACCTCCTAATCGGAATCGTCACAAACCGTGACCTTAGATTCCAACGCGACATGGATCGCAAGATCGACGACGTGATGACTAAGGAGGGACTTATCACAACCCACAAAACAGATTTGATGAATGCAGCAGATATTCTCCTGCTCAACAAGATCGAAAAGCTCCCCGTAGTCGACGATGAGGGTAAATTGGTGGGTCTCATCACATATCGTGACATCACAAAGGTTAAGGATAATCCACTTTCATGCAAGGATAGCATGGGTCGCCTTCGTGTAGCTGCTGGAATCGGAGTTACAGGCGACACTATGGAGCGTGTGCGTGCACTCGTTGAGGCGGGTGTAGATGCTGTAGTTTTGGATTCTGCTCACGGTCACTCTAAAAATATTGTCAACACACTTAAGATGGTTAAGTCGGTATATCCTAATTTGGATGTCGTGGTGGGTAACATTGCAACTGGCGAAGCGGCGAAGTACCTTATCGAGGCTGGAGCGGATGCTGTGAAGGTGGGTATCGGCCCAGGTTCAATCTGTACAACTCGTATCGTAGCAGGTGTGGGTGTTCCACAGCTTACAGCTATCTTTGAGGCAGCTAAGGCAGCTAAGGGTTCGGGTGTTCCAGTTATTGCCGATGGTGGTTTGCGCTACTCGGGCGATATTGTGAAGGCACTCGCAGCTGGTGGAGATTGTGTGATGGTGGGTTCGATGTTTGCAGGAGTCGAGGAGTCTCCAGGCGACACTATCATCTACAATGGTCGTAAGTTTAAATCATATCGCGGAATGGGTTCTATCGACGCAATGAACAACGGTTCGAAGGATCGTTACTTTCAAGATGGGGAGTCGAATGCTAATAAGTTCGTTCCCGAGGGAATTGTTGCTCGTGTGCCTTACAAGGGATCTTTGTCGGAGTCTGTATATCAGCTTATTGGAGGTTTGAAGGCTGGTATGGGTTATTGCGGAGCGAATACGATTCAAAAGCTTCAACAAGCGAAGTTTATACGTATCACAACATCAGGTGTGACGGAGAATCACCCACATGATGTTACCATCACCCAGGAGGCTCCAAACTACTCAAGAAGTTAGCGAATGTTGCAAAGCGGCGAAATTTCGACCATCTCAAATCGTCTACTTCGGTCACATACTTTTAGTATGCTCCCTCAGCAGCCAATTCGAGATAATCAAAATTTCATCCACTTATCAACATCCGAGGGCGACCTTTGGGTTTAGTGCCGAGAGCAACGTTTCGTTAAATGTCGAGGTTGCTTGTTTGACTGAAAATTATTAAAATACATATAGTTGAGGTGAAAGTCGAAATATCGGGTTTCACCTCACAATTATTTAAAACATGGAAAAAATCCTAATCTTAGATTTCGGATCACAATACACTCAGCTCATTGCGCGTCGTGTGCGTGAGCTCAATGTATATTGCGAGATCCACCCATTCAACAACCCTCCTGCTATTGACGATAGCTTCAAGGGTGTAATCCTTTCGGGTAGCCCCTATTCGGTGCGCGACGAGGTGGCTCCACAGCCCGATTTGTCGCAAATTAAGGGTAAACTACCTTTGTTGGGCGTATGTTATGGTGCGCAATATCTATCACACGCATTTGGTGGCGAGGTGATGCCAGCGCCAAGTCGTGAGTATGGACGCGCAATGCTTACAATTGGCGACGGGGAGAATCCACTCCTTAAGGATCTACCATCGACAACGCAAGTGTGGATGTCGCATGGCGATACTATCACCTCTATTCCAGAGAATTATCGCGTAATTGCGAGCACCGAGCAGGTGAAAGTTGCAGCATATTGCATTGATGGTGAACCTACATGGGCAATCCAATTCCACCCCGAGGTATATCACTCAACAGATGGTACTCAACTACTTAAGAACTTCGTTGTGGGTATCTGCGGTTGCGAACAATCGTGGACTTCGGAGAGTTTCGTAGAATCAACCGTTGCAGATCTTAAGGCAAAGCTTGGATCAGATAAAGTGGTTCTTGGACTTTCGGGCGGTGTAGACTCAACAGTTGCGGCGGTATTGTTGCACAAGGCGATAGGTCAAAATCTATATTGTATATTTGTAAATCCAGGAGTTCTTCGCAAGAATGAGTTCGAGGAGGTGTTGGAGTCATACAAGGGTATGGGTCTCAATGTGAAGGGAGTCGATGCTGGCGATAAGTTCCTTAACGACTTGGAGGGTGTTAGCGACCCAGAGACTAAGCGTAAGATCATCGGTCGCGACTTCGTGGAGGTATTCAACGACGAGGCACACGCCATCGAGGATGTTAAGTGGTTGGCACAAGGAACGATCTATCCAGATGTTATCGAGTCATGCTCGGTGAATGGACCTTCGGCAACTATCAAGTCGCACCACAATGTGGGTGGACTCCCTGAGGAGATGAACTTGAAGGTTGTTGAGCCATTGCGCCTATTGTTCAAAGATGAGGTGCGCCGTGTAGGTTTGTCGATGGGAATATCTAAAAAACTTATTGGTCGTCACCCCTTCCCAGGCCCAGGTCTTGCGATCCGTATCCTTGGCGAGATCACTCGCGAGAGAGTCGAGATCCTCCAAAATGTCGATAAGATCTATATTGATGCTCTGCACGCTGCGGATCTTTACGATAAGGTGTGGCAAGCAGGTGCTATATTGTTGCCCGTGAAGAGTGTAGGTGTGATGGGCGATGAGCGTACCTATGAGAGTTGTGTTGCGTTGCGTGCCGTATCATCAACCGATGGTATGACTGCCGACTGGGTGCACTTCCCACATGAGTTCTTGGCGAACCTATCAAACGAGATTATTAATAAGGTGCGCGGAGTGAATCGCGTAGTCTACGATATATCATCGAAACCACCAGCAACAATCGAGTGGGAGTAGAGTTCGACTAACAAGGCGATTTTTGGCACTTCCCTGCGCTTTTTAATCCTCACGTACTATAAGTACGCTGCGGTTAAAAATGCTCGCGAAGCCCCAAAACTCATTCTTGTTACTCAAACTACCCAACACAAATAGGGTTGTTTAATAATTAATAAAAACAAAACAATGAAAATATCAGTTATAGGTGGCGGAAATATGGGAGGAGCCATAGCCGCTGGAGCTATCAAGGCTGGGATTGTTGCGGCAGGAGATGTCGTGATCTCGCACTTAGAGCCTAAGTGTCACGATCTGTTTGGCGAGTACTTGGATCAAATTGTCATTGAGGATGACAACGCTAAGGCTATCGCAGGAGCTGACCTAGTGGTGGTTGCCGTAAAACCATGGATGATGAGCGAGGTGTTGGGCGAAATCTGCCCCGTGATCGACCGCAAGGCACAAGCGTTGGTATCAATTGCCGCAGGAGTATATTTTGTGGCACTTTCGGAGATGATGAAGTGCGAGGAGCTTGGTGATATGGGAATGTATCGCATTATCCCCAACACAGCAATCGCTATTGCCCAAAGTACCAGCTTTATATGCAAGCATAACACATCGGCAGCGCAAGATGAAATGTTGCTCCAAATCTTCGATTCATTAGGTGCGAGCTTCGTGATTGAAGAGAATCAAATGACCCCTCTAACATCACTTTCGTCGTGCGGAATCGCCTTTGCATACAAATATATGGATGCCTCAATCGAGGGTGGTGTAGAGGTTGGTATCGACCAGGATTTGGCTCGCAAAGTAGTTCTTCAAACTGTTCGCGGAGCGCTCATGATGTTGGAGACCAACGGCACAATGCCACAACCCGAGATCGACAAAGTTACAACCAAGGGTGGCATAACATTCAAAGGATTAGACGCAATGGCACGCAACGGCTTCACCGAGGCGGTCAAGAGCGGAATTAAGGAGAGTCGATAAATAACGTCTCTTATGTTTACTTATATATAATAAGGGCTACCTTCATCATCGGAGGTAGCCCTTATTATATAAGTTTCATTTCGTAAATGCCCCAATTTAAGAGTGGCGCTTAACGAGTTCAGTCTCAAGATCGGCGATAGATTTGCCTGTAGCTTCGAGAAGAACTAGAAGGTGATATATCAAATCTGATGCCTCATAGATCATATCGTCGTAATTGCCTCCTACAGCTTCGATCACAGTCTCAACAGCCTCTTCGCCAACCTTTTGTGCGATCTTGGGTACACCCTTGTTGAATAGCTTTGTGGTGTATGATCCCTCGGGCATCTGCTCATGGCGAGTTTTGATAAATGCGCCCAAGTGGCGGATGAACCCTTCGGCAGTGTCGCCATCTTGACGGAAACAGCTACGCGCTCCAGTGTGGCAAGTAGGACCTATTGGATTTACACGAATTAGAAGAGTGTCGTGGTCGCAATCATCGCGCATCTCGACGATATTGAGGAAGTTACCGCTTGTCTCGCCCTTAGTCCAAAGGGTTTGGCGCGTGCGACTGTAGAAGGTCACACGACCCTCCGCGAGGCTCTTGTCGAACGCCTCTTTGTTCATGTAGCCGAGCATCAACACCTCCAAAGTGTCGTTATCTTGAATGATAACGGGGATCAACCCATCGGGCTGTTTTTCGAGTGAAAGCTCCTCGAATGAATTTACGTTGGTTTTCATATAATTATATTTTATCGTACACAAATATTTTGCTCCCTTAGGTACTCCTTCAACACAGGAATTGGAATTTCGTTGTAGTGGAAAATGCTCGCTGCGAGGGCTGCATCGGCACGCCCATGAGTGAGTACATCGGCAATGTGTTGCGATGTTCCTGCACCTCCCGACGCAATAATCGGAATAGGTAACTCCGCCAACCTTGCAAATGAATCGCATGGGTAGCCACTCTTTGTTCCGTCGTGATCCATAGATGTAAATAGGATCTCGCCAGCGCCACGATTGTAAGCCTCTGTAGCCCATGTAAATAACTCACGCTCAGAGAATTTCTTACCTCCGTGAGTTGTCACTCGCCACTCTCCTTCGACTGTTTTGGCATCTATTGCCACCACCACAAATTGCGAACCATACTTCGATGCGATTTGATCTATAAGGGCTGGATTTGCCACCGCCGCACTATTTATCGTGATCTTGTCGGCACCAGCTCCTAGCAACCTTTCTGCATCGGCAATGGAGCTAATTCCGCCACCCACAGTGAATGGAATATTTATGCGCTCCGCAATACGAGTCACAAGATCGGTGAAGGTATTGCGCCCCTCGAGGGTTGCGCTGATGTCGAGATATACCAACTCGTCGGCACCTTCGGCTGCGTACTTCGCCCCCAACTCCACAGGGTCGCCCACTTGTTGGAGCTCCAGGAAGTTTATACCCTTAACTGTCTGACCCTCTTTAATATCGAGGCATGGGATTATTCTCTTTGCAAGCATTGTGCTAACTCTTTTAGGGTGATTCCACCCTCGTAAAGGGCTTTACCAACGATTACACTTTTGACATTTGCAGCGTCCAACTCCTCGACATCTGCCCATTTGCTGATTCCTCCGCTCGCGATGATATTGAGCGTTGGGAACTCCTCCATCAACTGCACATAGAGGTCACGCGCTGCGCCACACATCATGCCATCTCTCGAAATGTCGGTGGTGATGATATGTTTCAAGCCATGAGGCATAAAGCGGTTAAATAGATCTGCAGCCGTCATCTCCGACTCCTCTAACCAACCCTGAATAGCAACTTTGTCGCCCTTAAGATCGGCACCCAAAACCATCTTCTCGCCACCAAATTGGTCTAACCACGAAGCGAACATTTCGGGTTCGCGAACAGCCAAACTACCCACGATTGCACGTTGCGCTCCTGCATTAAATACATCCGCCAACGCTTGGGTGCTCTTGATTCCTCCGCCCCATTGAGGTATAAGCGAAGTGTGTGTTGCCACCCTCTCCAAAACCTTTAGGTTCATTGGTGCTGAAGCCTTTGCACCATCCAAATCGACCATGTGTAGGCGTTTGATTCCTGCATCCTCGAACTGCTTTGCAGCATCCAAAGGGTCGCGATAATATGTTGTTTGGCGTGCGTAATCGCCCTGCGATAGGCGGACGCATTCGCCACCAATTATATCTGTTGCTGGGATTATCTCGATCATAAAATTATAGTTTTAAGAAGTTGTTTAATATCGCCTCGCCGACAGTTCCGCTCTTTTCGGGGTGAAACTGTGTGCCATAGAAGTTTGCGCGGTGAAGTGCGGCGCTGAACTCCACGCCATAGGTTGTCGAGGCGATTGTTGCATCGCACATCTGCGCGGCGAATGAGTGTACATAATATAGGTGTGATGACTCTTTGATCCCCTCAAATAACGGAGTTCTTAGATTCTCTATTGTATCCCAACCGACGTGTGGCACCTTCAAAAGTTCGCCACCAGCGAGTTCGCTTGGCAACTTCATAACCTTCGTGGGGAAGATTCCCAAACACTCCGCGTCGCCCTCCTCGCTATATTCGCACATTAGCTGCATACCGATGCAGATACCCAAAACGGGTTGTGTGAGCGAGGGAATTATGCGGTCGAGACCCCTTTCGCGGAGCTTCTGCATCGCGCTTGATGCTTCGCCAACACCAGGCATTATCACCTTGTCGGCTGATCTAAGCACCGCCTCGTCTGACGTGACAACAAACTCTGCACCAGTGCGTTGCAGTGCGTTCATCACCGAACGGAGGTTGCCTGTATCGTAATCTGTAACTGCTATCATTATAATATTCCTTTAGAACTAGGTATGTCATTATTAAATTTTTCGCGACGCACAGCCATCTTTAGTGCGCGTGCAAATGCCTTGAAGATACCCTCGATTTTGTGGTGCTCATTCTCGCCCACAGCCGAAATTTGGAGGTTGCATCGCGCTGCTGCGCACAACGAAATAAAGAAGTGGCGGAACATCTCGGTCGGCATATCGCCTACATATTCGCGCTTGAACTCTGCATCCCACTCAAAATCAATTCGTCCACCAAAGTCGATGAGTACCAACGCTCTACACTCATCCATAGGGAGTGCAAAGCCATATCTCGCGATTCCCACCTTGCTACCCAACGCCTTGTCGATAGCCTCGCCTAGGGTGATCGCCACATCTTCGATTGTGTGGTGCTCGTCGACCTCCAAATCGCCCTTGGCATCGACTATAAGGCTTACACCTCCGTGGTGGGCAATTTGATCTAACATATGGTCAAAAAACTTCAACCCAGTTGAGATCTTCGACTCCATACCTGCCGATTTGTCGAGATCCAAAACCACACGGATTTGAGTCTCCTTAGTGCCACGCACAATTTCGATTCGGCGCTCTCCACGGCGGATATACTCCGTAACGTCTGACCAATCTTCGGTGACCAAAACGCACGCTTCGGCGCAATCGGCATCGCGTACCATTTGCCATCCCTCCTCTTCTGGAGCTAGAAGTATTCCCTTGGCACCTAGATTCTTAGCTAAGATTATATCTGTCACTCTATCGCCAATAACATAGCTATTTGCCAAGTCATATTCGCCCGACATATATTTGCCAAACATCCCCGTGCGCGGTTTGCGAGTGGGGGCATTCTCGTGTTCGAATGTGCGGTCGATAAGTTGATCGTCAAAGGTGATCTCCTCACTTTCGAGGATCGCGAGCATCTTGTTGTGTGCTGGGTGGAACGTCGCCTCGGGGAATGAGTCGGTGCCCAATCCATCTTGATTTGTCGCCATCACAAGTTCGAAATCCATGGCGCTGAGCGACTTCAATGCCGAAATTGCGCCACTTCGGAATTGTAACTTTTCGAGCGAGTCGACTTGATAATCTATGGGTGGCTCGACGATGATCGTTCCATCACGGTCGATAAAGAATGCAGTTTTCATTATTTATATTCCTTAATTATTTTTATCATTCGCTCGTTTTCGGTTGCCGTACCGATCGTTATGCGCAGGGTATTTTCGCAACCTTTGACCTTTGATCTGTTGCGCACGATGACTCCTCCTTCGACCAATTTGTCGTAGAGGTCGTTTGCCACGGCGGTGCGAACCAATACAAAATTTGCTTGGGTGTCGAAAATCTTTTCGATGAGGTCGATTTTCGCGAGTTCCTCGATCACTATATCTCGCTGAGCTATAATCTCTTCCACTTGACCATCAATCCCCTTTGCGAGCATCTCGGCAACTTTGGCTTGAGTCAATACATTTATATTATATGGGTATTTCACCATATTCATAAGCCCGATAATCTGCTCCGATGCAAACGCCAAACCAAATCTTAGACCCGCCATTCCCCACGCCTTCGAAAGCGTTTGAAGAACTATAAGATTTTCGTAGTTAGCGAGTTTGGGTAGAAACCCTTCGCTATCGGCAAAGTCGATATACGCCTCGTCGACAACCACCACACCATCAAATCTTTCGATTAGCTCGATGATCTGCTCCTCGGGGAAAATATTTCCCGTTGGGTTGTTGGGCGAACAGATCCACATGAGCTTGGTGTTTTCATCCGTGGCGCTCAAAAGATCCTCAACTGGAAGGGTGAAATTCTCGCCCAATTGCACCTCCCTCACCTCGATGTCGTTGGTCGCCGCGGCAACTTTATACATTCCATAGGTTGGGGCAATACTCACTGCGTTGTCGACCCCTGGGCGTGCAAAGACTCTGAACGCTAGGTCGATAGCCTCGTCGCTACCATTGCCGATAAATATATTTCGGGGCGCTATGCCCTTGATCTTCGAGAGTTGCTCTTTGAGCGATAGTTGGTGCGGATCGGGGTAACGATTCACCCCATTGTCGAATGGGTTTTCGTTGGCATCCAACCACACATCTATCTCGCCACCCTCATACTCGTCGCGAGCTGTGGAGTAGGGCTCCAAGGCTAATATATTGGGGCGCACTAGGCGCAGAATATCTTTTTTCATTGCTTTTTTGTGTTACTTTAGTGAGTCGTATCGCAACTTCATTGCATTGGCGTGAGCATCTAACCCCTCCGCCTCTGCCATCGCGATTACTGTGGGAGCCAACGATGCAATACCCTCTTTTGTAAGCTCTTGGTAGGTTTGCTTACGCATGAAACTATCCAAACTCACACCGCTGTATGATCGTGCCCATCCTCCTGTTGGAAGTGTGTGGTTGGTGCCCGACGCATAGTCGCCAGCGCTCTCGTTGGAGTATTGCCCCACGAAGATGCTACCTGCCGATGTGATCTGCGACGCAACACCCCACGCATCCTCCATCGAGATTATGAGGTGTTCGGGAGCATACTCCTCGGCAAATTCGATCATGTCGGACGCGGAGTCAAAGACTATCGCGCGCGAGCTCTCCAATGATTTAGCTGTCACATCCTTGCGTGGCAACATATCTAATTGGCGCTCCACGGCATCGTTTACCGCATCGGCAAATTCGGTCGATGCACAAACCAAAATCGCTTGGCTATCAGCTCCATGCTCCGCTTGCGACAACAGATCTGATGCAACGAACTCTGCCGATGCTGTGTCGTCCGCCAAAACCAACACCTCCGAAGGTCCTGCTGGCATATCAATCGCAACTCTCGATGTGCTCACAATCTGTTTCGCCTTGGTGACATATCTGTTACCAGGCCCAAAGATCTTGTCGACCCTCGTAACACTTTCGGTTCCGTAAGCCATTGCCGCAACTGCCTGAGCCCCACCTAAACCATAGACTCTAGTCACGCCACAAAGATCCGCCGCGTACAACACCTCGGGGGCAATCTTGCCATCCTTAGCAGGCGAGCAAAGCACGATCTCCTTACACCCTGCAATCTTAGCAGGGATCGCTAACATCAACACAGTCGAAAAGAGTGGTGCCGTACCTCCAGGCACATACAAACCCACCTTGCGGATCGGCACCGCACGTTGCGAACACTTCACCCCTGGCATCAACTCCAACTCGATACCCTTGTACATCTGTGCAGCGTGAAATCTCTCGATATTTGATTTCGCCACCGCCAATGATGCCTTAAGTTCATCCGAAAGCTCCGCAGCAGCTGCCGCGCGATCCTCACGACTCACCTCGAATGAGTCGGGCACAGCGCCCTCAATTCGTTGAACGATCGAGCGTAGAGCCTCATCACCCCCCGTGCGCACCTCCTCGATGATCGAGGCTACACGCTCCGCAATCTCATCATCTTGGGGGATGTTGCGCTCAATGAGTTCGTCCCAATCCTTGCGAGGAGGGTTGTTATATATTGAAAGGCGTTGCATTATCGGATCATATTTTCCAAAGAAAGAACCAAGATTCCTTCAGCGCCCATCGCCTTCAACTGCTCTACAGAGTCCCACAAACATGACTCGCTGATTACGGTGTGGATCGAACACCACCCCTCTTGCGCTAGTGGCAAAACGGTTGGGCTACGCATTCCTGGAAGGAGCTTAGTTGCCTCCTCGACCTTCTCAACTGGCAAGTTCATAAGTACATACTTCATATTCTTGCTATCCAAAATGGTCTGCATGCGGAATACCAATTGATCTAGAATCGCTTGCTTCTCTGCCGATAGTTCGTTGTTGGCAATAAGTACAGCCTCCGAGAAGAAGATCTTCTCCACCTCGACAAGTCCGTTCGAAACCAATGTTCCGCCCGACGACACGATGTCGAAGATAGCATCTGCCATACCTACAGCTGGAGCAACCTCCACAGATCCCGCGATCTCGTGGATCTCGGCGTTGATACCCTTCTCGGCGAAGAACTTCTTGAGGATCACAGGGTATGATGTTGCAACTCTTTTGCCCTCGAAAAACTCCAATCCTGGATAGTCAATCTCCTTAGATATTGCAAGCGAGATGCGACAACCGCCAAAACCTAGAGGCAACACTTCGGTAACGTCAAAATCCTTCTCGCCAACTTCGTTTTGACCCACGATGCCGATGTCGGCAACACCCATAGCTACCGCTTGTGGAATATCGTCGTCGCGAAGATAGAGCACCTCCAATGGGAATCCCTCCGCCTTAGATATTAGCTTGCGCTTAGATTCTACCACTCCGATGCCAGCCTCTTTGAGCATCGATACACATTGTTCGTTTAGGCGACCCTTCGCCTGGATTGCTATTCTTAGCATAATTTTTTTTGTTTTATAATTTATAACTTTCTTTTTTTCATATCCAAGATGCGTCAGCATCTTCTGCCCGTGCGGCTCGCACCGCCAGCCCGGCGTTAGGGCAGTCCAGCCACTTTAAGTCCAGCCTCTTCCGCCCTCCACTCCTAAAAGCATCTTTTTGCAACGCAAAAAGTGCCAGGAGGGCATAGCTTCGCAGAAGCTAAAAATCCCATAAATAACCCATAAATAGACAAAAACTCACCCTATGAAAGGGTGAGTTCGCTAATCCGTTATGTTATATTATATATACACACACGCCGACTCTACCCCTGCATTGAGTGGTGATGATGATGATGAGTATGTACAAACATTGTATTCATACCCCAAAAGTATATATTTTGTATTAAACAACAAAATTTTTTTGTGAATTAATCACTTATTCGTCACATTTTTATGCAAAACTATTGTTTGGTCAAATTAAATTTGTACCTTTGCCTCGCTTATATAGATATGTAAGAATTAATTAAATCAAAAACAACAAAAGATGAAGCAAGGTATTCACCCAGAGAATTATCGTTTGGTGGCGTTTAAGGATATGTCCAATGACGTCGTGTTTTTGTGTAGGTCCGCCGTTTCGACAAAAGAGACAATAGAGGTGAACGGCGAAACCTATCCCGTGTACAAGATGGAAATCTCAAACACATCTCACCCTTTCTACACTGGTAAGATGAAGTTGGTTGATACCGCTGGTCGCGTCGATAAGTTTATGAACCGTTACGCAAAACGCTACGATAAGAAGAACGCTCAATAATTTGAGAATGTTCTACAAAAAAATCGGAAGAGATTATAGTCTCTTCCGATTTTTTTGTGCCTCTATTCTTAATGAAGGTTAATGAAGTAACTCCACGAACCACTCTGGGGCACGTGTTGGGCGACGGGTGTCGGAGTGCATAAATCCTAATAGGGTGTATCCTGTGTTGAGGAGTTTCCCTTCGGGGTTGTAGATCTCGTAGTCGAAACGAATGCGTGCGCGGGGGATCTCGTCGATCCACACCTTTACGCGTATCATCTCGTCGAAATATGCCGAAGCGACATATTTTGAGTGAACCTCTAAAATAGGCATCATAATGCCACGTCGTTCCATCTCGGCATATGAAAAACCGCCTAGGGAGCGCATAAAATCGGAGCGTGCAGCTTCGTAATAGCGGATGTAGTTGGAGTGGTGAACAATCCCCATTTGGTCGGTGTCGACATACCACACGCGCATCTCAAATTCTCTGGATATTAACATTTTATATGGGTTTTAAGATCTCTATCTTTCTATAATATGAGGGAGCTATAATCTTGCCCTCCGCAATCTCGATTGGTTGTCGTGCGCCATCAACAAAAGCATCGTAACACCCCGATGGAGGTAGGAGCTTTAGGGGGTCAAGAGAATTAATATCATTGCCACTTGGCAACACAAGATATGGGGCATCGAGTTGCTGTGTGGCACTCTCCACATCTCCACTTTCGATTAGGCGACGTATCACCGTCGAGCTCACCTTCGCGAGGTCGTGGCGAAGTTCGGGGAGCATCTCGACTCCAAAACCAAGGTTGTGGCTTAGGGTTGTTAGGTGATCGAAATCCCCTTCGTTGCGATGTCCAAATAGGTGGTTATATCCAATAACCATATATCGCATAGAGAGTTTGTCGATAAGATAACTCTTTACAAAATCGCTATATTTTAGTTTGCTGAATGGTTCGTCAAAGGGTATAACAACCAAGTTATCGACCCCCTCACCCCTCAAACGTTCGATCTTTTCGGGCAGTGTCGTGAGTAACTTCAACCCTTCACCTCGCCCCAAAACAATACGTGGATGGGGCTCAAAGGTCAAAATCACACTCTCGCCACCAATCTCTCTTGCCAATGAAACACACCTTTCGATGAGTTGCTTGTGCCCGATATGTACTCCATCATAGGAGCCTACGCTACACACAGCATCTTTGAATGTGGGGAGTTGGTCAAAGCCATGAAATACTTTCATATATATCGAGAAGAGGGGAGGTGGATTATTTATATATTATATATGGAGAGGATTATTTATCCTGATTCTCCTCGGTCTCCTTCACGAAGTACGCCACCTTTTCGAGTAGGGTAGTGATGTCGTAATTCTCGACAACGATTCCTTGAGGAAAATTCAGAGGTGTCGATGTGAAGTTTAATACCCCCTTGATTCCAGCATTGATAATCGGAAGTACCAAATCTTGTGCAACGCTCGTTGGCGACGACACCACAACGATACTTAGATCCGCCGACTCGACAACCTCCGCAAAGTTATCCATATGGTGGCACGGGATATTGTCGATCGAGGTGCCAACCTTCGATGGGTCGACATCAAACGCCGCGGTGATACGAAGTTTCAACCCCTTATCGTTGAAATATTTGGTAATCGCTTGACCCAAGTGACCCATACCTATAACTCCAATATTGGTTGTCGATTCACCGTCGAGAATTGAGCTAATGAAGTCGATGAGCTCCTTGACATCATACCCCTTTTTATTGTCGCTCGAAAAACCTATAAGCATAAGATCTCTGCGCACCTGCACCGCCGTAATACCGTGGATTCCAGCTATGACATGCGAAAAAATATGGGTTATACCTTGTTTGTGGCTTGCGACCAATGAGCGACGATATTCGCTCAGGCGCTCGATTGTCTTTTCGGGGATCCCCCCAACTATTGTTGCCATAATTTTATTCCAGAGTTATCGTAAAATCTTTTTTGTAATTCACGCGCATCCAATTTTGGTTGGCTCGGCTCTCACTTCCATTGATCTTTTGGAATCGGTAGGTTGTTTGGAGTGGGGTGAATGTGCGCCCCTCCATCGAGTAATCGATGTCGGAATATAGCCCTTCGCCAAAGATCTTCGCCACATCGTAGCCTCGATATGAATATAGCGATGGAAGCACTCCAAATGCCTTTGCATAGCGACTATCAAAGTGTTTGATTGTGTCGTTATCGCGCTTGGCGTGGTACGATGTGAATGCCACCACTCTATCGCGGAACAACACCGCGCGGTCGATATTATTGTAACGATTCCACTTAGAGTTGTAGAATACCGAAAACTCACTTACCTTTAGCGAACGGCTTCGAAGTCCGATTTCGGCAGATGCCAAAGCTGAAAGTATGCGGTCGACATCGGTTTCGTTGTCCGACATAACGAAGATTGTTACATCCTTAGCATCGCCATTTATAATTGGCGAAAGGTCACTTGGCGAGTGTTCTGGTTCGCGATTATATTTAGCCGCTATTGCTTGGCGCTCTGTGACAACTGAGGGGTGTTCATATTTGTAGAGGTGGGTATTGTAGGGTTTTGAGCCCAACAGCGCTTTGACCTCCTCTTCATATTGAGTGTCGGTATTTTCGGTATAAACAAGGGTCACTTGAACGGAATCGGCGAGTAATCCACCAACTTTGTCGTAGCGGTGTCCTGCGACAGGTGCCATTTGGAACACAACTTCACTATTTACAGAGTTAAGCGCGGCGAGGGGCGACACCACAGGGATCGAGTGACTCTCGGCATACTTCACAACCTCGCCCATCAAATCTTCGTAGACTGGTCCCACGATAAGGTTGCTCGCCTTGAATTGATCGGACTCCACGATCTCGCTCACCGTAGAGCTACTTCGTTTGGTGTCGAACAGATTTACATTCACGCTCTTACCCTCCTTTTTAAGCTCTTCGACTCCCAACAAAAATCCTTGGTAGAACTCCTCGAAGATTGGAGAGGCTGCGCCATTGGTCGAGGTGAGAGGGAGTAGCAACGACACGTTAAGAGTTTGGGTGTGACGCAACGAAGAGAATTGAACTTGTGGTGATGTTGCATTATCATTGTTGTTATCATCAAATCCAATTATGCTACTACTACGAATTGCGTTATTGTTTGTACCCTTTGGATAGGTGGGTTTCAACGTGCGCACTATAACGATACTTCCAGCTTTGAGGTTACTACTCTCCATATTATTGAGCTCCGCGAACTCTTGTTGGCTCATATTGGTGTTGCGAAGTATTGAATATAGCGTCTCCTTTGGTTTGACAAGGTGATATTCGTAACCTTCGGGGGCAATTTCATTCATCTTCTCTTGATACTCTGAAAGCTCCTCGATAGTCTCTTCTTGTGATGTTTTGCCCACCTCAGCTTTGCGAATGCGTAGCTCTTGACCCACCGAAAGAGCCAATGGATCTATGGATGGGTTATCTTCGACAATGATCGCCACCGAAAGGGCATGCTTGCGCGATATGGAGTATAGAGTTTCGCCCTTTTGAACTTTGTGTGTGTTGAAATTACGACGCTCTTTGCGATCTACCGTATTCTTTACGGGAGGGGTCGAGATAGGGATCTTGATATTTTGATCTATCTGCAATCCACTTTGAGCAAGAGAGGCATTGTTTGATTCAATATCAGAGATCGACACATCGTATAGTTTCGATAGCGAATATAGGGTTTCGCCCTCGGTTATGGTGTGAACATAAAATCGCGCACCATTGATATAGACAATGCTTTGCGACCTCTGCTCTGTTTGGTTCTCTATTTGCTCTGTTTGGGCATTGGTCGAAGTGATTGCACATGTGAGCAAAAACATTAGACAAACAACTATTTTTTTCATACGTAAATTAAATCATTATAAATAGCTATATTTCAGCTATTTTGTTAATATTCTTTGTGTTTTGACAAATTAAGAGTTAGCCCTTGTCTTGTGAACAATTGCACAGATGGTT
>JBCQUZ010000225.1:0-2103 GCA_047173645.1 Rikenellaceae bacterium
ATTATTCCTGAAAAACCTCAAAAAATTTCGAGCCCTGCTAAAGAAAAAAATTAGTTAGGGCTCTTTTTGTTAAACAATTTAAACACAATAAATTATGAACACAACGCAACTTATCTACAACGAGCAAACAGACTCATTCGTAGAGCAACAACAAGAGCAAAACAACAGCCCATTCATCCTTGGAAACACACAAGAGATTGGGCTTCAACAACTACAGGATGACTATTTGATCCCTGTATTTTCACGAGATAACACCGAGACGATCAGCCATTCGGAGTTTATCACAACTATTATGGATGCCGCTCAAACCCACTTTCAGGGAGAGCAGTTTCTAACACCGCAAGTTCGAGTTTCGCATGAAATGAAGCTACGAACCCGAACAGGATATGGAAAGTTAGTCGAAAATTTAACCGACGATGATTCCAATTCTTACTACCAGAGAATGATGTTTATGATCGAAATTCCAAGCATCACTCACAACGTAAACGGCTGTGATCTAAACCTGCAAATTGTAGGAGTCAGATCATACCACGAAACAAATCTTTTAGGAAACTCAAGCCAAAAACAGTCCTTCCAACTGGGCATAGGCTTCCTAAACCAGATATGTGCCAATATGTGCCTTTCGACAGACGGAGTCAATTCCGCAATCAAAGTCACAAACACAGCAGACCTCTACAGGTATGCCAGCGAGTTATTTTCACTATATAACTCCAAATTACATATCGACCAAATGCGAAGGCTTAATGACACAACAATAGATGTCCAAACCTTTGCACAATTCCTTGGCAAGTGTAGATTATATTCTGCACTGCCACAGAGAGTTAAAACAGAACTCAACCTTCCTGAAATGATACTCAACGAGGCGCAAATCAATGCAGCCGTAAGAGATTACTATACAGACGAGAATTTCGGAGGAGGAGAAGATGGGACAATAACTGCCTGGCAATTATATAACCTCATAACCAATTATAAATCAAACTATATCGACACCACAATCGACCGAAGCGTAAACGCTTTCGATGTCGTATCAGGAGTAGCGAGAGCTATTCAGGGTATAGATGATACTTATAGCTGGTTTATCGAGTAAAGTAGCCACATAAGCAAAACAACCACCGAAGAGGGGGTAGATTCTGAAGAAGAGTCTGCTCCCTCTTTTCATTTATAAACAATTAAAATTCAAAATATTATGCTATACTACAATTTCAAAAACTACGAAGAGTTTAAAGCTCTATTTGGAACACCAGAAAATCGAAAGAACAAAATATTATTAGCACTCCTCAAAAGCCGCGAGTTGCTTCACGAGGCGACAACTTCGGGCGATTATTCTTTGCTCGAAATCACATCTATCTCGGAACTTCGACAACTTGTCACTGAGCGAATAATCGAGTCAGGTCAACGAGATGAAAGCCTCCCCTACACAGTTCGACTCCTTGATCGTAACTATCGAAGTGCCAAGTATATGACCGATGATTATCAAGGAGTCTGCGAGGATGGAGATATTCGCTCAGTCCGCTATATAAACAAGGAAAGTGACAAGATCTACAAGATGAAAGCAGGAAAGATGTTTAGGCAACTAATCTTAGAGACTCAGTTCGGCAAGATGCTTCCTATTCAGGTGGTTACATTCATGTGTGAGGAATTTGCGGATAGTTGGAGGGGCTATTCAATGAGCACCATGCCCAACTTTCAACTTGTGGTAGATCAGGATTTTGAGAAGATCTACGACAGTGAATCGCTTGAAGGTGACGTGGAGTCGTGCATGACTGACAAATCATTCCACTATTTCTACGAAGATTCGGTGGATGCCTCAGCAGCCTACCTTGTCAACAAAGAGAGCGGATATATCATTGCTCGGTGCATCATATTCAGCTCAGTCACAGATGAGTATGGTCAGAGATATCGTTTGGCTGAACGTCAGTATGCCGTAAATGGCAATAATGTCTACAAAAGATTGTTGGTGGATTCTTTGATTAGTGGTGGTTATATTGATGGTTATAAATCAGTTGCTGCAGGATGTTCCGATTCAAGGGAGTTTGTCGATAATTCAGGGGCTTCGCTATATGACAAGCACCTAAAGATCGACTGCCGAGCAACTTATGGTGA
>JBCQUZ010000226.1:0-2100 GCA_047173645.1 Rikenellaceae bacterium
CATCACCAACACGCAAACCCTGAGTCTTTTTGGACTCAGGGTCTATGATGATTTTGTATTTACTATATTCGTACTTCGCCATTCTCTAAAACAATCTCTGTCTTAAAGAATAGTGAGTTTAGGAGAAAATGGGTGAAATATCAGAAAGTTTTAGTAACTTTGAAATAAAAACAAATTATGAAGTTAGAAGGATTTGGTATTTTTGTCGAGGATATGCCGACAATGATAAGATTTTATCGTGACGTATTAGGGTTTGAGATTACAGAAGATGAGAGTACGGAAAATGTATATCTCAAAAAAGATGGTGTATTATTTTTAATGTACGGGCGCAAAGATTTTGAAAAGATGACATCTCACTCTTTCTCTTTTGCTAAAAATATAAACGGGCATTTTGAGATTGCATTGTGTGTTGAGAATTATGCAGCAGTAGATAAGGCATTTGAAGATGTTGTTTCAAAAGGAGCAACAATTATTATGAAGCCAACTACTGAGCCTTGGGGTCAACGCACCTGTTATATTTCAGACCCAGAGGGTAATCTGATTGAAATAGGTTCGTTTACAAAATAAGCTCCACCATATCTCCGCTACAAGAGTCGCTCACCCAAAAAGAACCGTTTGTGGCGGTGATTTTTTGTACCTCTAATTCGTATATGCGCATCTTCTTTCGGATGGTTAGCTCGTCAAAGGTGGCTGAGATATTGCCTGTGGTGAGGTTGTTTCTAATTGACCAGCCGTAACCTGAAAAACCTGAGGCGTACCTTTCTGAACTGAGATTGCCTAAGAACACAGAGTTGCCAGATAGCTTAAATCCATCTGTTACTGCTTGGATGTAGCTCTCGTCAGAGAATTGTAGAGCATCGACCGTTATGCGTGTGCGTGCGCCATCTATACCGATATAGGTTGTTGCCTCTAAGGGTTTGCCTACTGTGATGAAGTCGCTATCCGTTGAAATATAGAGCGAGGTTGAGGCTCTATCCAATGGCTTGTAGTGGCTCGTGGATTCTCTGTGTGAGAGGTATGAATTGCAAGCTGATGAGGTGAATGTGATGCCATCGTTATTGCCTGATATGATTGCACCAGAAGCAGAGCCGAAGCGTAGTCGCTTGTGGATTATCACGCCCTCATCGTCCGTATCTACACGATAAGAGGATAGCAGATCTTCGCCATAGTTGTGGCGCACCGTTAGCGAAGCTGGGAAGTAACCATCACCATACTTTGAGATGAGAATATTATCGCCATCAATATCACTCACACCTGCAAAGAGTCTGATTTTGTTGGTCTGTTCTGAGCCTAAAAGCAAATCACCATCAGCAGCACTCAACTGAATATCACTATCATTCACACGCACCAAGACTGGCACACCACCAATCTTGATTCCATACCCCGAACCAAACGAAAGGAAACTGTTGGCTGTGATGTTATCTTTGCCTCCAATCAAGAGTGCATCACCACCATAGCCAAGTGTGAAGCCATATAACGCAGTCAGTTCACCTTTCAGAGTTGCAGTGCCATCAACGGTTAGATTGCTTGATATTGCTGCATTTTGCATAGCCCAATCTACCGTTGAGAGGTTTGCATTTCCCTCGTGATAGACATCTTTACCCTTGATTTGTACCGTTGTCGATGAGATATGAACGCCACTTGCTTTGTCAGAGCCAAACAGCATTTCACCGCTACTTTTGATGGTAGCAGTTAGTAGGTCAATGTATGGAGCATCGAGGGTTATAGTAGCCGTTTCAGTATCATAGCGAAGCACGTTCTTTTCGCCAAGATAAAGACTATCACCACCTAATCTCAGGTTGCCATCAATATGAACTCCGTACTGATTATCCTCGAAGTATGTGTATAGAACTCGTGTGTTATCACAACCAGCCTCAAAGCCATAGTTCGCTCGGAGCTTGCCATACATATCATCACCAGACTTTTTGAGGTAGCCAATAAGTACACCGCTCTCGCTATCTCCACCACCAACTGAAGATGCAATTGCCTCAGCAAATCCATAAGCTGTATTGTGTAGGCGTATAGAGATCCAATCGCCCTCGACTACTGTTCCTGAGTCTTGGGCGTTAAAGAAGTTGTTGTATAGTTGGGCGTATATCG
>JBCQUZ010000055.1:0-13821 GCA_047173645.1 Rikenellaceae bacterium
CCTTATATTATAAAGGTGCAAATTTACAAATTCAAATCGTCGCACTATGAAAATCGTCATAACTAACTAAATTTCAAATACTTCAAAGAACTTTTCTACAGTTTAATGGGACAGCAATGGATTATATTATTAAAATAATCTCTTCTTCTCATCTGTATGAGAGGACAAACAATAAAAACCCTGACTCCTTGTGTTATAACCTCAAATAGCAGGCTAATAACAAAAACTCCAACAGGATCCAATATCTCAAGTTTTAATAGTACATACGATACTGGTAGTACCATAAGTGATGAACAACTCTCCCATATTTGATAATTACGCAACTTGCCTGTGGCTTGTACTGATGTCATCAAAGGTGTTGATAAAGAACTAACTAAGCCGATTAATAGCATTAGCTGGACAAATACTACAACATATTCAGGTATAGCCCCAAGCCATATTTTTATAATATAAGATGTTGAAACTAAAATAGGCAATGAAAGCATCGACAGAAAGTAGAAGTTAAATAGTGAGCTTGCATAAATCAATTTATGCATAGATTGATAATCTTCATTTACATAACACTTTGTTATCTGAGGATTAAAAGCCATATATAATGTACGAGAGAAGCTTAGAATAGCATTTTGAACCTGTAATGAAATTGCTCTGGCTGCATTAACAATAGGATTAAAGAATATATTCAGTAATATATTCAGTCCTTGTGAGCAACTGATAGCAGATATAGGGGTAAAAATAGACCACCCTGTAAAACTCAGCATTTGCTTGAATAATACTCTATCATTTACTATTTTCAACTTAGTTTCTTTGAAGTGTATAGAACTGTATGTACTATAAATTAGCCTAATTATTAGTTGAACAATCAATAATAGAACGCCATATAGTTTTAATCTATCAAAAGATCCAATCTGTAAAACAAAAACAATAGCAAGCTTTAATACTGATTCAAAGATTGCAATATAAGCAAAGGCACTCATCTTCTCATACGCCATCATTATTGCATTATAAGGCAGACTCATTATTAAAACAATCATACTAAGTACCGAAAATTGAAATATTAGTATTGCTGCACCTAATCTATCTGCTGGTATATTTAATTTATTATAGATCAACCATAAGCCGGCAGTTTCGCATATAATTAGAATAATTACTGATATTAGAGCAGATATGTATATACATATAGAAAATTTATTCTGCAAATCTACTCTATCGCCTCGCTCTAAAGCCACAATAAGAAACCTCTGCATGCTATTAGTTATTGCAGTTGTAGAAAAACCAAGTAGTGATGCAAATCCTGCTACTGCACTATAAATACCAAAATCTTCTACACCTAATGTTGCGAGAATAACTCGACTGGTGTATAATGCAATAACAAGAGTTATTACCATTCGAATATTTAAAAGTATAGAATTTTTTGCAATACGCTGATTGTTTAGAGATCTATCTATGTTATTTGCCATTGTTTCTAATACGCTTTTTTTTCATTTCGTCCAACTACATTAGCCACAGTCTTGTAGATGATGTACAAATCGAGAGTGAACGTCCAATGTTCCATATACCATATATCTGCTCTTACTCGACCCTCCATATCCGACAACTCCTTGGTCTCACCTCTGAATCCTGTAACCTGTGCCCAGCCTGTTACTCCTGGTTTTATGAAGTGACGAACCATATAGGTTTTAATCAATTTAGAGTACTCCTCTGTATGCTTTATCATATGAGGACGTGGACCAACTATCGACATGTCACCCAGCAATACATTGATAAATTGAGGTAGCTCATCGATGCTGCTCTTGCGTAAAAAATCACCAAATTTTGTCTTGCGAGGGTCATCTTTTGTAGCCTGCAATCTGTCGGCATCGTTGTTAACCTTCATTGAGCGAAACTTATACATATAAAACTCCTTACCATCGAGTCCGTGTCGCTTTTGTTTAAAGAATACGGGACCAGGAGAGGTGATCTTTGTGATTATACCCACAATAATGTATATTGGCAGAAATGCGGTGCACAAAAAGCAAAGTGAAAAGAGAATATCAAAAAGTCGTTTAACAAACCTATTTACAGAGAGGCTCAAAGGCTCATCTCGTATAGTGAGCAACGGCACATTACTAAACATCTCAAGCGAAACCCGACGATGACAGTAGTTTCTAAAGTTTGGGACACTAAAAAATCTAATCAGATGACTTTCGCAATAGTTAATTACAGGTAATATTATATTACTATCTTTAGAAGGCAAACCACAATATACACGATCAATATTATTGTGATTCATATACTCAATAGCTTGCTCCTCACTACCCAGATAGGTGCATTTTTCGTCGAACTTAGAGTTGCATTCTTTGTCGAAATAACCTACTACATTATAACCTGTTGTTAGATGTTGGGTCATCTCTCTATACAACTCTCTTATGTTTGATCCACTTCCAATGTAAATAACATTGCATATGTTTGATCCATTTTGTCGCCTTGATTTTAAGTATGTGTAGTATGTCAATCTAAGCAAGACTGTCAAAATAGAGATGACAGTAAAAAATATTGCAATGGGTCGGTTAAAGACAACGCCAAAATCGAGTACTGATACAACAAGCCACCACACGAGCAAGAAAACAATCATACTGCCTACTGTTTTGCGAACTATTTGATCTGGACGAACCCTTCTATAATGTAAGATTGTGCCTCTGAAAAATGAACTTACAATATAACTCACTACAAGTGAGAGGAGCATTGGGTATACGCTGCCTTCAAACATTGGAGCTTGGTACTCTTTCCAAATACAGTGAAAAAGTACGAATGATATGCTAATGATAATAGCATCCAAGCATACCACCAATGTTGATATTACCTTGTTCGTTTTCTCTACCTTTGTCATTTCTATCGATTGTTATGTGCTATATTTCAACTATTTATATTTTTTAGTATTTGCTTTTATGCATAAGAAGCAAACACCACGACTCTATATTGCGCAATATCAACCCGTTATAAGCCGATGCTTTATAATGTCATATTTAATCCCTATTTTCATTTGTACTTATCGCTTAAAAAGAGATAAGTACTAACCCCAAAAAGCCCTTACAGTATATTGTAAGGGCTTTTTAAGAGATTAAATAGCTAAACTTGTTGAACTTTAGAATAATATCATGTAGAATAAATATTCCATTTGGTGTATAAAATAGAAAAAAACAACTATCTTTGTGACGTAAACTTATCTCTTTTTAAGCGACGATTCTGAAAACTTGTCTCTTTTTAAGCGTATATATTTTTTGCTAAACATTTAGCATTATAGAAGTTTGAGGATCATATTATTGGCTTTGTCGACAATTTTAGTATCCAGTGATGCCAAATAAATCTGAGTTGTCGTCTCTGAGTCGTGTCCCATTCCTTCTGAAATCACTGCAATAGGCACATTTTTGCTCTTGGCTACCGATGCCCAACTATGACGTGCAACATATAAAGTAAGTGGAACACTAAGCCCAACCATCTCGCCAATCTCTTTAAGCCTTTTATTATAAACCAGTAGAGCATTACGATATTGATTGCGTTCGCTCACATCACTCCTTCGAATTATCGGCAATAGGTATTGGGTATCTTTGGTATCATACTTGTCAAGTAGTTGTTGCATACATACCTCCCACTTAATATGTAGTTGCTGATTTGTCTTACTTCTACGGTATGTTATCATACTGTTGGAAAGGTCTTTTTTTCGCAAAAAAGCCATATCAATAAATGACATACCACGCGTATAGAAGCTGAAGATAAACATATCCCGCACGAGTTCTAACGTCGGTTTTTTTGTCAAATCCAAATCCTTTATTCTTTTAATATCCCTAAGCGGAATTGCTCTTTTTAGAGTCTTTTCGAGACCTGTGTAGACACTTCTAAAGGGGCGTTTGTTCTCAATTAAACCATCTTCTACCGCACGGTTGTATATTGCCCGAAGTACACGCATATAGAATGAAATGGTATTGGGAGCTGCATCTCGCCTCTTTAAAAACCCCTCGTAGCACTGCATCATATTGGAATCAATAGCACCCAGCGAGATGTCTGCGCCCTCACGAAACATCATAAAACTCTTCATTGTAGCTGTATAAGTTTCAGCAGTGCGTATCTTGCCCAATTGCTTCAGCCTTTCAATGAGCGTTGGTGTGAAGTTAAATAGAGTCTCGCCTTTAGGTTGATTCTGGAAAACTGCTACCACATCATCGCTCGTATAGTCTGATTCTTTAATCTCCAAGGAATAAATAATATGGTTAAGCCTATCGGTGTCGAATTTAATATTAGACCTGAGTGATTGCAAGAAGTTTGCACGCCTCGGATCATCGTTTGCAGTGGCTACTATACGAGAGGTCACCTCGTTCCACTCCTCAGAGTGTATCCTATAAGTAGTTATAAGCTGTCTTACAACTCTGTTGTGTATGATCTGATAGTAGATCGATCCTTCTCTCTCTCTTACTGTAGATTCTCTAAATTTTACTTTTACACTTGCCATTTATTTTTATTTTATAAGTTTTGAAAGTATTGGATCAGCCTTGATGCGTGTGATCTCCACCTCGACTATGGTTGCTACATCTTGCTTGATTTGGTCGTAGTTGAGTTGGATTTGCGCCTCCATACAATCCTCGCCATTGTCGTCTGTAAAGTCGATGATGGTGGGGATTTTCTTGTATTTAGCAGTTTCAGCAGCTACCTTTTCGTTGTCTACTACTATCTCAGCGTGGAAGAGTTTTTGGTCTATGCGCTCGGTGAAATTATCCGATACCGAGCCAACAAATACACCCTGCGTGAGGGTTGAAATCTTGCTCTGTGGTATCAAGCTATCCATCTGAGTGGAGATAGATGTGGACTTGTCGTTGCGATTTATCGTGAGCGATTGCCTACGTTGGAGAACCTTGCCGAAGCGTTCAGATAGGTTCTTGGCGGTGTCACCAACTACTTGACCGCTGAAGATGTTGCCGACTGTGTTCATCACTACTGCCGACTCTTTGTCTCCATAATCTCGCTTGAGCTGAGAGAAGTCTTGAAAGCCTAAGCATACCGCAACCTTGTTAGATCGTGCAGTGGCGATAAGGTTGTCAAGCCCTCTGAAATAGATGGTCGGCAACTCGTCAATGATTACGCTGCTCTTTAGCTGTCCCTTCTTATTTATTAACTTTACGATACGTGAGTTGTATAATCCGAGAGCTGCCGAGTAGATGTTTTGGCGGTCGGGATTATTACCTACGCATAGGATCTTTGGCTCTTCAGGATTGTTAATATCAAGGGTAAAATCGTCGCCACTCATCACCCAATATAGCTGTGGCGAGATCATTCGAGAGAGCGGAATTTTAGCCGAAGCGATCTGCCCTTGCAACTGATCTTGCGCACCTGAGTGCCAAGCATCCATAAAGGGTGAAAGGTAGTTTTCAAGCTCTCGATATGATGTCAAGATTGGGAAAATATCGGAGTACTTCTTATTCAGAAACTCGATAGCGTGAGGGAATGTGCAATATTTTCCATCCTCGTAAATGCGCAAATACCAGATAATTGCGGCTAACAGAATGATTGGTGACTCCACAAAGAAGTCGCCCTGCTTCTGAATCCACGTCTTGTTCAAATTGAGCATAATGGTATAGGCACTCTCGTAAGCATCGGATATGTCGGTCATAAATTTAGGGTTGAGAGGATTGCACCTATGCGAGCGTCGAGGGTCGTCGAAATTTATCACATAGAATGTTGGTGTAACCTTATACGCCTTGCGATTATTGAGCAGGTGGTTATAGGCGATGGTCGATAGATCGTCAAATTTGAAGTCGTACACGTAGAGTGCAAAGCCCTTCTCAATCTGCTGTTTTATATAGTTGTTCACCACTGCATACGACTTTCCAGAGCCAGGAGTACCCAGCACGATTGTCGCACGAAATGGATTCACAACGTTGATCCACCCCTTATGCTCTCGCTTATCATACCAAAACTTGGTCGGCAGATTCACCGAATACTCATTCTCCATAAGCTGAGTCTCCTGCATAAAGCTCTCGTTCTCGTCGTTGAAAGGGTCTTCCATTAGATTTGTACTCAGCAATCGGCTCATATATAGACCCGCCATCAGCAGACAGATATAACCAACTGCCATCGTGAAGATATAGAGAATCGTATTTGTCTCCACACCCAACGGCAACGACAAGATCCACCAATTAAGGAAGAACAGCACTGTGCCAACACCGATGAGCGACCAAATTTTCACCCACGTTATCTTCTCATCAGCTACACCTCTAATACCCAAACACGACAGGGCAAGCAGTAGCAATGCTCCAAATTTAGTCCACAGTATCGAACTAAATAGCCCCGTAGTACGCTCGAAATTCATTAGAATTTTATCTACCACTCCGATATTTACTCCCCAACATGAGATTGCCTCATAGCAGAACCAATATATATTCATCGTCACAAATAGGATACTCACCGCACGCAGCATATCCATTATCTTACCTAATGCTCTTAGGTCATCTTCTTGTTGCATTTTTCTTCCTGTTTTTTTAATTAATGATATTAGTAAAAGGGTCAATGACCCCGTCCTTTGCGCTTTTTCTTTCTCTGCATAGATTTGCGGAAACTCTCCTCTTCGGGATCGTCTATGCCATCATCAATTGGCAGGTCAAATAGTCCACCCAATGAATTAGAGTTCTCAAAATCATCTCTTGATTCATCTTGATTCGGTGTCTGCATTTGGGTCGCTGCATTTGGGTCTACACCTTGAGTGTGATCTTGAGGTGTTATCTGTGGATTCTCAAACCAATCAGAGAGTGCATTTGCCGCCAAATCTCGACCCAATAGAGAGCCATTAAATACACACTGATTATCGTGGTCAATAAAGGTTGCACCATATAATCGCCCCTCTGCATTGTCCCTAAATATAACGTCAATATTCAACTTCGATAGCTCATCTCTGAAGCTATCTCTATCTGGTGAGACACCCAATGCGCTGCGCACTCGCTCTGCTGTTTGGTGGTTCAACCTCTTCGATTTAATCGTCTCCTTATGCTTTTCCATCTTGTCAAAGATAGAGATATAGCCAACACTCTTACCGTACAATGAGGATTTGAAAGGGTTGCTTGCCTTTCCCCCTTGCTCATTCATAGCATAGTAAATCAACCCTGCATAGCTGTTTCCACCTCGTACACCTTTCGACTCCTCTACGTGAATATTGTAGTGAGCAAGGATAGTTCTATACTCATTGAAGCTCTGAAAATGATATGATGCAGCGATAGGCTTTATCACATTTCCTATTTGAATCTTGATGTTACCCCTATCAATATCAACTTTTTTGAAGTTGAAAGTCTCCGCTTTTTTCTTGCGTTCTGCTGGATTAAGTCCATATTTCTGCTCAATTTCACGACAAACTTTATTGTTTCGGTGGTAGTTATTGCTATCACTAATCTTCTTACCTGTGCTATCAACATTGAGCGTCACGATATGAATGTGTCCACGCTCTATATCGTTGTGCTTATATATGACGTATGGTTGTGCGCCATAACCCATCTTTTCCATATACTCCTGAGCAATAATCGTCATCTGCTCATCGGTAAGTTTATCATCAGGGTGCGGATTTAGAGATATATGAACAATGGTTTTTTTCGTCTTATCATTATTGGCAAGATATAGATTAAAGCTTTGTAGAGTGGTTCGCATATCTATCTCACACATCTCATTCTCTATGATTTTGTGAGCCAAAAGAACCTTACCACTATCTATATCAACCTTTGATTGGTTATATGCAAGTGCGCCATACAGCGAGTTTCCTACACTTATTTTGGCAACCATTGTCGGACTAATTTAAGTGTTAGGTGCAGGGCTTTTTCATTGAGCATTACTACTTGTTGTAGCAGTTCAGCCGATTTGTTACTCATCATCGCAGCTCGCTGTTCAGTGAAATGCCCCCTCAGAATAGTAATATATTGGTTGTAGTTTACACCAATCTTACGACACTCAATTCTAAGTTCTTTGAGTGTATCATAAAATCCAAGGGTATTTAAATCAGCTTTCAGCACACTAAAATCCCTCCCAAATATCAGCTTTTTTATAAACACAGCCTTATGTTTTGCCCCTGCTCTCTCTATTAGAGCGAGTAGATCTGCATATTCGTGAGGTGTGAATCGTACCATCACACAATGTTGCGCTCTATCAGGCTTTGGCGGTCTCCCCGCTTTTTTCTTTGTCGTCATACTTTAATTTTGGTGGTTAAAAATTGGCTACCGCAGGTCATTATATATGGAAAATCATAAACACCGACTTAGGAGAGTGTTTAGCCCTACGCCTAAGTAGCAAGAGTCTGGAGTAACCGAAATAATTTCGGGTTACGCAAGACATAACTTGCTATTTTCCTTTTGAAAATAATTCACTTTGAAAAGCGAATTTGATAACCCCCTTTTCTAAAGATTTAATGTGTCTGCAACGGTAACATTGTTTGTTGGGTGCAAAGTTAGAGGGTCTATGTGCAATAGTAATTATTGAGTTTGGGACTTAATGGAACCTTTAGGTATATTTTGAAACCTCAAAATCGCAAACTCTCCTTTTCTGCAAAAATGATCCATTTCTTTGCACCAGCATTAACAGAAAGGCAGCACGTTTTACTGCTTCCAAGAAAATCTGAAAATCTGAAAACGAGAAAATTTTAAAGATAGAAAACGATGAAATCTAACATTAACAAGGATACACAGTTTATAGCTTTTGCGACTCAAAAGGGAGGTGTTGGCAAAAGTGTATTTAGTGTGCTAATGGCAAGTATGCTCCATTACAAAATGGGATACAATGTTGTGATTGTAGATTGCGACTTCCCACAATACAGCATACATCAAATGAGGGATAGAGATATTGCCGTAATGGAGCAAGAGGAGAAATACAAGAAGATGTATGACACTCAGCAGCAGACTTTGCAAAAGCCGCCATACACAATACTTTGTTCACCAGCAGAGAATGCTATTGACATTGTTAATTCATTCTTAGCATCTTGCCAGACACGTGTGGATATGGTAATATTTGATCTTCCTGGCACAATTAAGTCCAAAGGCGTCTTGCAGTGTATAGCTTGTTTGGATTATATGTTTACACCAATAATCTCGGACAGAATAGTGTTAGAGAGTTCTCTTTCATTCGCAATTACCGTAAAGCAAATGTTGATTGAGAACCCTCAATATACCATCAAGGAGATACACCTCTTTTGGAATATGGTCGATGAGCGTGAACGCACAGAGCTGTATGATGTCTATACTGAATCAATCGTGGATTTGGGTTTGCACATATTGCACACCACACTGCCTGACACTAAACGATTCAAGAAAGAGCTGCGCACAGATGGCAAAGCGGCATTCCGTTCAACAATCTTTCCACCCAATCCAAGAATGCTTCGAGGTAGTAGATTTGATCTACTCGTCGAGGAAATTATTCAAATCACAAAACTAAAACCTAATGAGCAATAGAGAAAAACCAGAGATAGATGAAACGATGATGCAAGATATGGTATCTCGTGGGGTGCAACATAGTGGCAACACTTCGGCACAAACAACACATAACCCCCAAGTTGACCAACCTCCAAATGGGGAGTTGAAGAGACGTCAGCAGAGGGATAAAAGTGCTGAATACATAGAGAAGTATCTGCCAAGAGTTGACTTTGATGCCCGACAACTGATATATGTTTCCAAGGAGACACACGCTGCACTTACGAGTATTGTGCAGATAGTCGGAGGGCATAAAGCAAATATCAGCAGCTATGTTGAGCATATTATAAATACACATTTAGAGAGCCACAAAGATATTATCAACGGGCTATATGCAAACAAATTTAACCCACCAGTGAAATAATGCCTGACACCCTATTTATAATTATCATCTGCTATCTTATCATTACAATAATGTGGATACTAAGCGCAGTGTTCGCTCCAGAGGTTGATGAGAATGAGCTGACAATAGAGCCAATAAAAATTGTAGCAGAGAAGAAGGTTGTTGGCTCTATCGTGGGAGCTTCAAGGAGCGAAACGCTAAAGCCAATTGAGCCAAAACCTAAGATACCCAAAGAGGAGAAGGTAAGCAGAGCGCAAGTTCCTCCCGATAAAGTTGACGAGTTGTTCAATGAGGATAATGAGCCGATGGAGGAGGATTTTGAGAATGAATATTATGAACCCGACCAGAATCCACTACCTGAGCAAGAGGAGGTAATTAATACCAATAATGGGCATAGTGAGGAGGAGGTCGAAGTTGGAATAATAACAAAGTACACCTGTTTTGACTATGGGCAAATTGAAGAGTCCACAACTCGAATGGTGCGAGGCACAGCGACCGAGCAAGATAGAGTTGTCCTTGAACAGTTGGAGGGTACAGACATATTTACACAGATAGTGACTTTGATGAACTCCACAAATTTGGAGAGAGTTAGAGCAATTTTAAACAACACTTAAAAACAAGAGCGATGAAGTAGAAAAATTATGGCTGACAACCTACTGTCTACTGCACTTAGGTGCAACCCACGAAAATTATAGTTATTAACCGTTATGTGGACCATCCAATCCACATGACACCATAAGTTGTGCAAGCAAAAGGAGTGGGTTCAGTTATTAAAGCTCTCCCTTTTGTTGCCGACATTATGGAATTAGAAATCATTTATGACCAAAAGAAATTATTATCTAATGGCAGCCCTCACTGTGGCTGCACAGACCTCCTTTGCACAGGGCAACGGTTTGGCAGGAATTACCGAGGCGACCTCGATGGTAACATCGTATTTCGACCCTGCGACAAATCTTATCTACGCTATTGGTGCGGTGGTGGGTCTTATCGGAGGCGTTAAGGTCTACGGCAAATTCTCATCTGGCGATCCCGATACATCTAAGACCGCAGCATCGTGGTTTGGTGCGTGTATCTTCTTGATTGTTGCCGCTACTATTCTACGCTCATTTTTCCTCTAAACGAAAGATGGCAGAATTTCCAATCAACCGAGGGATTGGCTCGTCGGTGGAGTTTCAAGGACTCAAGGCGCAGTACCTATACATTTTTATAGGTGGGCTATTGGGTCTCTTTATCCTCTTCGTGGTTTTGTATCTGGTGGGTGTTCCGCAATGGCTCTGTTTTGCCATTGTCGGAGCTGGTGCTGCACTACTTGTGTGGCAGGTCTTTTCGCTCAACGCAAAGTATGGTCAATATGGACTTATGAAGCGTGGGGCAAAGGGTTGCCACCCCCGATACATCATCAACCGACGCAAGATCTCTCGATTATTTAATCAGAATAGTAAGCGATGAGACAGACATTAAAAGCAACAACGCTGGAGCGCAAGTTCCCACTGCTCGCCTTTGAGAATGGGTGCATAGTGAGCAAAGATGCCGACATCACAATAGCGTTCAGGGTGACACTACCCGAACTCTACACCGTGACATCGGCAGAGTATGAGGCGATCCACTCAACGTGGGTCAAGGCGATGAAGGTGCTACCGAATTTTACGATCGTGCATAAGCAAGATTGGTTTGTTAAAGAGAGTTATGAGCCAAAGGTTGGCGGAGATAAGAGCTTTTTGAGTAACGCTTTCGAGCGACACTTCAACGAGCGACCATACCTGCACCACACTTGTTACCTCTTTATCACCAAGACCACCAAGGAGCGAAGCCGACAGCAGAGCAATGTTTCGACCCTATGCCGAGGACACCTAACACCAAAGGAGGTTAGAGATAAAGATGCAGTGGCGAGATTCATCGAGGCGGTAGCGCAAGCGGAGAGCATCATCAACGAGAGCGGACTAATCTCAATCGAGAGATTAACCGAAGCAGAGGTGATAGGCACAGACGAAGAGGCTGGGGTGATAGAGAAATATTTTGCCCTATCACAATCCAACACGACAACCCTCAAAGATATTGCATTGGGTGCGGAGGAGATGAGAGTTGGCGATAACATCCTATGTTTGCACACCCTATCCGATACAGAGGATATGCCAAGTCGAGTTGGCACAGATAGACGATACGAGAAACTATCGACCGACCGAAGTGATTGCCGACTCAGTTTCGCAGCACCGATTGGGTTGTTACTTAGCTGTAACCACATAACCAATCAATACATCTTCATTGATGACAGTGCCGCCAATCTCCAACAGTTCGAGAAGAGCGCAAAGAATATGCACTCGCTATCGAAGTATAGCCGATCAAACCAGATAAACAAGGAGTGGATAGAGGAATACTTGAACGAGGCTCACTCATTGGGATTGACTTCGGTTCGTGCGCACTGCAACGTGATAGCGTGGAGCGACGAGCGAGAGGAGCTAAAGCAGATCAAAAATGAGGTAGGCTCACAGTTGGCACTTATGGAGTGCAAGCCACGTCACAACACGGTGGATGTTCCAACCCTCTATTGGGCTGGCATTCCCGGCAACGCAGGAGATTTTCCCTCTGAGGAGAGTTTCTACACATTCTTTGAACAAGCTGTGTGCCTCTTTAACGAGGAGACCAACTACCGAGATTCACCCTCGCCATTTGGCATTAAGATGGTCGATAGGCTCACGGGCAAACCGCTGCACCTTGACATCTCCGACCTGCCGATGAAGCGAGGCGTAATCACCAACCGAAACAAGTTCGTACTTGGTCCTTCGGGAAGTGGAAAGTCATTCTTTATGAACCATATGGTGCGCCAATATTATGAGCAGGGCACACACGTGGTGTTGGTCGATACGGGTAACTCTTATCAAGGTCTCTGCAATATGATTAACCGCAAGACCAAGGGCGAGGATGGAATTTACTTCACCTACACCGAAGATAACCCCATCAGTTTCAATCCCTTCTATACGGACGACTATGTTTTTGACGTGGAGAAACAGGACTCGATAAAGACCCTGCTGCTCACACTTTGGAAGAGTGATGATGATAGGATCTCCAAGACTGAATCGGGTGAGCTTGGTAGCGCAGTGACAGCTTATGTGAACCGCATTAAAGCAGACCGCACGATCGTCCCCAACTTCAACACATTCTATGAGTTTGTGCGAGATGATTATCGCAAGGAGTTGGAGGGTCGAGCGATAAAGGTTGAGAAGCAAGATTTCAATATCGACAACTTCCTAACCACTTTGATGCAGTACTATCGTGGTGGTAGATTTGATTTCTTGCTCAACTCAGACAAGAACATCGACTTGCTGAACAAACGCTTCATTGTATTCGAAATTGACCAGATCAAGGATAACAAGGAGCTGTTCCCCGTAGTGACGATCATCATTATGGAGGCGTTCATCAACAAGGTGCGACGATTGAAAGGTATTCGCAAGCAGTTGATTATCGAGGAGGCTTGGAAGGCTCTAACCTCTCCGAGTATGGCTTCATACTTAAAATATCTCTACAAAACGGTTCGTAAGTTCTACGGAGAGGCAATAGTAGTGACTCAGGAGGTGGATGACATAATAGCTTCGGAGATTGTAAAAGACGCAATCATCAACAACTCCGATTGCAAGATCCTACTCGACCAGCGCAAGTACGCCAACAAGTTCGACTCGATCCAAAACCTACTCGGACTCACCGATAAGGAGAAGGGGCAGATCCTCTCGATCAATATGGCGAACGACCCAAACCGCCTCTACAAAGAGGTGTGGATAGGTCTCGGAGGAGCGCAATCGGCAGTCTACGCAACGGAGGTATCAGTCGAGGAGTATCTGAGCTACACCACCGAAGAGTTAGAGAAGTTGGAGGTGCAGCACAAGACAGAGGAGTTAAGGGGTAACATCGAATTAGCTATTAAACAACTTGCCGCTGAAAAGCGCAATAAACGTAAATAACGATGAAGATAAAGATTATAACAATATGTGCCGTGATGCTGCTATGCTTCACACCGAGGGT
>JBCQUZ010000056.1:0-13701 GCA_047173645.1 Rikenellaceae bacterium
TATAAAAAGATGTAATTTTGTAGAACTTAAATAATATAACTTAAACCATGAACAAACTTATCTTATCGCTATTGAGCGCCCTATTAACCATAGGTGTCACCACGGCGCAAACCCTACCTCAAGATATATCCAAGGCGAGAGCCGAACTCAACTCGTCGCGAGTACAATATCGCTCACAACTCGTCAAACATGGCGAAGCGCCCGAAAAATTATCAGTAGATGTGTCGGGTTGGCAAACCGTGTCGCTACATTCGTGGGGCTCCGAAAATGGCACAAGCTACGACCAATCAGCTTGGGGAGAGGGATATTTCACTAAGAAGAGTGGAGAGAGAGTGCGTCTTTCGGATATGAAATTTAGCTACGCAAATACCCGATATGGTACCCCGAAGCGCGACACTGGTTTCGATGGTGGAGACATCATAATGAATGGCAAAAAATATGAGCACGGTGTAGCTATGCACGCCGAGGCAGAGATCATCATAGAGCTTAATGGCGAATACACAAACTTCGAAGCGGAGGTTGGAATCGAGGATAGTTCGAGAGAGCCTGGATCTGTGATCTTTATAGTTCAAAATATGAGTCCCCGATCGGTTGTCGAAAAGCTTACAGTAAACTACCCAACACAAATGTTGGCTCTTGTGACATATGGCAAGATTGACCCCGAGAAGTGGATGGAGAGTGAGGATGGAGAGTATGAAAAGATAGCTGCTCAAAATGCTATAAAGTCACTTAAAGATAAATCTTTCTACACCGCAGAGCTCGATTCGGTAGAGGGCGATACTCCACAGCAAAGAGTCGCTAAATACATTGAAATAATGTCTGATATTCAATCCATTATGGATATTGAAAATAGACTTAAATATATCAATATCACAAATATCAAGCGAGCCTTCGACGATATGAAATCTTATGAGGGGTATGATATTGCAAGGTATCAAACAAAATTAGATGAACTAGAGACGTTGTTGAGCCAAAAACTAAATCTATTTATAGGCGACAAGGGTCAAATATCTAAAGCAGAGAAGATTCTCTCCCTTTCTCGCGAGATTTTACTCTCGAATAAGGCGCTAGATAATAATCGAATCGTGGTGAGTCGTTACAACCTAGGGTCTCAAGCTCGTTCGGGCATGGCTCCACTTATGGGTACACAGCCCAATAACTGGTCGAACCAAATGTCAGCGGTGAGGGTCGGTTTCGATGCCGAGATTGCCGAAATGACAAATATCAGAGATGCAAAACCCTCATTTTCGAGAATCTACAAACCCGAAATAGATGCCCCCGTAACAGATCTAATGTTGCATTGGGATAGCGACAAACTCCTCTTTACTTCGATAAATGATCGTGGATTGTGGGATGTTTTCGAGATGGGAATAGATGGATCAAATCTGCACGAAGTAATCAATAATGACGAGCCTGATTTGGAGTTTACCGACGGAACGTTCTTGCCCAATGGCAAATATATGGCAACATCAAATATCGGTTACAATGCGGTGCCTTGTGTTCATGGAACAGACCCTGTGGGTAATATGGTGCTGTTTGACCCTGCCGACAACTCTATGCGTCGTTTGACATTCGATCAAGATGCAAACTGGAATCCTGTGGTGGCAAACAACGGAAAAGTGATGTATGTCAGATGGGAATATACCGACCTTACACACTACTTTTCGCGCATCACGATGCACATGAACCCCGATGGTACGGAGCAAAAATCGCTGTACGGAAGTGGTGCATTCTTCCCAACATCGACATTCGATATTCAACCTCTTCCTGGCGAGGGCTCTGCATTTATAGGTATCGCATCGGGACACCACGGTGTGGCTCGTTCGGGACGACTCATGATATTTGACCCAGCTAAGAGTCGCGATAGATTTGAGGGTATTGTTCAAGAGATTCCATTCTCGACTCGTCAAATTAAACCAATCATCAAAGATGGTATGGTCAATGGCGTGTGGCCTCAATTTATCAAGCCTCGCCCTGTGACCGACAAATATTTCTTGGTTACAGCAAAACTCACTCAACAATCTTTGTGGGGATTGTATTTGGTTGATATTTACGACAATATGACCCTTATTGCTGAGTCAGAAGGCGATGGATTTATCAATGGTATATATGTCCAAAAACGCGAAACTCCCCCTGTGATTCCCGACAAGGTGGATCTATCGTCGAAGGAGTCAACCGTGTATATACAAGATATTTACGAAGGCGAAGGATTGCCAGGGGTTCCATATGGCACGGTCAAAAAATTGCGCGTCTTTGCTTATGAATATGTATATATCCGATCTCCATCTAACCACGTAGCTCAAGGAATCCAATCGGGATGGGACATCAAACGTCTGTTGGGCGAAGTGGATGTAAACGATGATGGTTCGGTGATCTTTAACATCCCTGCAAATACCCCAATATCATTGCAACCTATGGACTCCGAGGGTAGAGCATTGCAGTGGATGCGTAGTTGGCTTACGGGTATGCCAGGCGAAGTGGTGTCGTGTGTAGGTTGCCACGAAGATCAAAATACGATTGCCATACCAAAGAGTAATTTAGCGTCGAAACAGACTCCTCAACCGATTGTGTCGTGGGAGGGTGGATCGCGACCTTTTACCTATAAATTGGAGGTGCAACCGATCCTCGACAGAGCGTGTGTGGCGTGTCACAACCAAGATTCGAAACTCGATTTTAGGGGCGGAATATATGATCCAGGTATAGCTCCAGGCACTAAATCGTTTATCAACTCAGAGAATCCATTCTCTACGAGCTATCTCAATTTGCACCCTTATGTGAATCGTCAAGGTCCCGAGGCTGATATTGTTGTGATGGCACCATACGAATATCACGCCTCAACAAGCGAATTGATAAGAATGCTTAAGAATGGGCACAAAGGGGTTACTCTCACCGATAAGGAGTGGAGAACTCTATATGCGTGGATAGATCTAAATGCTCCATATCATAGCAATGCGGTGCATAATGAACTCAATGGTTACAACCAACTCGAACGTCGCCAAGAGTTAGCGTGCAAGTATAATAATTTGGATGTTAATTGGCAAAAAGAGATTGATGATTATGCTAAACTCCTCGCCTCGAAGGGAGAGATCAAAGCGGAGATGCCCGAAGAGCATAAAACGCCAAAATATAAATCAGCAAAAGCTAAGGGTTGGCCATTTGATTCAATCACAGCCAAGGAGATGCAAGATGATTTGGGCGAGACAACCAAAGAGATAGATTTGGGAGGCGGAGTGAAGATGACCTTCCGCAAAATCCCAGCAGGTCAATTTGTTATGGGCAATAACTCAGGCGCAAGCGAGAGCGCTCCCGAGTGGAGAGTCAATATCGACAAACCATTCTGGATTGGCGAAGTAGAGGTTACCAACGAACAATACAACGCCCTAGTTCCCGAACACGATAGCCGTTATATGGGAGAGCTATGGAAGGATCACGTGACTCCTGGAGCACCTGCAAATCAGCCTCAACAGCCAGTTATTCGCGTTAGCTACAACGACATTATGAAGTTCTGCGAGGAACTTTCAGCAAAGAGTGGACTAAAGATCACACTGCCCACTGAGGCTCAATGGGAGTGGGTAGCAAGAGCTGGATCGGCATCAGATTTTTGGTTTGGAGATATGAATGCCGACTACGGTAAGTACGAAAATATGGCAGATGTTACGTTGGAGAAGATGGCATTTAGAGGTAATCGAAAGAGTGAATATTTTAGATATTACAACTATCTACCTAAAGATGAGGCTATCAACGATGGATCACTATTCCAAGTGGCAGTAAAGAGCTACGATGCAAATGCGTGGGGCATATATGATATGTTGGGTAATGTACGCGAGCTAACACGTTCGGATTATCAGCCATATCCATACAAAACGAACGACGGTGTAGATTCTGCCGACAAAGTTGTGCGCGGAGGATCGTGGACAGACAGGTCTAAGTTCTCGACATCATACTCTCGAAAATCTGTAGCTCCTTGGCAACCAGCCAACAACGTTGGATTCAGATTGATTATCGAGGAGTAATCGCCATGGAGTAATTTGCAACTCTATTTATCTTTTAACCATATAAAAAATATCCGACCTCAGAGATACACTGAAGTCGGATATTTTTTTGAATGATCGATTATATAAAGTTAATTCCATTTAAGAAGCATCCCTCTACTCTACCCCACCGCCTAGGGCGATGTAGAGAGAAATTTGGGCAATCGCCTCGTTGTATTTAACCGATTGAAGTTCAAGACTCGATGAGAGATAGCTATTTTGAGCAACCAACACCTCTAGATAGTTAGCTTGTCCAGCCTCCATAAGGTCATTGGTGATCTCTACGGCACGACCCAAATGCTCTGTTTGCGCTTGCGAAAGGGTTCTCTTGCGCTCTGCGGTCGATAGATTAACCATTGCATCGTTCACCTCCTTACCTCCATTTATTAGGGCGTAGTTAAACGCAAGAAGACTTTGTTCATATTGATCCTTCGCGTTGCCTAATGCCGCACGATTAGCACCTGCCATAAAGATTGGTTGCGTAATAGTTCCGATAGCTTGGAGCAGAACCTCGCTCAATGAATATCCCACAATTCCCGTGATGTTGATCGAAGGATAGAGCGACGAGCGAGCATAATTTACGCCATAAAAACTTTGGCACAACTCCGCCTCGGCATACTTCACATCGGGGCGAGATGATAGCGCCACGAGCGACAGCGATTCACCTAAATCAACCTCGGAACGCGTAATCTCATCGTTACGTTCCACGCTTTGAGGTGAGCGATTGATTAGCAAATTAAGATTGTTGGATGTAAGCGCTACACTTTGGTTTAACGACTCGATTGTGATCTCCATCGCCTTAACATTTGCTTCGTATTGCTCCACAGCAGCTTGATTTTGAGCCCCTATCTCTTTAAGCGCCTTGATTGTTTCGAGACTTTGACGCATTACATCCAAGCTCTTCGTCGCATCTTTGAGTTGATTATCGGCAAGTATCAAAGCGTAGTAGTTTGTCGCCACACCAGCTATAAGTTGGCTTTGCACAGCACTTTGATATATCTGCATTTGCTCCACAACCGCCGACGCTTGACGCTTAGCATTGCGAAGACGACCAAAAAGATCAACTTCCCACGAAGCTACTATGGGCAATGTATAGCTTCGAGTTGTGATACCTGCATATTTAGTCACCGAACCTTCGCCCGAAAAGGCAAGAGATGGCACATAAGCTAGACGTGCGGTGCGAAGTCCACGCTCAGCTTGGCTCACATTAAGCTCCGCCACTTGCAGGTCGCTATTATTGGCAAGAGCCTCTTCGATAAGGGTTACCAATTTCGCATCCGTAAAGTAATCTCGCCAACTGGGAAGAGGCATTAGAGCCTCTTCGCGCAGTGTAATATCTTCGCCTACGAGAGATCTATCATCAACCTCGGGCGCATTAAATTTGGTATATATTCCGCAACTACTAAGTGCACAGAGGCAAATTAGCGCGGTGATGTATTTAATTTTTCTTTGCATTTTCCTCTCGTTTTTTGTTGTACTTTGCGATTTCATCCAATTCGGCAATAATCATCGGGTCATCCGAAGGTATAAACTCCGTGATTGGCTTGAACTTCTCTTGAAGTGTTTGGAAAATCACAAATAGCGCAGGGACAATAAATAGTAGCGCTAAGGTTCCGACCAACATACCTCCAACAGTTCCAGCTCCGATAGTACGGTTACCCACAGCACCTACACCCGACGCAAACATCAATGGCAACATACCAAAGACCATCGTGAGCGCAGTCATCAAGATAGGACGCATACGCACCTTGGCTGAGAAGAATGCCGACTGCTTGATCGACAAACCACTAAGACGACATTGCGAAGCATATTCAGTGAGCAAGATAGCTGTTTTTGACAACAGACCGATAAGCATAATAAGACCCACTTGAAGGTAGATATTATTTTCGAGACCCATTATCTTGGCAAATGCAAAGCTACCCAACAGACCAAATGGGATCGACAAAATAACCGCCAATGGGATGAAGTAACTCTCGTACAACATACTCATCAACACATATATAAACACGAAGCAGATAACAAACACCAAACCTGTGGTGTTTCCACCGCCCTCCTCCTCGCGCGTCATACCACTATAATCTATGCCATATCCAGCGGGGAGCTCTTCGGCTGCCACCTCTTTGATCGCTCGGATTGCATCTTGCGAGCTATATCCTGCCGATATATTTCCATTGACTCCGATGCTCGAATACATATTGAAACGCGACAACTCCACTGGGTCATAAACTTTGGTGAGGGTTACGAATTGCGACACGGGAGCCATCTCTGTGCCGATGCGTACATATACATTATCGAGTGTTCGCATATCTGCACGAGCGTCAAAATCGCTTTGTATCATCACCTTATAAACCTTCGAGAAAAGGTTGAAGTTCGAAGCATAAATACCTCCATAGTAACCTCCGATCACCGACAACACCTCTTTGGGCGAAACACCTGCCATCTTACACTTCGCCGCATCGACATCGACCGTATATTGAGGGTAGTTAACATTGTAGCTACTAAATGCCATCGCGATTTCGGGACGAGCATTGAGCTTCGCCAAATATTGTTGCAACACTCCGTGTAGCTGTTTGATGTCGCCACCTTGACGATCTTGGAGGTGGAACTCAAATCCACCACCTTCGCCATATCCAGGGATCATACCTGGGGTCACAGCAAATATTCTCGCATCGGTGATGTGTGCCGTGCGTTTGTAGATCTCCGCCACAACTGCATCCACCGAATTTTCGGCACCCTTGCGCTCATCCCAATTCTTGAGACTTATAAATAGCGATGCCGCATTGGAACTAGATCCCGACATCAAACCATAACCTGACACTTGAGCAACAGTTTGAAATTGAGGAATATCCTTCACTGCATCGTAGACCCTTTCCACCGCATTTGTTGTTTCGTCGAGAGTACTACCCGACGATGTCGAAATATCGACAAAGACAAGCGACAGATCCTCCGTGGGGACAAATCCTTGCTTGGTATTATTCATCAAATAGAGCAGCGACCCCACGGTTGCACACAAAACCAATATGACCATAATTTTGCGACGAATAAAGAACATCGCACCTTTGGTATATTGTTTAAGCATAGCGTTGTATGTCGTGTTGTAGCTCTTGCGAACTCGCGCAGCAATCTTATTACCCTCTCCCTCCGCTGGATTTGGTCTAAGAAGTAGAGCGCAAAGTGCAGGCGAGAGAGTAAGTGCGTTGACAAACGATATACCCACCGCAACTGCCATTGTAAGTCCAAATTGGGTATAGAAGATTCCAGTCGTACCACCCATAAAACTAACGGGGATAAATACCGCCATAAATACCAGGGTTGTGGTGAAGAGTGCCGCCACGAGCCCCTTCATCGCATCTACAGTAGCTTCGTAGGGCGAAGTATATCCACTATCGAAACGAGCCTGCACCGCCTCGACAACCACAATCGCATTGTCGACCACCGTACCAATCACCAACACCAAAGCAAAAAGCGTCAACAAATTGAGTGAAAATCCTGCAACCTGCAAAAATACAAATGTTCCGATGAGCGACACTAAAATCGAGATTGTCGGGATCAATGTAGCTTTGAAATCTTGCAAGAAGAAGTAAACCACCAAAAATACCAATAATATCGCGAGAAACAGCGACACAACCACCGCCTCGATCGACGCGAACAAGAAGTCGTTGGTATTTTGGATTGGAGCAACCTCCAAATCGGGTGGGAAGTTTTGCTCCAACTCCGCAAAGAGTTTATCTATTGCCAAGTTGATCTCCGTAGCGTTCGACCCTGCGGTTTGTTTCACGATTGCCAAACAGCCATTACTACCATTCGCCTTTGAATCATAACCATAGCTATCCTTACCCATCTCGATACGAGCCAGATCACCAAGGCGCAAGATCTCGCCATCTGCGGATGCCTTAACTACCAAATCTTCGAACTCCGCAACTGTCTTTTTGCGACCCGAATATTTCATGGTATATTGGAATGTTTGACCCGAATTTTCTCCGATTGTTCCCGTTGCAATCTCTAGGTTTTGCTCCGCTAGGATTGCAGTTATATCGCTCGGAATTAAGCTATATTGTGCCATCAATTGAGGGTCTAACCATACGCGTATAGAGTATGTTGGGCCAAAGATCGTAACACTCGCAACACCTGGGATACGTTGGATCTCGGGGCGAACGTTGATAGCTAAGTAGTTACCAATAAAATTTTCGTCATACGTATTGCCTGGACTCGTAAACGAAAAGATTCGAAGATTCGAAGGTTGCTGTTTTTGGGTTGTGACACCAATTTGGAGCACCTCCGAAGGGAGAGTAGCCGAGCCAATCGCCACACGGTTTTGGACATTCACCGCCGCCATATCGGGATCTATATCTTGGTCAAAATAGACTGTGATACTTGCCGAACCATTATTGCTCGCCGTAGAGGTCATATACATCATTCCCTCCACTCCGTTGATCGCCTCCTCCAAAGGGGCAATCACACTCTTTTGGATTGCGTCGGCACTTGCACCAGTATATGAGGTTGTGACATTCACCGCTGGAGGTGCGATAGATGGGTATTGCTCGATGGGGAGTGTCACAAGAGCAATGAGTCCCAACAGCACCGTGAAAATTGAAATACCTATAGATAATATAGGTCTATCAATAAATGTTCTAATATTCATTTTAACTTTGTTTTGCTGTGAAACTTATTGCTTTTCGGATGGAGCTGCAGATTGCTTTTCGGTTTGTTTTTCAGGTTGCTTTGAATCTTGCTTCACGGGAGTTCCCTCGCGCACCAAACCAGCTCCTGCCGATATGATTACATCGCCCATATTGAGCCCCGAAGTTACGACATACTCCGTAGAGTTCATCGATTTTGACACGGTAATTGGAGCTGACTTCGCAACACCATCTACCACCTTATATACAAAGATTTTATCTTGCAAATCAAAAGTTGCCGCTTTGGGGATAACCACCGCATTTTCGAATAGCTCGGGAACAATAACACTCGCCGTAGATCCGCTAAGCAACCTACGCTCAGGGTTGTCGAACACCGCGCGAAGGCTCACCGCACCAGTCGAGCTATCGAGCATTCCGCTGATGCTCTCCAATGCTCCGCGATGGTTGTAGGTTGTGCCATTTGAGAGTTTTAGTTCCAAATCCGACATATTAGCAATCGCCTCATTCATCGAACCATACTCCTCCATAAGATTATAAACCTGATTTTCGCTCATCGAAAAATAGACATACATCTGCGAATTGTCCGAAATCACAGTCAACCCTTGAGGCAAAGCCGACGACACAAGAGTCCCTTTGCGATATGGGATCTTGCCCACAACACCCTCCGAAGGGCTTACAATACGCGTGAAATCGAGATTAGTTTTGGCGCTAAGTTCTTGAGCTTCAGCAACACTAAGTTGAGCCTTGGCACTTTTAAGTGTGTTGTTTGCTGTTGTAAGTTCCGACTCCGAAATTATACCTTTTAATTTGAGTGACTTCGAATTGGAGTAGTTAAGCTCCGCAGTTGCTAGCGAAGCCTTTGCCACCTCAACTCCCGCAACAGCTGCTTTGTGGGCTGCGATATATGGTGCTTGTTCGATCACAAACAATAGATCTCCCTTTTTGACCGTTTGACCTTCTGTAACTGCAATTTGCGACAAGTAGCCACTCACTTGTGGATATATATCGATGTCTTGCCTACCTTTAACAGATGCTGTGTAGGATGACGACGATGCAAAATTAGTTGGTGTAATAGTTTGAAGATCATACGCTTTGGGCTGAACCGATAGTTGTTGTTGTTCTTGGCAACTACACAAACCTATAGCAAATGCTGTGAGCACCGCTACATAAATTGAATTTCGTTTTATCATTTTTATATAATTTAAGCTACAATGTATAACGCAAAAGTAGCAAAAATAATATGGTTCGCACCCATTATTATTAAATTAATGCTTGCTATTGTGTTTATGATAGATTTTTATTGCATATAGCTCACTTGTGATCGATGATTTTTTTTGCTGATAAGGGTTAATATTTCGGGAATTTTATGTAAGTTTGTATCATGGAGTCAGTAGCAATTTTTCCAGGGTCGTTTGATCCATTTACTCGCGGTCACGCCGCCATAATCAAACAAGCAGAACCGTTGTTTGATAAAATCATCATAGCCATAGGTCACAACATCACCAAACGAGGAATCTTGGAGGAGACCGAACGCAAACGACTTATCGACGAATTATACACATCTAACCCAAAGATCGAGTGCCAAATATACACAGGGCTCACAGGCGATTTTGCCCAAAGGGTGAACGCTGTTGCGATGATTCGAGGGGTACGCAACACTATTGATTTCGAGCAAGAGAAGATTTTGGAGTCGACAAATAGGCGATTATACCCATCGCTTACGACTGTTTTGATGTTCACACCCTCGTCGGTGGTCGATGTGTCGTCGAGTGCTGTGCGCGAACTTTTGGCTTTTGGGCGCGATGTAAGCGAATTTTTACCCGAGGGGGTCGATATTAATAACTATATGTATGTAAACAAATAAATACAACACAATAAATATGAAAATGGAGTTCACAGCAGAGATGATCGCAGCCTTTTTGGGTGGCGAAATCGAGGGATCAAAAGATGCAAAGGTCAATACAGTATCATCTATCGAGGATGGTAAGGAGGGATCTCTCGCATATCTTATCAACCCCAAATATGAATCATACATCTACACTACCCAAGCATCTATAGTCCTTGTCGACAAAGAGTTCAAAGGGTCGGCACCCATTACAGCAACCCTTATAAAGGTCGAAAATGCAGGAGCCTGCATCCTTAAACTTCTCGAAATGTATAGCGCTGCACGCCCCCAAAAGAGTGGCATCAGCTCTCGCTCGTCGATCAACGACAACGCATCGGTCGATGAGAGTTGCTATGTAGGCGATTTCACAGTCGTCGAGGGTGGTGCAAAGGTGGGTGCAAAGTGCCAAATCTACCCTCAATGTTATATTGGCGATGGGGTGACAATCGGCGAAGGTACTATATTATATGCAGGAGTAAAGATCTACGAAGGGTGCCATATCGGAGCTAATTGCATCATCCACGCTGGAGCAGTTATCGGAGCCGATGGTTTTGGCTTTGCCCCTAATCCCGATGGATCGTTTACAAAGATCCCTCAGCTGGGAGATGTTATAATCGAAGATTTTGTCGAAATTGGAGCCAACACATGTATCGATAGAGCAAAGACCGACTCAACAATTATTCGTCGCGGAGTGAAGCTCGACAACCTTATTCAGGTGGGTCACAACGTTCAAATTGGCGAAAACACAGTGTCGTCGTCGCAAATGGGAATCGCAGGTTCGTCGCGCATTGGATCAAACTGCTTCCTTGGCGGACAGGTGGGAATTGCAGACCATGTTGTGATTGGCAATAACTGCAAAATTGGATCGAAGAGCGGAATCGACAAAGCGGTGCCCGATGGCGAGGTGCGCATGGGATACCCAGCTTTGCCAGGAATTATGTTCCACCGCTCATCTGCCGTAGTGAAGGAGCTTCCGAACCTTGCTCGCACAGTGCGCGAATTGCAAAAGGAGATCGCAAAACTTAAGGGCGAATAGTTCAGTGGCTAAGGTAGCTAAGGAGAGCTTCAGAATAATGGGCATCGACCCTGGAACCAACTATATGGGATATGGGGTGATTGAGGTGTGTGGCAGAGATGTGAAGTGCGTGGTGTTGGGGGTTATCGATCTACACAAAATCGAAGATCCCTACGCCAAGCTCAAACATATCTTCGACCGAGTTGGAGCACTCGTCGGCGAATATGCACCACGCGAAGTGGCGTTGGAATCCCCCTTCTTTGGCGAAAATGTACAATCTATGCTCAAACTAGGGCGCGCTCAAGGGGTGGCGATGGCAGCAGCACTTAGTCGCGAAGTAGATGTCTTTGAATATGCTCCAACACGCATTAAACAGGCGATCACAGGGCGTGGCGCAGCATCCAAAGAGCAGTTGGCTAATATGGTCTGCTCAATCCTCAAACTCACCGATGTGCCAAATAGATTGGATGCAACAGATGGTATTGCAGCGGCACTTTGCCACCACTTTACACTCTGTAGCCCACTCAATGGTGCATTGGGTAGCGACAAGGTTAAAGGTCTGGGAGGTGGTCGCAAATCATCCACACGGGGTGGTAGTTCGTCGTGGGAACAATTTGTAAAATCAAATCCTCACCGCGTTGGTGGAGATAAAAAATAGAGTATCGAAATGAAAAGATTATTTTTTGCAATAGTGTGCGCTGTGGTAGCTTTTGGGTGCCAAAATCAAGGCACAACATTTACCATTAGCGGAACCTTCGAAAATGAGGATGGCATGGGATCGGTGCGATTTATCGAAGGAATCTCATCTTTGGACAATGTTATAAGCATGCAGGCGATCGACACAACGGGTAACTTCAGCTTTGAGGGCGAGGTTACAACCCCATATATGGCACAAATCAACAAGAGTGGGTCAACGATGGGCTCCAGTTACCGCGGAATAGTATTTGTCGAGCCAGGCAATATCAAGATCAGTGTCAACGAACGCGGACAACTTATAGCATCGGGCACCAAGCTCAATGAGAAATTCATGGCATTGATCGAAGATTTCGCAACATTTGGAAGCGAGCATCAAGATCTCCCGATAGAGGAGTTGCGCGAGAAGTTCAACGAATATACAGAGCAGAAGTTCACCGAAAATCTCGATAATCCACTCTCGATATTCCTCCTCTCACAAGTTATGATACGCGAAATGAACCTCCCAGGCGACGAGATCTTGGAACAGGTAGCTAGATTATCACCCCAAATGCAGGAGGGTAAAGATGCCGCTGCTATAAAGGCAGAGGTTGCCAAAGCTGCGGCGATTGATTATGGCGCTCCATATATCGACTTCGCACTCCCCAACACCAAGGGCGAGGAGGTGCTAATTTCGTCGTTGGTGGGCGAAGGAAAGTGGGTGCTGATAGATTTTTGGGCGACATGGTGCCCTCCATGTATGGCAGAGATGCCACACTTGCAAGAGGCATATGCGGAGTATCACCCACATGGTTTCGAGATTTGCGGAGTGTCGCTAGATCGTGATCCTCAAAAATGGAGTAGCTATTGCGACGAGAATTTGCCATGGGTAAACCTACTTATTGGCGACAGCGACGTTGCAAACCTATATCAAGTGCAGGGTGTCCCCACAAATTTCTTAATTTCGCCCGATGGCAAAATTATAGCTAAAAACCTGATAGGTAGCAATATCACAATTGAATTAGCAAAGTGGATCAAAAAATAATTTAATTTTATCGCCATAAAATTTGCACAAGTCAAAAAAACTCCATATATTTGCACTCGCAATTGGGGGTTAGCAGATTACAAATGTTAATACTTGGTGGTTGCAAAAGGGGAAGGCACCGTAGCTTAATTGAATAGAGCATCTGACTACGGATCAGAAGGTTCCAGGTTTGAGTCCTGGCGGTGTCACAAAATAAAAAAATCCGACTAACAGCAAAAGTTAGTCGGATTTTTTGTATATATCGGATTGATCCCAAACAACGGATCAATCCGAAATTCCAGTGGAGAGAAACATTTTAAGCAAAAAGTTTAGTTAGTCTAAAAATAAAGAAAGGTATATCCCTCACCCCACGTAGTTGAGATCTGAAAACTTTGACCTTTGCATTAAAAGATTCCGCAGCAGCATTTGTTGCA
>JBCQUZ010000227.1:0-2082 GCA_047173645.1 Rikenellaceae bacterium
CACTCCATTTGTGGGGAGTCTCGACCTGCACATCCATAAATCCAAACTTGGTTATGTCTCGTGCTGGCCACCTCTCTAAGTATATATCTTTTGCCTTTGATGATAACTCCTCTGCAAAGATAGGTTGCTCGTCGGCATCGTATAGTTGAGCTGTGATATTCCACCCTTCCAGATTTTCATCTACGTTTTTAAGCCACACCTTAGGGCGAATTTCCATTCGTGCATTGGCATAAGTGTCGTCGAGAGTTGTGCGTACAAAGTAATCATTTATAGATACTTTGGGTTGATAGAGCAACATCACTTCACGATGAATACCGCTCAATCGCCACATATCTTGATCCTCCAAGTAACTTCCATCGCTCCATCTAAATACCTGTACAGCAACTCTATTGCGACCCTCCTTTACATAATTCGTCACATCAAACTCCGCAGCCAAACAACTATCTTGACTATAACCTACCATCTCGCCATTGACCCACACATAAAATGCAGATGTCACACCTCCAAAGTGCAAGATGATTGAACCATCTCCCCACCCTTCGGGCACTTCAAAATCTCGATAGTAACTACCCACAGGGTTGTCACGATAGATGTATGGAGGCATTGGGGGCTGAGGACCAATCCAAGTGTATTTAAGATTCGGGTCTAAGATGTTGGGGGTAAATGGATATGTGATATTGGTGTAGATAGGTTGCCCATACCCCTTCATCTCCCAATTCGATGGCACATCAATTGGTGCCCAATCTGCACCTACGAAATCTGCACCCATAAAATCTTGAGGTCGCTCCTGCTCTCGCTCAACGAATTTGAATTGCCACTCGCCATTGAGCGATGTCATTCTCGATTTGGTGCGATCAGCAGTGAGTGCATCTTCGCTATTTTGGTATGAATATGATGCTACACGAGTTGGTAGCTTATTGATGCCATATACAAATTCATTCTCCCAGTCGTTGTTAGCTACGCCCGAGAATACGATCCCCACAAGCAGTATAGATAGAATCGCACATAATTTATTTTTCATAATATAGATATGTCAAAGTGAATTAAAAAAACAGAGCGACCAACAATAGTCATAATGAATAGAGGTTGATCGCTCGAAAGTGTTATAGAGGTTTCGCTAACCCTTAAATCTCTCGGTTAGACTCACGAATTACTCGATATGTATCCGCCATATGCTCCGCCATTGCTCGACCTGCCGCTTTGGGGTGGTGGCTTTTAATCGCCTCAAATATCTCATTGTGGATTTCGAACAACCTCTTTGTGTCAAAATCCTGCTCTATATTGTGAGAGATTTGTTTGTAGAGCAGCGGGCGCAGAGCCTTCATCATTAGGGTCGAAATTGTGTTGCCCGATGCCTCTGCCACGCACTCGTGAAAAAGGTGGTCGTGGTGTGCAAAATCCTCGAAGGAGTCTATGTTCTGGCGCATCTTGTATAGGCACTCAGCCATCTTGTCAATATCGTCGTCGCTACATTTCACCGCTGCAAGTTCTGCTAATTGAATCTCCATTGACTCACGGAAATCAACCATATCTCTAAGCGAAATCTTTTTGTAGCTAAGTGTTATATTCAACAACTCTGCTGTCGCCTCTATAGTTTCGTCAATCACAACAACCCCCTTACCCTGCTGTTTGCGCACTAAACCTCGTGACTCCAAAGTCTTGATAGCCTCACGCACAGAGCTACGACCTATACCAAACTCACCACACAACAACTCCTCGGTCGGGAGGTAATCACCCACAGCATATTTACCCTCTACTATTTGATCCGTCAATATCTTTGTCACCTGCTTAGCCACAGAGCCATTGACGATTACGTGTTTTGGTGTCTCATTCATATATGTTACTATTTTTTTAATTCCCTACAAAGATAGGAAAAAAATACGAAAATTTGTCTGAGGTCAGATTATATTACTCCACGTGATTCAATTCGATTGGAATACCCTCCTCTTCGATAAATGCAACGGTCATACCCTCGACAGGCGTGAAAGGACCATACAACACCTTTGCGCCTTGAATCGCCTCTTCGACCGATGGCACAGAGTAAGCAATGTGTGCCGTGGTTTTGATTAGATCGTGAAATGG
>JBCQUZ010000228.1:0-2070 GCA_047173645.1 Rikenellaceae bacterium
CAAGCTCTCAGCCGTTCGAGAGAAGAACTTCCGTGTAGTTATGCGCACCCTCCAACGCTTTGAGATCTACACAGGCACAACGCTTGATCTCGACACCGCCACAGATGCAACGATCCGAGAGATCGAGGAGTTTATAGTGAATGAACACGAGCTTTGCAAGTCGAGGAGATACCAATCTATACTAAAGCAGATCCCAACAAGCAGAACCCCTCAGCCGAGAGGTCATAACGCTATGTGTAGCATACTAACCAAGATCCGCACCTTTTGGCTCTGGTGCATCGAGGAGGGTAAGACTACCAACCGCCCAAAGATCGAGGTTAAGGAGGAGATATACGGCACACCCTACTACATCACCATCGAGGAGCGTAAGCAGATCGAGAGTGCAGATCTCAGCTCTCGACCATCGTTAGCAGTTCAGCGAGATATATTTGTCTTTCAATGCTGCATCGGTTGCAGGGTTGGCGACCTCTACAAGATGACCCCTCAGAACGTTGTCGATGGAGCAATCCAATATGTGCCACGTAAGACCAAAGAGGGCAACCCCGTAACTGTTACCGTTCCACTCAATGCAGTAGCCTCTGAGATCATAGAGCGGTATGCAGAGACCTCAACGGACAAACTACTACCATACATATCAGAGCAGAAATACAACTATGCTATCAAAGAGATCTTTGAGTTATCGGGCATTGATCGAGTAGTACAGGTGCGCAACCCCCTCACAGGCGAGAGTGAACCCAAGCCGATCAGCGAGATTGCATCGTCTCACCTTGCTCGCAGAACCTTTGTCGGTAACATCTACAAACAGGTGAAAGATCCCAACTTAGTAGGCGCACTCTCAGGGCACAAAGAGGGATCAAAAGCCTTTGCCCGATATAGGGACATTGATAATGATATGAAAGTTGAACTTGTAAAATTGTTGGAGTAATGGATAAAAGAAGATTAAGAGAGTTTAAGAGCCTCATAGAACCCAAATTGTTAATGTTGCCTATTCTATCAGAAGAGTACCTATGTGGATTAGGCTATTATACGAATATATCTAAAGACACCAATTCCACAACCTCTAAAGATGTACAAAAGGTGACACTTGACCGCAGTACATTATTGTCTGAGATACATAAATTAAGAGATTCATATGATGTTATATTGACAGATTCGGTTGTAGCCCTCAAGAAATTCTTCAGTGAAAACAACAGTGACCAAATAGAGTTATTGTTTGATGAAATAGAGGAGTGTTTGAATGGCACAGAAAAGCAAGTCAATGCGTATATTAAAGACATTACAAGATGGTTTCATACTATGTCTGTATATACTCAATATGATGCTTTGTCTTTTACAAATCCGTATGAAAAATATTATAATGATAACGAAAGATCCACATACAATGCAATGATTAAATCATATTCAACAAAGTGGAATAATGATGACCTTGTATATGAATATTGCAACTTTGCATCTATGTGCTTATGTCTCTTTTGGGTAAAGTTTGCAAAACTTTGTACTGATTATGGGATTGATTTAGACAAAATAATTGCAGATGATTTCTCTAAAACTACTACTGCAAACAATAATATTTCACAGATCGAGAAGATAATCGCCTATGAAGATAAAGATAAAGCAGCAAGTGTTATTAAGCATATAATGAAAGATGTATCGGGGAAAGCTGCAAGTGTCGTAATACGGGCATTGATAGCCGAGAGAATTATACTTAACACAGCTAAAATATCTCGCACAAAGATATACGATGCTATACGAGGTTACACAGGCTATTATATTGGCTGTAATTCTACAATTAATGATGGTTGGAATGAACGAGATGATGAAGTTGGTGCTATACAAACCAAAATAAGAAATATGATAAATTAATTGAGAGGCTTTTTTGCCTCTCTTTTTTTGACCGTCGTTTGACCGTCGTTTAACCATACGGAATTAACTAACCTCCATATACATTTGCAGTAACAAATCGCAACAAGACCAGTGCGCAGGGTCGATGTTGCTTAAATGCAAATGTTATGGAAAATGTAAATTTATCAACTTTGGGAGGTGATGTTAATATCACCCTCAAGCAGTCGG
>JBCQUZ010000229.1:0-2059 GCA_047173645.1 Rikenellaceae bacterium
AGGCTTGGAAACTTATCGTTTTGTGTCCAATCGAAATTACCAGAGTCAATAATCACTCCACCTAACGATGTGCCGTGACCTCCGATAAATTTAGTTGCGGAGTGTACTACAATATCCGCTCCGTACTCAATTGGACGAATTAGATATGGTGTGCCGAATGTGTTGTCGACAATGAGCGGAATACCATTTGAGTGGGCAATGTTGGCGATGGACTCAATGTCGGCAATCTCACTATTTGGGTTGCCAAGGCTCTCGATGAAGATCAACTTTGTGGAGGGGGTAATGGCGGATTTGATTGCATCGGGGTTGCGAACATCGACAAACGTGCTGCTTACTCCATCTTGCTTTAGGGTGTGAGCAATTAGATTGTACGACCCTCCATATAGATTGTTGGCAGCGATGATGTGGTCGCCCGAACGAGTGATATTCTTGATTGCGTATGTTATAGCCGCATCACCGCTCGCCACCGCAAGAGCTGCCACACCACCCTCTAATGCGGCAATTCTCTGCTCAAATACATCTTGTGTTGGGTTGGTGAGTCGCCCATAGATATTGCCTGCATCACGAAGTGCAAAGCGATCGGCTGCGTGCTGTGCATCGTTGAATTTATAGGATGCAGTTTGGTATATTGGCACCGCTAGTGCGCCTGTTGTTGGATCTGCACTTTGCTGCCCTGCGTGCAATTGAATTGTCTCGAAGTGTTGTTTTCTCTGTGTCATAACTTTGTATTTTTTTAGTTTTATTTTCTACGACAAAGGTATAGCGACAGAATATTATTCGCAAACAATTTTGATAATTCAGAAAATAACTCTACTTTTGTAATTATAGCAGAATATTTACACTACTGTGGCTTGGATTTAAACCCTTAAAAAGAATATTATTATGGAGCGATTAGACGACACGGATTTGGCAATCCTTAGAATCCTGCAAGAGAACTCATCATTGACGGTCAAAGAGCTTGCCGCAAAGGTAAATCTCAGCACAACACCCACATTCGAGCGACAGAAACGACTCGAAAGAGAGGGGTATATCAAACGTTATGTGGCGGTGCTGGATGGCGAAAAATTAGGTCGAGGATTCGAGGTCTTTTGTAACGTAAAACTAAAGCATCTCAACACCGCCATCGCTCACGAATTTGTCGAGGCGATACAAGGACTTTCGGAGGTGATGGATTGCTACAACATCTCGGGCGAGTTCGACTACTTGTTACATATATATGTACCCGATATGAACTACTACCGCAATTTCCTGATTAATGTATTGGGCAATATCGACTCATTGGGGTCGTTGCAGAGTATCTTTGTGATGGAGAGAGTGAAGATTAGCACAGGTTTTCCGCTCTAAATCTACACCCCCTTAGCATAACAGAGGTGCGGATCGGCTTTAAACTCCTTGATTGTCACACCGTAGTGGCGTTTGAAACACTTCGAGAGGTGGGAGCTATCGGCAAAGTTTAGTCGGTAGGCGATCTCTTTGAGTGAGAGGTTGGAGTGTAGTAGATAGGTCTCCGAGAGGCGGATCTTCACCTTGTTGATATACTCCGAGAGGGTCGTTCCGCTGTGTCGCTTGAAGTAGTCGGACATATATCGCTCTGAGATGCCAAATTTTTCAGCTATCACCCCCGATTTCAAGAGTGCATTATCGCCAATATTATCATTGATGTAGCGCATAATGTCGCACATCTTACCCCCTTTGCACTCCGCAACGAGTGGAAATCTTGCCTCGATATTACGTGCTAAGATATTGAGTATAGAGATAATAGCGCCCATCTGTATCGAGGACGAATATTTATCTCTCTTCATATTTTCGGAGTGAATAGACTCGATTGCGTTAATCAATGTTTGGCGTTCGCTATGAGATGATATTATATCCCCCGGCACTCGATTATATGAGGCAAGTATGCAGGCAATTTTTGCGAACCAATCGTCATTATCGGTGAGTTTGTGGCTCTTGAAATAGCTGTCGGTGAACTTTATGAAGTAGAATTTCGTCCGCTTCACAATCTCAAATGAGTGGCAGTTGAGAGGTGGCAGCAAGAAGATATTTCCTGCGCCATACT
>JBCQUZ010000230.1:0-2054 GCA_047173645.1 Rikenellaceae bacterium
TGTTTCATAAATTTATGGTATTATTTATTATATCCGAACTATAGAGCGGCGATTATCGTCTTAAACTTTACAAACTATAATAATAAGCCTTAATCTTCTGTGCCATCAATTTGCGACGTTCTGTCAGGAATCGCTCATAATCCTCAGCTCCACTCATAGTCTCTATACCTGCTGGAATACAGTTCTCTGATAGGTTAAATCGCAGTGCGTCAATATTATTTATGTTGCCATAGATCTGCTTACCACAACTACATAACTCCATAGCTTTACTGAAATATAGATCTGGCGCATCGTCCGAAATTAACTTATTGAGAGGTGAGTCAAGATAAGTGTAGTTTGCAATCTGATTATACTTCGACTTGTCGCTTATGCCATTTCTGATCAAGTATTTCTTTGGGAAGATATGGTGAACATCGCCAATAATAGTTATCAAATCGCTAATCTTGCTACCATTCATAAATAGAGAGTTATCGCCTCCGCGTACCTGCGAAGCGATAAATGTATTGAAGTATGGACTTCCAATAGATGATGTCTCTAAGTTTTGAACCAAACCAATACTCCAGAATGACTCTGAAAGCGTTGCAGCTTCCAACTCTTCGAGATATGTTACAAAACCACGCTCTGCTATTCTGCGAATATCCAAATCCATAGCACTTTCAGGAGATGATATATAACGGCTTGTGATAACCGACATAACATACCACCTCGATATATAATGTTTGATGTTTGTCTTTTCTATGTTCTTATCCGCATTTAGGATAAGGTAGAGCGTATATGCAAAATCGAGAGTGATTTGTGAGTTAATGAGCTTGTTAGATATAAAACCTGCCGACTTGATAGCCTGCACAAAGTTCGAGAAACTATACTCATTCATAAAATCAATTACGCCTTCACTGAGCAATGAGAATGACTCTTCAGCAATCTCCTCTTTGTACTCACGAGTCTCAAAATCACGACCGCCAAGCAGACTAACCAAATCCTTCATCTTTGCTCTACCAAACTTATACATAAAGGCGATACGCAATATGTCATTATAATCGGGGTCAAAGATAGACTCATTATCTTTTGCGAGCCACTTTAGCTTAGGAGCGTATGTTGTAGCCATAAACGCTTCATCTTTCGACATCTCAGAATACCAATCAGGAGCAACCGCAAGGTGTGAGAAGTAGTCGATAGCCTTACGCAGTTTGTCGCCACCATATTTGGTGTTAGCGGCAATCTTCGACATCGCAAAGTCGGCTTGATTGAGCTTCGCACCACGACTATTGATACGAATGAAAATCTCTGTTACCTCGTCGATAGTCAAATCTTTGTCGAGGGTAATCAAACCCATCTGTCGATTTTTAATATCTATGAGCTGCATTAGAGTTCTATTTAGATCACTTCCAGAGACTCCTTCATTGGCAACGCAATACTCCATTACGAAGTTCCATAAATCGAATGTTGGCTTGAACATATCGGCAATATCAGCGATCCAACGCTTATCACGTAGGGTTGAGTTGTCTTGAACCTTGAATCGCTCCTCTTCATTCTCCTCGTTCGCCAATGGATTGAACGAAATCTTAATACGTTTTTTCTTAAAATCGGCATCTATAACCTCAATACCCATAATTGCGGTCATCAGGGCAGTAACACGTTGCTGACCATCAATCATCAGCTTCTCACCCTCCGACATCTTGCCATTCTTAAGGCGCACGTTTGGACTCTGAGATATAATCAAATATCCCGTTGGGTAGCCTGTATATAGTGAATCTATCAGATCCCTAACCTGCTTTGCCTTCCAAACAAATGGGCGCTGAATTTCAGGAATTGCAATCTCCCCCGACTTAATAAAGTTCAACACTTGCTCAAGTGCTATATTTGATGCGTTGTATTTTTCTGCCATAATATTTCGTTTCTTAATTTATGCAACCAATAAAAGTAGTGTTCCAATAGAGAGCATCAGCTGTGAGGCTTCACTCTTTTGGAGATGTGTATCGTTGAGGTAGGTGCTAATCAACAGCACACGAAGTTGAGCACGAGCATCCTCGTCCTGCATCAGCGCAAACAACTCT
>JBCQUZ010000231.1:0-2049 GCA_047173645.1 Rikenellaceae bacterium
GTGGCTTTCGACCTTTGACCTTTGACTTTCGACCTTTTCCTTTTTCCTTTGACCTAACCTAAACACGTCATCCCCGTGAAAACGGGGATCTTAATTAATTGATAACATTACGCAAATTTAAGATCCCCGTTTTCACGGGGATGACGGGAGGGGGGTGACTTTCGACTTTCGACTTTCGACTTTCGACTTTCGACTTTCGACTTTTGACTTTTCGCCCTATCAGACTCTCGCCCCATTTTGGTCTTCCGCATCACCGTAGCCGTAGCCATAGCCATATCCGTAGCCATATCCGTAGCCGTAGCCTCGGGATGATAGGTTGACATCATTGAGGAGCAGGCACATATTATTGTATTTGCCGCTCTCTTTTGCTATGGTCACCTCGGAGAGGAATCGTTTGTCGAATTTGCCTGCGCGAATAACAAATATTGCAGCGTCGCAATGCTTGCCAACGATGGCGGCATCTGGAACGACCTCTACTGGAGGGCAGTCAAAAAAGATGTAGTCATAGCTTTGTTTCAACTCTGCGATCATTGCATCGAAGCGATCTGTCAGGAGTAGCTCCGATGGATTGGGAGGAATTGTGCCCACTGGTATAATATCTAATGTTGGCGAGATCTTGCCTTTAAGAATTACATCATCGACATTGGCGATTGCGCCATTTAGATAGTTCGATAATCCATGTTTAGGATTGTCGACATACTTGCTCAGTGCATATTTGCGCATATCGCAGTCGATGACCAAAACCTTAGAGCCTTTCTTCATAGACATGCTATTCGACAGATTGGCAGAGATAAAGCTCTTTCCCGACGATGGGTTTAGGGATATGATTTGAATAACTTGGCAACTATCTCTCTTCGCTAAAATAAAGTCTAAATTGGTTCTAATAACTCGGAATGCTTCATTCGAGATGCCACGGCTGTTTGTGGAGTCGACCACCTTAAGGGTGTTTGTATTCTTATCTTTTTTGCTGAACAATCCCCTCTTGGCTCCAGAATCAATACTTGGGATTGAGCCTACTAATGGGATATTGAGACCCTCTATATCTTTTTTGCTCTTTACTAAGGTGTCTAATGACTCCCTCAGGAATAGATATACGACAGGGATAGCAAAGCCAGCTACTAATGCGAAGAAAAATACCATTGATTTCTTAGGCTCTGTTGGGCTGCTTGAGCCATCGGCAAGGCTGATGATTTTAGTATTATACGCTGTGAATGCTTGTGATAGCTCATTCTCCTCGCGTTTTTGGAGCAGATATAGATATAGAGCCTCTTTGACGGTCTGTTGGCGCTCGATGTTCATTAGCTCCTTGGCTTGATTTGGATTCTCTGCGAGTTGAGATTTATTTTGTTGTTCAACTCTCTTTGCGCTCGAAATCTGAACAGACAACGTGTTTACAAACTCATCAACTAAGCGAAGGACACCTGCTCTGATAGCTACCAACTGCTCATTCATATCAACGATAAGAGGGTTGCGCTGACCGCTATTTGCAAGCAGGACATCTCGTTGTAGCAGCAATTCGTTATATTTAGAGATTTCGCCCTCGATAGCGCTGCTATCTATGCCTGTACTTGCGGGGATCAGCTCGTTGGCTTTAGTCGCATCATTTAGATATTCACGGATATACTTCGCCATAGATAGTCGATTCTCCAATAATAACTGCTGAGATCGATTCTCGGTCGATTGAGCTAACTGAATATTTGTCGCGGCTGCTACATCGGGCATCAAGTGTTCGCTCTTGAAACTCGAGATATCGCTATCTACGACGCCCAATTCTTGCTCGATCACACGAAGGCGATCCTCGATAAAGGCATTTGTGTTGAGTGTGATCTCATTTTTGTCTTTTATCCAATTCTCATTGTAGACTGATATCAAGGTGTTTAGAATATGCTCAGCTCGCTGTGGAACCTCATCGGTAATTATAAGATCAACCACCGAAGCATCTTTCTTCTGCAAAGCTACATTAAGCTTAAACAGATAGCCAGCGGCCACGCCCTTAATCCTATTATGAGAGAATATATAAGATTTATTTACAGTATTTACATTATAAGA
>JBCQUZ010000232.1:0-2043 GCA_047173645.1 Rikenellaceae bacterium
CGGAGATCTAATTTTGGAGGGTATCGGATTTAGTGGAGTCTTGGAGCCAGGTAAATCTTTGGCTAGTGCAGGTGTATCGTCTGATAAGATTATGATTGAGTGCTATAATTTGTATGTTGACAATTGTGAGTTTGTCGACTTTAACGAGGGTCGCTTCTTCTCAATTCGTGGAACGAAATCGACATTTGCACAGAAAATTGTTATCAAAAATACACAATTCCGCAATTTGTCGGGTGATGCCATCAACTTCGCTTCGGAGCGAGATGATATTGGTCGATATAATGCTGAGGATATGTTGATTGAGAATTGTTCGTTCCAACGCCTTTTGGGTATTCCGATCAATATCTATCGAGGTGGAAGCGACGAGTCGACGGCTGGGCCATTTGTTGTGATTCGTGGATGTAACTTCGAGGATAGTTGTAACCGCGAGCGTGGATCTGCAATTCGCATGATGGGGCCTCAGTGGGCACGTATCGAGGATTGTAACTTCTCTAATAGTGGCCGTGGAGCTTTCTCGGTTCGTCTGGATGAGACTAATTTTGAGGATGTTAAAGTCTCTCATTGTAACTTCTACAACTCGGGCGGAGTGCTATCAATGACTGGTAAGGTTGTCGAGGGTGAGCTTACGGAGATTGAGCCACAATATACAGATCCTGAGGCGTTTGACTTCTCGATCGCAGAGGGTTCTGAGTTGTATAACATGGGAATAGGTATAATCAAGTAAGATAGATTATAATAATAAAAACGGTTGCCACTTCAAAATGGCAACCGTTTATTTTTTACTTATTCAATTTGTAGTAGAGCACATTGTTTATTGATGCTATATTATTTACATTCTCACCATCTCCTCCAACCTCTTGGCCGATCTTCATCGCCATATCGCTATATCTCTGATCATCAAGTCGCTGGCCAGCGTGGTATAGAATGATTGCGCCTCGATTAGGTGTGAAAGGTTTGATCTGCATATGTGGCCACTCCTCTGGATTTTCGTAGTATGGCAATACATAATCGACCGCCATCTTCATCGATCGTCCATTCTCTCCGACATATCCCCAAACATCGACACCAACCTTCTGAGCCATAATGTCCGAGAGGTTCACAGCCTCCAACGCAAATGTGGTGTAGTGCAGACCCAAAGTGCGAGCCAACTCATGTGGCAACGAACCATCCTCGGCAACTTGAAGTGAGAAGCGTGGGAGCTGCTGCTCGATGATTATCTCGCGAAGATAGTCATAGTCACCCGTATACATAACTGCCATTTGGTGTATTACCTCATACCAAAGTCCATGGTTATTTGGTGAGTTGACCTCCGTAACGCCATTGACACTATTCTCCAACCAATATGCAAATGCCTCTGCCCAACGTTTGAGAGCTTTCTCATCTTCATCGCTCCAAGACTCAGAATCAACAATAATCTGAGCGGCGTTCAATCCAGTCATAAATCGTCGAGAATCAATAATGCCCGTGCCTCGTATCTTCTCCATTCCAGGGACATATTGTGCATAAGTCATATTTGGATTCATCCCTTTTGTGTGGTCTAAGAACCAAGTTCTGATCAACTCAGCAGCCTTGGCCGCATACTTCTCATCTTGACTTAAATAGTACATGACGGCGAGTGATTGCACCGCTTTGCCAAATAGATCTCCTCGCTCACGTTCGTGATATTCATACACCTCTGGATTGCGATTGCCATCATCCCTTATATATGGTACACCACCCTCAACGTTAGGATCTGGCCACCAATATGGCGATAGCGAGATGTAATCTCTTGGGTCGCGACTAGGAGCAAAATGGATCTTGTCGTCGACTATTGATAGCGGTTGCATCGTTAAATATTCGCTATCCGTATAACTCTTCAGAGCGATGTAGTGATCCATTATCAGAGGATCTTCATTTAGGATTGCTTCGCGAGCATCAATGAGCAGCTGATCGTCATAGTAGAGCGAAATTACTTTGTCGTCATTGACCTGTGAACAGCCTGCGATAAGCGTCGTAAGCCATGCCACATTTAATAAAATGCGTTTCATATAGTTTAATTATAAG
>JBCQUZ010000057.1:0-13403 GCA_047173645.1 Rikenellaceae bacterium
AGGCGAGGCGTGGAGTCGTCCATTTGTCACGATCTTCGAGCCCTCGACAAAGAGCGAAGAGGGGACAATCGAGGCAGTGGAGTACTTCAGTGACAAGGCTAAAAGTGAGGAGTTTGTAGGGATATTGGTGAAGCATAAAGATGGACGCGAAGATTACATTCTCTCTCAAAGCGATGTTAATGCAGAGTCAGTGTGCAAAGAGGCAACCCTTGTGGGTAAATATGCAGTATTGTCGACCATCGACAAGGATAACGCTTCGGTATTTATTGGCAATGCCACCTACCTAAAGTGGGGCGATATTGTTATCTCGTCACCTCAACCATCGAATGTCCTAATCGAGAAAAAAAATGGCGCGTGGAGTGTTGAGGATGCACCCAAAGGGAGTAAAATAACTATTAAATCTAAACGTTTGTAAAGCTATGAATAACTACTCAAAGGGGGCACTTTTAGCCCTGCTTGCAACTCCTCTTACTCTAAAGGCGGAGCAGCCCAACATCATGCTTATCATGGTGGATCAGTTGACCGCCGATGGGCTGAGTTGCATGGGCAACAGATATGTCAATACGCCATCCATTGATAAGATGGCAAGACAAGGAGTCTTGTTTGAGACCTCATACGTCACTCAACCTCTGAGTTGTCCATGCCGAACGAGCCTACAGACGGGGATGTACCCTCACGAGAATGGAGTTATGAAGAATGGGATGGAGCTTGTGTTGGAGCCCGACTACTTCGCCTCACGAGTGCAATCCGCAGGGTACAACACCGCCTACTACGGAAAATGGCATGTGCCAGCTGATCTTGACCAGAGTGGATATATGGTTGGTTTGGATTGTTATGATGATGAGCGAACAACGGCATTAAGTGTTGAGTATATCAAAAATACAGATTCATCCAAACCCTACTTCTTGACTGTGTCATACAATAATCCACACAATATATGTGAATTAGCGCGTGGCGATGAGCTACCTAACGGTGAGATCGAACCCACGCCAAGCGACCCTTCAAAGCTACCTAAGTTACCTACTAACTACGCCATACCCCACGATGAGCCATCCAAAATTAGGGAGGTTCAAAAGCTGTCGGCAAAGCAGTATCCAACGATCGAGTGGGGTGAGGATCAGTGGCGAGAGTACCTGTGGGGCTACTATCGTTTAATCGAAAAGGTAGATCGTGAAATTGGGCAGGTATTAAATGCAATTGAAAATGATGCAAAACGCGAAACTATTGTTATCTTTGTGAGCGACCATGGAGAGGGTGTGGCACGTCATAGATGGAATCAAAAGCAGGTTTTGTACGATCAATCGGTTAAGGTTCCGACAATTATCTCCTCTTTTGAATCGCAGCGCGTTGCACAAGCAAAGAGATCGAAGGAGTTGGTCTCGATGTCGTTGGATGTGCCGATGACAATTGTCGATATTGCAGGAGCTTCGCAGAGCGGATTATATCGCGGAGAGTCGCTTTGGCATGTGGCACAGAACCATAAAGCGGAAATTGATCGCGAATATATCTTCGCAGAGACGGTTTTTGCTACTGGAACTCAAGATTTTGGATTAGAGGGTAGGATGGTTCGTTCCGACAGATTCAAGTATATAGTCTACGACAGAGGCGAAAATAGAGAGCAGCTTTTCGATATAAAAAAGGATGCTGGAGAGCAAAATAATCTCGTAAATAATCCTCGATACTCCGCAGAGCTTGCGCGACACAGAGAGGCTTTAGAGAGGTGGCAAAGAGAGACAGACGACACATCGTGGAGGGTTTACTAACTAACCACTCCTAAATATTTTTATACAGATGACACGAAGAGAGGTTTTAATAGGGGTTGTTTTAATAATAACTTAGGTATTCATTGCTATGACCTATACAATTAGCATACTGTATTTCTTATTTTCAATTGAGTCGTAGCGGTTGGGCGATACTCTCTATTACATCTCAACAACCATATTGACCTCGATGCTATTTTATTATGCATCATCGTATGGTGGTGTTCTCCGACTTGGGAAATCATATCAGCACAAACAGAACCTATCTTTCGCACCGTATCAACAATCATAATCCCTCTCTATCAATGATTTCAGATGCGAGGAAGCTTTTCTCATACTCAACTTTAGGCGAGCATTCAAGCAAAATACGGCTATTCCTCCACTGAGAGCAGGCGATAATAACTAGAGGGCACTGAAAAAGTCCTTTAAGAGATACGACAAAATGAAAGTGGCTTAAAACCAAATAGTTGCAAGCGCAACTTGAAAAATAGGCAACGATTTAGAAACGAGCGAGAGGAATTGTTCTGCGCTATTCTGCATCGAAATCGACAAACGACTTGTGTGATGCAAATATAGCTATTTTATATAAAACAGATGCTTCTTGTTGCAAAAGTTTTAATAAATATCTCTTGTCCGTTCTATCTTTACAGTTGTTTGCTTAACAGGTTTTCTTGTACAACTATAGTTGATGCACTACCGGAAATGCAAAATCCAGCCATTAAACAATCCCAAATTCCGAATTTGGGATAAGTTTATTATATTTTGATTCGGTAGTGATATATATATCGTTTAATTTTGCATTGTGAATAAACACACACCTCCCCAGTATCAAAAATAACTAAACTATTAAATAATACTTAAGATGAACTACTTTAACAAGGCAATAATTGCGCTTGTTGCGATTTCGCAAATTGCGTGTTCAGTAGAGAGCCAAGAGAGCTTTTCGGCTGACAAATTTCTAAAAATTGGAGCGGATAAAGTCGCTAAAACATGTGACAACTTAACTCAAACAGATCTCTACCCTCGTTACATAGATCATGGTCAAACAGGTTGGACACTTGTCTCGGTTGATGACTGGACTAGCGGATTCTATCCAGGAGTATTATGGTTGGCATACGAGTATTCGGGTAATGAGCATCTACGAGAGAGAGCAGAGGCATTCACCGCACCTATTGCTAATATTGGCAAGCGTGAACCACGTGACCACGACATCGGTTTTATTGTGTATCCGAGTTTTGTTAACGGTTATCGTCTAACTGGTAACCCTCAATACAAAGAGGTTATATTGGCAGCGGCGGATACTCTATCTACGCTCTACCGCCCTAAAGTGGGATCAATACACTCATGGCCATTTAAGCCTGAGTATGAGCACAACACAATCGTTGATAATATGATGAACCTTGAGTTGTTGTTCTGGGCAGCTAAGAATGGTGGAGATAAGGAGAAGTTGGAGAACATCGCAATTAGACACGCTGAGACAACACAAAAATATTTGGTTCGCCCAGATAGTGCGGTATATCACTTAGGGTCATTTACATACGAGGGAGAGTTCTTGCGTGGTGTAGCTCACCAAGGTTACGCAGATGAGTCTATGTGGGCACGTGGACAGGCGTGGGGAATCTACGGTTTTGCTATTTGCTACCGCGAGGTGGGGCGCAAGGACTTCTTGGCTACATCTATGAAGCTTGCGGACCACTTTATGAATCGCCTGCCCGAGGATGGAGTTCCATATTGGGATTTCGATGCTCCGAATATCCCAGATGCAGCCAAGGATGCTTCGGCGGCAGCGGTGGCAGCTTCGGGAATGTTGGAGCTGTATCAACTCCTAGAGGATAGAGAGATGGCGGAGATGTATTACAATAGCGCTGTGAAGTTGTTGGCAGCTATCTCAACACCCGAGTATGTGTCGGGCGATAGGAACGACGCTATCTTGACACGTTCGACAGGTCACCACCCCAAAGGTTGGGAGATTGATGTGCCGATTGTTTATGGTGATTACTATTACCTCGACGCACTTTTGAAGCTAAAGAAAATTAATGAAACTCGATAACCTCTTAACTCAATGAAAAATAATTTAATTTGGGTAGTGACGCTACTTGTCGTAACCTTATCTACCGTATATAGTTATGCAGGTCAGAAGAGTGTAAATATCTCGACAATAGAGGAGTTGATCGACTATGCTCAGCGCGATAATGTAAATATCACAATGAAGAGTGGCGAGTATCACATTGACGACCCCAAGATGAGCAAAGTGCTGGAGATAAATAGCTACAAGGCAACAGGGTCTTCGGGTGAGGCGCAGGAGCCGACCAAAAGGAAGGTATCTACTATGTTGCACTTTTCGGGCAATAACAGCATCTACAACCTCGATGGTGTTGTAGTTAAGCTGGGTGGTGAGCCACGTGCTAAAACTACGACTTCTACTGGATTTGACCTCTTCGTATCGGGAAACAACAATGTTATCAATGGTCTGGCTATTGAGGATAAGAGCACAGTAGCCACTACGGGAACAGATGCTGTGATGGCGCACGTCATGGGTGATAATAATACCTTGAATGGGGTGAGACTATATGTTGAGGGTTCGGACCCTTATGGCTATGGCCACTTGTTGGGTAAGGGTTACCCTTCGGGTTTTGCTCCGCTACATAAACGTTCATCGATGTTGATTTCGGGACGAAATACTAAATTATTGAATTGCACGGTTATAACACGTGCCTATGGTCATGGTATATTTATGCAGGGTGCTGTTAATACATATCTCGAAAATTGTTATGTCGAGGGTAAGATGCGTACTACAGACGAGATGCTTGCCGAAACCTCGGGTGTTGCATACGACTCTGGATTTAAATCTATATACCCTCCCGGGGTTTTTGAGCCCAACCGCATGATGGCACTCTCGGAGGATGGAATCCGTACATATCCCTATGGAGGGTTTGTGGGTCGCTCGACAGAGGGGGTCACAGTGGTAAACTGTACGGTGAAGAATATGCGTTCGGGAATAGATCTTGGAGTTCACATCCCACCAACTATTGTTACTGGGTGTACAATGATTGAGTGTCAAGAGAAGGGGTATGCTATAGGTTCGCAGGCTGTGATTACCAATAGTCGTGGTGATGCTAAGTATGGTCCACTCTTAACTTTCCAGCGCAATAATGTAGAGAACTGCTATGTCGAGTTGGAGTTAATCCCCGCAGAGAGTTCGTATAAAGTCACTCGCCTAGCGGAGATCAACGGTAAGGGCCACATCATCAAGTTGAAAAATGCATACTCAAAGGGGCGCAAATCACTGCTTCCTATAGTCTTTGGAGAGTCTTTCTGGTCGGATGTTCACACTTTCCGTTTCCCAGATAATGACCCTGCGGAGTTCTCGGGAGCATACAATATGACTCTTGTTAATGAGACAGGTATGCCTATTGTGTTCAAGACGTTAAGCGGTGAGAATAGAGTGCAGACAAATGGTGTTGTTGCAGAGGATCTCGGCAAGGATAATATTGTGGAGTACATAAAACTTAAAAAATAACCACTCATATGAGACGGAGTTTAATTTTAGGATGCTCACTATTGTTAGTGCTATTATTGACAATGGGTAGCTATGCTGCTCAGAAGAGTGTAACGATCTCGACCATCGAGGAGCTGATCGACTATGCTCAGCGCGATAACGTCAATGTGACGATGAAGGCGGGGGAGTACATAATCGACGACCCGAAGATGGCGCAACGTGTTGTGTTGAAGAAGTATAGCGCGACATCAGCCAAGGAGGATCAAGTGGGTAAGGATTATCCGATCACCACCTATCTACACTTCTCGGGCAATAATAGCACCTATAATCTCGAAGGGGTTGTAGTGACGTTGAGCGGAGATCTACATGCGACGCTTACGACAGGACACGCTTTGGAGATGCACATCTCGGGAAATAACAACCTCATAAGGGGGCTTTCGCTTCGCGACGAGGGTGACACCGCCCCCAAAACGAGCGCTATCATGGCACATGTGATGGGTGATGACAACACCTTGGATGGGGTGGATCTCTTTATCAAGGGCTCCTCACCCTATGGATATGGTCACCTTTTGGGTAAAGGAAAGCCTACGGGGTTGGTCGACCTACACAAACACTCATCGTTATTGGTTTCGGGAAAAGATACCAAACTCCTAAACTGTAGAGTTATAACACGCGCCTATGGCCACGGAATTGTGATGCAGGGAGCTGTCAACACCTACATCGAGGGGTGTTATGTGGAGGGCGAGATGCGCTCTACGGACGAGATGTTGAAGGACAAAGAGGGTGCTGCTTTCGAGAGTGGGTTCAAGACGATCTACCCTCCGGGCTACATTGAGCCCAATCGCATGATAGCCCTTTCGGAGGATGGAATACGCACATATGAATATGGCAGTTTTGTGGGGCGCAGAACCCAAGGAGTGACGGTCGTAAATACAACGATTAAAAATATGCGTTCGGGTGTAGACCTGAGTGCCCATATCCCCCCAACTGTGATAAAGGGTTGCACGGCAATCGAGTGTCAGGAGAAGGGGTATTCGATCGGATCGACAGGCGTGATAATCGACAGTCGCGGAGATGCAAAGTATGGTCCGTTGTTGACCTTTCAGCGCACAAATGTTAGGGATTGTTATGTGGAGTTGGAGTTGATGCCCACAGAGAGTAGCTACAAAGTGACGCGCCTCGCGGAGATCAATGGTCAGAACCACTACATCAAACTCACCAACTACAACTCAGAGGCGAGGGAGACACCTCTGCCGATTATCTTTGGAGAGTCTTTTTGGGCAGATGTCCATATCTTTCGCGAGCCCGAAGCCGACCCTTCAAAATTTGCTATGGCAACGAATGTGACCCTCATAAATGAGACTGGTATGCCGACGATCTTTGCAACCAACAGTGCCGACAACCGCCTATTTACCGATGGTGAGGTGTTGGAGGACAATGGTGTAAACAACCAAGCGACTCACCAAGAGGCCAAAGTGGAGGTCTATAACCGCGGAGTGGCTGGTAACACATCGGGCAATTTGCTCTCGCGCATCGATGGCGATGTATTGTCTCTGAACCCCGACCTTGTGGTTGTGATGGTTGGTACCAACGATATGTTAAATTCGCGCAAGGTGGTCTCTTATGGTGACTACGAAAAGAACCTAACCACGCTGATCGAGAAGATCAAAGCCACAGGGGCGCAGGTGATGTTGATCTCTCCCATACCAGCCGATAGCGAGTATCTATTTGAGCGCCACGACAATAGTAAATATGCAGGTCATCCCGACGAGGTGATGGCCTCGACGCGAGATATTGTGCAGGAGTTGTCCCTGAGGTTTGATTGCCTCTTTGTCGATCTGTATGGTGAGTTCACGTCGCGCGGTCTGCCCCGACACAACGAGGATATATATATCCGCAACGAGAAGAATAGCCGCGTGAAGGATGGTGTACACCCCACAGCGGCTGGGTATCAACTCATGGGCGAGATCATTTGGGCGTTTATCGAGACGAATAACCTCCAATCTCGCTACAAAAAGATCGTCTGCTTTGGCGACTCGATAACCAAGGGAAGCGGAGCGAGTGGCGCTGGAACAGTTACGGGCCAAAACTACCCATCGTACCTAAACCAAAAACTAAACCAATAAACTAAACCAATAAACCAAACCAATAACTAGACCTATCTAACTCAACCAAATAATGAAAAATAAATTTCTAACCGTGCTCCTCATAGCACTGCCAATGATGCTTCTGCCCACGCTGCTCTTTGCCAACAGCGGAGGCGAGGAGACTCGCTTCTCGGTGCTCAACTGGATTATACTCGCTGTGATGCTCTTTGGCACAACATACATAGGCGAGAAGATCACAGGTAGCGGCAAAGGTGTCGATGACTTCTTTAGGGGCGGACGCAACTTGCCATGGTGGGCGGTGTCACTGTCACTCATAGCGACCAAAACAAGTGTCGCTACATTTATCGCCGTGCCAGCGTTTGTATTCTCCGCAACAGGAGATTTGAGCTACATACAGATGACCATAGGTTTTATTATCGGAAATCTGCTCTTTGTATTTGTGCTACTCAAGGAGTATTACCAAGAGAATATATACAGCCCCTATGACTTTATCCAGAACCGTTTGGGAAAGAATGTGAGTCAACTCTCGCGCCTCTTCTTTTTGTTGGGCGCTACCCTCAGCCAAGGTGTCAGATTGGTCGGCACGGGGTTGGTGTTGAGCGTAATCACGGGGCTGGATTCGATCACATGTATCGCTATTGTGGCGGCATTTGCTGTGGCGTGGTCCTACATCGGAGGTATCGCGACTGTTGTGTGGACCGATGTGATCCAATTTGTGATCTTCATCGCAGGTGCGCTCTTTGCCCTCTACTTTGCGGTGGATGGAATCCCCGGGGGCTTTGGCGAGATTATAGCTATTGCCGATGCCAAGGCTAAGTTAGTACTTTTGGATCTGTCGATGGATCCCACCAAAACATATACCCTGTGGGTCGGAATCCTCGGATCGTCATTCTTTGAGTTTGGTTCGGACGCTATAGACCAAGTGACAACCCAACGAGCTTTGTGCTGTAAGGATATTAAGGAGGCACGCAAGGCGGTAGCTTTTTCGGCTATTGGAGCCTCAACGACTTGGATTATGTTGTTGGTCGGTTTGGCACTCGTGGCTTTCTACCATATCAATCCTCTCGGCCCCGAGATGGCCGAGGCAGTTATCAGCGAGCCCGACAAGATCTTCCCATACTTCGTGATGACGCAGTTGCCCGATGGAGTGTCTGGACTAATTATCGCGGCGATGTTTGCCGCAGGAATCTCTACGTTGGACTCAGCTTTGGCGGCACTCTCGCAGACAACGGTGATGGGCGTGGGGCCACTTCTGTTCCCCAAAATGAAGGAGATGGATGACAAAAAGGTGGTGCGCATATCGAAGGTAGCTATTATTGTTTGGGGTGTTATCCTCGCTCTTTTGGGCTGTTTGTTTAGTATGTCGCAGTCGCAGGGGTTGTTGTCGCTGGGCTTTAAGATGCCAGGATATGTATATGGAATTTTGATCGGTATAGCATTCCTATCACTCATGCGCAAGGGGCGCTTCGGGGCTATATTGGTCGGCTCGATATGTTCGGTATCATTTATTTTGTGGCTCAACACAGTGGGTGTAAGTTCATTTTGGTGGTACCCGATGGGGGCTATTATTGTGATGGGCATTGCGCTGTTTGACCACTATTTCATTAGAAAAAAGTAGAACGTTATGAAATCTTTACAAAAATATAATGTCGTAGTGGTTGGTGGAGGCCCTTCGGGATCTCACACAGCGCTTGCCGCAGCACGCGGAGGGGCAAAGGTGCTCCTCATTGAGCAATTTGGATTTTTGGGCGGTGCGCTCACAATGATGGGTGTGGGACCGATGATGAGCTTCCATAATCGCGATGCTGAGCAGGTGATCTTCGGGTCAGCACAAGAGATGGTTGACCGCATGGTCGAGATGGGGGCTAGCACAGGCCATATCTTCGATACCACGGGCTACTGCTCCACGGTGACCCCATTCGACAGCGAGGGGATGAAGATCGCCTTAGAGGAGATGTTGATCGAGGCAGGGGTAGATATTCTGTATCACACACGCCTTATCGACGCAGAGCTAGATGCGCAGTCGGGCAAGATTACCGCCCTTACGATCCATAACAGATGTGGCGTGCAGAGAGTGGAGGCCGAAATATTTGTCGACGCTTCGGGAGATGGCGAGTTGGTCGAGAGGTGTGGCGTGGAGTATACTTTAGGGCGCGAGGAGGATAACAAAACCCAACCCATGACCATGAACCTTAAGGTCGGAGGGGTAGATAGCCAACGACTCAAAGAGTATATTGCCCAAAATTGGGATCAGTTTGTCGATGGCGAGCGTGCGGAGCAGGGGGCTGAGATCCTCACTAAATCTTCGCGCGTCTCGATGTGGGGATTTTACGACCTGTGGCAAAAGGCTAAGGAGGAGGGGGAGATCTCTATTCCGCGCAACAATATCCTCTTTTTCGAGACCAACACCCCAGGGGTCTATATCTTCAACACCTCGCGCGTGTTGGATCTCAACCCCACTGATGGTTTCGACCTGTCGCGTGCCGAGACAATAGGCCGTAAGCAGTGTTGGGAGCTATTTAAGTTCCTTAAAAAGTATGCTCAAGGGTTCGAGAATGCAACTCTCATAGGCACCCCTGCCCATATCGGCATCCGTGAATCGCGCCACCCAAAGGCCGCATTTGAATTGGGAGCCGAGGACTTGATAAAGGGAACAGCGTTTGAGGATCGCATAGCACTTGGTGGCTACCCTATCGACATTCACTCGCCCGATGGTGGCGATACCGCTACCACACAGCTCGAAGGCAAGGGTATATATTCGATTCCGCTTCGTAGCACACTCGTCAACGAGTGCAAAAACCTTCTTCTTGTGGGTAGAGTTATCGGAGCCGACCACCACGCCAGTGCTGCAATCCGTTTAACCCCCATAGCTATGGCTGTCGGTCAGGGGGCTGGTACACTCGCTGCATTAGCCATAGAGGAGGGCATCAAGCTGCGCGATGTGGAGTATGCAAAACTACGCACGAGGCTACTCGCTGCCAATGTAAGGCTAGATTATTAATGTTAATTATGGTTTGATTGTCACTAATTTTTTCTATTTTTGTGTTGTAAAATTTAGTGACAATCATTTTTTTGGTGTGTTTAGAAACCTATTACTACTACTACTATTAACTATTAGTTTGAGAGGAGTCTCTCAAACCGAAGGAGAGTGTCTACACATAACCTCAAAAGAGGAGCTGCAAAGTGACTATATAACCTCAATATATCGTGCCTCGAGCGGTGGGGTGTGGATAGGTAACGCTGAAGGTGTCGCACTATTTGATGGGGAGAGGATGCATCCTATTACCTTGAAGGATAAAGAGGGTAATGCTGCAAAAGTTAGAGTCAATAGAGTGGTAGGCGACTCGCTCAATTCTGTGATACTAGCAACAGATATTGGGTTATATACGCTCGACAAAAATCACAACTCTTTCACCCTAAGTTACAGTTGTGATATGGCGACTCTTTGTGCTTTGAGAGTGGGCGATTATACTCTTATAGGGAGGAGCGATGGTTTGGTTATACTTAACACAAAGAGTGGAAAGGAGACTCCCCTTCTGCAAGGTGAGAGAGTGCTGAATGCTCTGCGACATACGAATGGCACAATATACCTGTTGACAACCTCAGCCCTATACTCAATAACTACATCTGGTGATATTGAGACACTACACTCCGCGCAAAGTGATAGCTTTTCGGATATGGCACTTGGTGAGCAGAGAATATACATAAGTAAAGATAGTAAGGAGCCTCACTCGCTGTTATGTTACGACATCGCCACTTCGCAGATTGAACAACTGCCCAATATCGAGAGCACTATTATTCGATCGCTACATTATAATGAAGATAGATCAAAGCTCTTTTGTGCAACCGATGGTGATGGAGTAATTGTCTATAATACTCAGCAACAAAGAATAGAGCATAGAATTAACACTGTAACGCAGAAGATAACCTCCAACTCAATAAAGTCCGTACTACTCGATAAGCAAGGGATTTTGTGGCTTGGGAGCTACTCAAATGGAGTCTACTTTTTGCAGCCTACCCGAAATCTCATATCTCAGACAGAGGGAATATCTGGTTATGGAGCTCGCTCTATGGCAATTGTATCGAATAGTAGATATATAATAGGGTCAAGGGATGGTCTATTGCATTGGATAGATGGCGATGTAGATCACTTTAAAAGTGCAGAATACCCAATAATTAAGTCGGATATTATATTAACAATTTACCCATATGCGGGTGATTTATACTTGGTTGGAACATTTGGCGGAGGTGTTTTTCTATTCGACGAAAAGCAAGGTAAGCCCATTCCGTTTAACATAGATGCTGAATTGAACAGAGCTTTAGATAATGAGTCAGTCTATGGCATAGAGTTCATTGACAATGCCCTCTACCTCTTCACTCTCAATGGTCTATATCGCTACTCCGAGGGCATGGGAGTTAGCCAGTGGACTCACCTTAATAGTGCGTTGCCATCATCACAACTATACGCTTATGGGTATGACCCATCGAGGGGGATATTCTACGTTGGTTCATCCGAAGGGGTTGCAATATTTGACATTTCCAAAGAGGAGGTGCGCAGCATGCAGCTCAGTGGAGTGCCAAACGACTTTCGCAGTAATACGATCTCTGTCGGCAGTCGTGGCGATATATATATTGATAGAGATTATACCGAATTGCTAAAAATAGATCCCAACACATTCGAGGTGGAGATAATCGACTTTACGTTCTCGCAGAAGAGCCGTATATCGGGAGTCCTAGAACAGCATGATAGCGACGGTCTATGGATTGCAACAACCAAAGGGCTATATAGCTACAACACAAAGAGTAAAGAGGTGATGAACTTTGCTCAAAAGAGTGGCCTTTCATCTACCTCTATCTGTCCAAATGCTATAGTGGAGTATGAAGATCGTATATTTTTAGGAAGTGAAGATGGGCTTTTTTCTCTCTCTACACAGCTTGCACCACGAAGCGTTAACGCTACAAAAATCGCTATCTCACAACTCAAAATAGATGGTGATGAACGGGCAGTAGAGCCTATGATTACGCCCAAGAGTGACTCTACACAGATCACACAGCCGATCTATAGTTTCGAGGTGTATCGTGGAGAAAATATCGAAGTGGAGCTAATCGAGCCCCTATTTAGTCGAGCCTTTGGTGGAATGTATGCCATAAGCATAGGGGGTGACCAATGGTACTACTCATCGAGTAATACCTTTAAATTGAGTAGTGCAGATATGTCGATAGGTCGTCACAAAATCTATATTAAAATTGCAGATGACCATAGGCACGAGTGGAGCGAACCTATATATATCGGAGAGCTGAGGGTTAAGTTAAGTAGAGGCGTTATTACACTGATTGGAATAGTTGTGCTTCTGCCATTACTATATCTACTCTTCGGTGTTGTTAAACGTAATCGACAACGCGCAAAACAAGAGAATACCACTGCAGTAAAACGTGATGTTGATAGTGAGCATTCGCAACAAATCATAGCTCTTCTACGCTCAAATTTAGAGAGCAGTGGTGACTATAAAAACCCAAAATATAAATTACAGGATCTCTCCGGCGCAACAGGCATCTCAGCCAAAGATATCTCCTATCTGTTAAATAACTATCTCGAAATAAGCTTTTCGGATTTCATAAATGAGTATCGTATTGAGGATGTTAAGAAACTCTTACTAGAGAAGGATGCCACCTCCTATATTCTCCCTACACTAGGAGAGAGATGTGGTTTCAACTCAAAGACATCATTCTATCGAATATTTAAACAAAAAACAGGATTAACCCCTCTGCAATATCGCAAACAGCAGATTGAGGAGTCTGATGATGATTCACAATAATTAGTGCCAATTCAAGAAGTGGCACCAAGTTTTATCAATATTTTTGTCTATTTTATGGTTTGTTCATAATTTTGTGCATATAAAACCAGTACAAAAAAGATTATGAAACCCACATGACCTTCAGTCACCCAGAATGATGAAAATGACCTACGATGTATTATCTTTGTGTATTCACACACACATTATTATCTATGGGGTCAATATCATTCGATCAAGTAGT
>JBCQUZ010000007.1:0-52647 GCA_047173645.1 Rikenellaceae bacterium
TACTTGATCGAATGATATTGACCCCATAGATAATAATGTGTGTGTGAATACACAAAGATAATACATCGTAGGTCATTTTCATCATTCTGGGTGACTGAAGGTCATGTGGGTTTCATAGAACTACCTACCTAGAAGCTACTTTATCCATGCTTGTAACGCCATTTGTGTGCACCGCCCACAAACCTTTGGCGCGCATGATTTGCTCGATCACATCTCTCACACAACCACGTCCTCCAGCAAACTCCGAAACATATCTTGCTGCTTCGATAACCTCCATCACCGCATCGGCAGGCGCTGTGGGGATTCCGACTAAGCGCATGCACTCCAAATCTGGAATGTCGTCGCCCATATACATTGCATTTTCGGGTGCAATACCCTCTTTTGTGAGGAAGTCATTGATTGCAGCGATCTTGTCCATGCAATCCAAATAGATATGTTTGATACCGAGCATATCTAATCTATAACGGAGATTTTCGCCGCGTCCGCCCGAGATTACGCACACCTTCAACCCCATTTGAATTGAGTAGGCGATGGCATAACCATCCTTAGCGTTGTAGGTGCGATTGAAATCGCCATTTGTCAAGGGCATGATTCCTCCATCTGTCATCACACCATCCACGTCGAGGATCAACGCCTCGCATCGTGCTACATCTTCTTTGAAGTTTCCCATATCTGTTTTGTTAAAATTTTATATATATCTTGTAATCTTTGATCCTCCGCAAGCATATTTAGATGGCGTTGTTGAGTCGAAATATCGCCTCTCACCGCTGGACCTGTTTGCATCGTACGAGGGTTGTTCGTGGAGAGTGCTTTATCGCAAGTCTCACGTATTAAGGGTTTTAGTAGGTCGAATGGAATATCAGCCCTTTGTGCTATATCAGCTGTCGAAGCATATATAGCATTTGTAAAGTTACTGGCAAAAACTCCGCATAAGTGAAGGGTTTTGCGCCCTTCGGAATTCATGCGCATAACATTTTGGGATAGAGCATAGGCTATCGTTTCGATCTCTCGCTCCACTTCGGGAGATGATCCCTCCACAAAAAAAGGCACCTCCTTTAGGTTAATATTTCGCCCTGGAGTAAAACTTTGAAGTGGATATAGAACACCTCTATTTTTGTGTGCAATATCATCCATCGTAACACTTCCTGCCGTGTGAGCAACAATCGAATCTTCGGGGAATTGGAGCGATTTGGTCAGCTCTTTTATCGCTCTATCGCTCACAGCAACTATGTATATATCTGCTGATTGTAGATCTGCAAATATCGAACAATTTGCAATATTTGATAGATACTCTACACGCAACGAATTGCGCCCAAAGATCTGCACGAGTTGCAACGTCTCGCACTCAGCAACCCCCTTAACCAAAGCCTCGGCAACCCCTCCGCTACCTATGATTATAACTCGTCTCATCGTTTCAAAAATATCGCTAAGTTTCTCCCCTCGATTGTTGTGAGGGCTAATTGGATCTCCGCTCCCGATTTTAGTTTCAGTTGCTTCGTAATTTGATTTTGTGGGATCTCGAAATCACGTTTTAGGATCTCGACACCTCTTTTAGCCAACCTCTTGTTTAGCTCCTTGGGGCGAAAGTCGGTGACCTCGTCAATCTCGAATACTCTGCCATATTTGGAAGTTGGTTTTTGCGAAGAGAACCCAAAGCCGTTGTTGCTCCAAATATCTGCCACTCCTCGCAGAGCATGCACCGCTGTTCGGCTCTTTTGGAGCGACACATCGGGGATTATGAGCCATTTATATTGCTCTGGGATAAATGGTTCGCGTGATGGGATGTTGTCTATTTCGGAGCGGATGAATATCAATTGTTCACAATTTATAAGGGTCGATATGGCGTGTTGGATTGGGGTTACGATTATATGTTGGGTGGAGCTATTTTTGCGAGCGATTATAACCACCTCTTTGCATTCGTCATGCAGTGAAACCACCTCGACATCTGCCCCCTCGTACAATCTAAATGCTTCATCTACATCAAATATAGGTGAACATTTTATCATTGTGCCGATTCTCGAAATTTGATTTAGACGCTCTTTTATAGACAACATATTGGGCGAACAATCCTCCAGCCTAACGAGTTTGCGCCCCTCGTCGCTACGTCTATCGGGGTCAGCATATATCCAATCGAAACTTTGGTTGCAATTTGCCAAAAAATCTTCGGACGAAGCTGTTATAACCTCAACATTCGATGCTCCCAACCTACGAAAATTCTCGCGTGCTACTTCCGCCAATATCTCGTTGCGTTCGATTGTTGTAACCCTATCGAAGCGTTTAGATAGGTGAAAGGTATCGACTCCAAGTCCGCATGTTAGCTCCAAAAGCGACTCTCCCGATATTGTTTTGGTCGAGGCTGTCGCTTCACTCGATGATTGTTCAAATGCCAGCGATGGGATTATACATCGCGCCTCGAAATAACTGGGCAATTTGCTTTTAGCTCGTTGCAGATACTTCACCTGAGTTGCCACCAAAGCGCTATTTTCGACCCTCCGATCGAGTGCAATATCGGTCGGCGTACGGTCGATATTGCGCTCGATAGAGTCTCGTGTGCTCTCTTGCATCAAAATATTTAGCTCTTGGGCGGTAATCATCTTCGGATAGGCTATTTTTTCTAGTTATTTTTTAATCCTCTTTGCTCCGCCAACTCCTCCATTAGGGCATAGGCGGCATCGTAGTCGTTGGGGATCTTGCCATCGAGAATGGCATTTTTGATAATCTCCTTAATCTCGCCAATCATCGAACATGGAGCGATATTGTAGGTTGTCATTATGAGATCTCCCGAAATTGGAGGTTGGAAATTACGCACACGATCTCGCTCCTCCAAATCAATCATCTTGGCGCGCACCTTCTCGAAGTTCGCCATATATCGCTTCACCTTTGAATCAATTCCCGATGTTATATCCGCCTCGCAAAGAGTCATAAGAGCTTCGACATCATCCCCCGCCTCGAAAAGCAAACGTCTTACAGCAGAATCGGTTACAATCTCTTCGGTGAGCGAAATTGGGCGAAGATGCAAAAATACCAACTTCTGCACAAACTTCATCTGCTCACCCAAAGGGAGCTTTAGTCGGCGAAAGATATGAGGCACCCATTTCGATCCCAAAACCTCATGCCCGTGGAATGTCCACCCAACACGAGCGTCATACGCCTTGGTGGCAGGTTTGGCGATGTCGTGCAAGACAGCCGCCCATCTAAGCCACAAATCTGTACTCTTCTTAGCGACATTATCCAACACCGTGAGGGTGTGTTTGAAGTTATCTTTATGGGCATGTTTACCAACCTTTTCAACGCCACATAGCTTGTGCATCTCGGGAAATATCAGCTTCAAAAGCCCTGCTGACTCCAACAACTGGAAACCCATCGAGGGGAGTGGCGAGAGGACTATTTTGTTGAGTTCGGTGATGATACGCTCCTGCGATACAATCTCTATGCGTGCACGATTGCGACGGATAGCCTCGAATGTCTCATCATCTATATCGAACCCTAGTTGTGTGGCAAATCTCACAGCGCGCATCATGCGCAATGGGTCATCCGAAAAAGTGATGTCTGGATCACAGGGGGTACGGATTATACAATCATCCATATCGAAGATCCCCTCGAATGGATCCATCAATTCGCCAAATGTCGCGGAGTTTAGGCTCCACGCCATAGCGTTGATTGTAAAGTCGCGACGACGCTGATCGTCATCCAACGTGCCACTCTCGACACTCGGTTTGCGTGAATCGGGGGTGTATGACTCCTTGCGAGCCCCCACAAATTCGACCTCCAAGCCATCGGCACGCAACATTGCTGTTCCAAATCTTTTAAATATCGAAACCTTAGTTTTGAGCTCTCGACCCAAAGCCTCAGCAAGCTCCACGCCACTACCAATCACCACAACATCTATATCGGTACAAGGTCTCCCCAAATAGAAGTCACGAACATATCCACCCACGACATAGGCATCAACACCCATTTCGTCGGCAAGTCGACCTATGCGACCAAAGATCGGAAGGCTTAAATGTTCTCGATTATCCTTTAAAATCATCTATTCGCTTTACTTTGTTTGCAATTCGCGAAGATATAGCCCTACCGTGTTTTCGAGACCCATATAGAGTGCATCGCAAACAAGAGCGTGACCAATCGACACCTCGTCGACATATGGGATTTGCTCCACAAAGAACTTCAAATTTTCGAGGCTAAGGTCGTGACCTGCGTTGATTCCAAGTCCTATTTCGTGAGCTACAGCTGCCGCTTCGCGATATGGCGCAACAGCTGCTTCGGGGTCGGTAGGGTAGCCACTAGCGTATGCTTCGGTGTAGAACTCCACGCGGTCTGCTCCGCACTCCTTAGCTCCCTTAACCATCTCGATCACAGGATCAACAAAGATTGAAGTGCGGATTCCCTTTGCCTTGAAGCGAGCGATAATATCGGTTAAAAATTGACGGTTGCGGATTGTGTCCCACCCTGCATTCGAAGTGATTGCATCCTCAGCATCGGGCACCAAAGTGACCTGTGCAGGGATAACATCCAACACCATATCTGTAAAACTTTCGTTGGGATTACCCTCTATGTTTAGCTCCGTTGACAACACCTCTTTGAGCTCATAGACATCTGAATAGCGAATGTGACGAGCGTCGGGGCGTGGGTGAACAGTGATTCCATAGGCTCCAAAACCCTCGATGTCGAGAGCTGCTTGTGTTACATTTGGCATATTTCCGCCACGAGAATTGCGCACTACGGCGATCTTATTGATATTTACACTTAAATTAGTCATGCGAATTATTATTTTACACCAATTAATTAGTTATATTTGCGTTGTAAAGTTACTAAAATTTAGGGATATTTGATGAAAATAATAATTTTTTCTCGTCCGCGCATTGCTCATTCAGCAGATGATTTGCGATTAATGCTCTCTTTGATCGAAAAGAGGGGCTATGATTATTGTGTCAATGAGGAGTTTGCACCAATATTAGAGGAGTTGACGGGTGTCGTTATATCGCCCGAAAAAACATATGGTCAAAGAGTTGGTAATCAACATTCAGAGGCGATGATGGTGTGTTACGGAGGCGATGGAACTCTGCTCGAAGGGGTGCAACGATTGGGCGGAGAGCCAGTAGTTGTGGCGGGGATAAACTCTGGACGATTGGGTTTTTTGACCAGCGTGTCGAGAAGTGGCATCGAAGAGCTATTTTCGGCGGTCGAGAGTGGGACTTTACGCACCGAACATAGACAACTGCTCAAGGTTGAGGGTAGCTTCAATGAAGGTAATCCACTATTTGCCGCCAACGAATTTTCGGTACAAAGGCAGGGAGCTTCGATGATCTCGGTAGACACTTTTGTCGAGGGTGAATTGGTGTCGACATATTATGGCGATGGGGTAATTGTATCTACACCAACGGGATCGACCGCCTATTCGTTGAGTGCAGGGGGTCCAGTCGTAGCTCCTGGATGTGCATGTTGGGTGATCTCTCCATTGGCTCCTCACAATCTCACTATGCGCCCACTTGTGGTGCCCGACAATAACCGCATAGATTTAACTATCCGCATGCGCGAAGGCGATGCTTTTGTGTCGGTCGACAGCCATACATATCCAATAGGTCAAGGCGCTCATGTTACTCTATCGCGCAACGAAAGAGGGTTTTACTTGGCTCTTCCACACAAAACATCATTCTACGAAACCCTGCGCGATAAGATGATGTGGGGGGTAGACATTCGGGAATAATCGATAATTATTGATTGTTGGTCTATAAATAGGACAAATAATGTATAAAAATTTAGTAATTTCCATGGATAATTATTACTTTTGTCGCTTATGAATGAAGTGAAAAAGATACCACAACATATAGCTATCATAATGGATGGCAATGGTCGCTGGGCTCAACTCAGAGGCAAAGAGCGTGTTGAAGGACACATCCAAGGCGTTGAGTCGGTGCGAAGAGCAATTCGCGCGGCGATCAAAAGAGGTGTAAAGTATATTACACTCTACGCTTTTTCGACCGAAAATTGGGGTCGACCATTGGCAGAGGTAGATGCTCTGATGGAGCTAATGTGCCATAGTATATCCAACGAAACTCCCGAACTTAAAAAACAAGGGGTGCGAGTAACAATAATTGGCGACAAATCTCGTTTTTCTGCTAAAGTTCAACAATCGTTAGATCATATAGAGTCTCAAACAGCAGATTGTGAATCTCTTAATATGGTTTTGGCACTTAACTATTCGTCGAGGGATGAATTGCGAAGAGCTGTGACAAATATTGCGTCGAAGGTCGAAAGAGGCGAACTAAAAGCAGAGGAGGTGAGCGAAGAGTTGATCTCTAAAGAGTTGGATACAAGGTTTATGCCAGATCCTGATCTAATAATAAGAACAAGTGGAGAGTGTCGCCTCAGCAACTTTATGTTGTGGCAAGCATCCTATGCGGAGTTTTATTTCCCCGATGTGTTGTGGCCAGATTTCGATTTGGAACATTTCGACGCAGCTATCGAAGAGTATAACTCTCGCGAACGTAGATATGGCAAACTATAAGAGGGGTTGTTCCTTATAAACACCCTTATAAATAGTTGAGCCACAAAATTTTGAAGAAATTTTAATTGATGAGTCGTTTACAAAATATTTGGTTACTCTTCGTGGCACTTGTTGTCTCGTCGACTAACCTATTAGCCCAAGAGCAAAGCGGTGGCGAAGTAGCCCCAACGGAAGATACCCCAACAGAGGAGGTAGATCTATACTTGAATGCCCTGATATTAGATTCGGAGGAGGCAAAAAGGTATCGTATTCGCGATGTGAGGGTGCATGGCGTGGAGTCTAATGCTCAAATTATTGCTATTGCAGCGGGTGCCGTAGTGGGTGACTCGATCAACCTACCAGGAAGTTTCACATCGTCGGTAATAGAAAATTTATGGGCACAACGCCGTTTCTCGGATGTGAAGATGGGCGCGGTGCTGGATGGTGATGATGTCGAGATTGACCTCTATTTGACCGAGAGTCCTCGTGTGTTTAGATGGGATATTGAGGGAGTTAGAAATGGACAACGCACATCTTTGCTCAAAGATCTTAATTTGCGACGCAATAGCGAACTGTCTGATTATGCACTCGACAAAAGCATCGCTCAAATCAAGAAATATTATATTGATAAGGGTTATCTGAATGTCGATGTCGACACTAGAGTTGTGACCGATTCTCTGCGTTCGTATATGGTCGATGTTACCTTTGTTGTGGATCTCAAAAATAAAGTAAAGATCGGAGAGGTTGTTTTTGAAGGTAATGAAGCATTCGAAGATAAAAGATTGGGACGAGCGCTGAAAAAGACTCGCGAGAAAAAGCTAACAAACCTATTTAAGAGCTCAAATTTCAATAGGGATGATTATAAAGAGGATCTTGTTGAGCTACTAGATTTTTACAACTCAAAGGGTTATCGTAACGCGATGGTTGTGAGCGATTCAATCTACAACATCAACGACAAACGCATAGGTATCAAGATAAATGTGTCGGAGGGTAATAAATACTACATCCGCAATGTGTCGTGGGTTGGTAACTCAAAATATGATACGGAGTATCTACAAAAGATATTTGCTGTCGAGAAGGGGGATATTTACGACCGCAAGGCGATGAATAAACGCCTAGGAATGGGTAAGGATGCAAATCCGAATGATATGTCGATCTTGACGTTATACCAAAACGAGGGCTACCTAATGTCACAAATTGACCCTGCGGAGGTTATTATCGGACGAGACTCTATCGACTTGGAGATCAAGATATTTGAGGGTAATCCATTTACCGTCAATAATGTAATTATATCTGGAAACGAACGCGTCGACGACGAGGTTATACGTCGCGAACTCTATACACGCCCAGGTGAGCTTTACAACCGCTCACTCTTGATGCAAACAATTCAAGCTCTTGGAACTATCGGGCACTTCAACCCCGAATCAATAATGCCAAGTATTCAACCTGTAACCAATGAGTTAGTTGATATAGGTTGGCCTCTCGAAGAACAAGCAAGTGACCAATTCAATGTGTCGGGAGGATGGGGCTCTGGAACCTTTGTTGCATCGGTCGGTATTACGCTCAACAATCTATCTGTCAAGAATATAATAGCTGGAGATAGATGGGCTCCATACCCTATGGGTCAAAACCAACGCCTTGCGATTTCGGCTCAAACCAATGGTACATACTATAAATCATTCTCGTTGAGCTTTACCGATCCTTGGTTGGGAGGTCGTCGCCAAAACTCATTCACTGTATCTGCCTTCTACTCAGACCAAAACAACGCTAATTACACATGGCAAGAGAGTACAGCATACTTCCGCACATTGGGAGTATCGGTGGGATTGGGTAAGCGCCTAACATTCCCAGATCCATACTTCACGCTATATGGAGAGTTGTCATACCAAAGATATATGTTGGAGGATTGGAGTAACTTCCTAATGACAGATGGTAGCGCAAACTTGTTGTCGGCAACTGTTGTGTTGAGCAGAAGTTCGGTAGATCAACCGACATATCCACGTCGCGGAACTAATTTTAGCGCATCGTTGCAAATAACTCCTCCATATTCATTGGTTGATGGCAAGAATTATGGATATGATGACGATGATGAAAGTTATATCGACGACGATGAGCGCTACAAATTCATCGAGTTCCACAAATGGCAACTCAAAATGGATTGGTATCAATCGTTCCTCAAAAACTCAAACCTTGTGCTTAAGTTGAGTGCCGAAATGGGATATTTGGGGTGCTACGACCCCGATAAGGTATCTCCATTCGAACGTTTCGAGGTGGGAGGTGACGGTATGTCGGGCTACACTTCATATGGAGTAGATGTTATTTCGTTGCGTGGTTACGAAGATGGAGCGCTCAACCCTACAGCGTATGACTATGCCGTGGGTTACAATAAATATTCAGTGGAGCTTCGATACCCAGTTCTTTTGGAACCTTCGTCGCAGATATATCTGTTGGCATTTGCTGAGGCTGGAAATGGTTTTGAGTCGTGGAAGTACTTCTCGCCATTTAATATCAAACGCTCTGCGGGTGTGGGTGTACGTGTATATCTCCCTATCGTCGGCACCTTGGGACTAGATTGGGGTTACGGATTTGACGCTCCAAATACATCGACTACTAGGAGTGGATCACAATTCCACTTTGTCATAGGACAACAATTTTAAATAATGAGGGTTATCATATTATTAACTTCTAAAAAGTATTAAAATGAAAAAGATTACACTCCTTATCTTGGTAGCCTTAGCGAGCACGCTATCGCCCATTATGGCTCAAAACTACATGGTTGTCGAGAGCAAAAAGATCTTCGAGTCATTGTCGGACTACACCGCAGCATTGACCAGAATTGAAGCAAAGGCACAAAGCTATCAATCACAAGTAGATGCAAAATTCGACGAAGTAGAGGCTCTATACAACACCTATATGCAACGCCAAAATTCGCTAACCACTGTCGAACGCGGTGTTTACGAATCAAAAATTACGCAGATGGAAACATCAGCATCAGAGTATCAACAATCACTTTTCGGTGCAGATGGAGAGCTATTTAAATATCGTTTAGAGCAACTATCTCCAATCCAAACAAAGGTGTTCAGTGCGGTGGAGAGTTACGCTAAGAGCAATGGTTTTGATTTGGTATTGGATTACTCTACCACCTCATCTATAATGTATAGATCGGATGCGGTGGAGCGAACCGACGAGATTATTAAATTACTAAAAAGATAAAACAATTAAAATAATATAATTATGAAAAAGATCATTAAGGTAGTAGCTGTAGTTGCCATGGCGATGTCTGTCTCTACCTCATATGCCCAAAAGATGGGGCGTATCAACGTTCAAGAGGTGGTTATGGCGATGCCCGAGACCGCAACAATGCAGACAAATTTGGAGGCATTCCGCAAAGATTTGGCCGATAACTTCGAAACTATGCAGGTGGAGTTCAACACTAAGTTGGCAGATTACCAATCAAATATGAACACCCTCACAGCATCACTTCGCGACCTAAAGGAGAAGGAGCTTCAAGATCTTCAAACACGTATGCAACAATTTGAGCAAAGTGCTATGCAAGAGATTCAAGCAAAGCAAAATGAGTTGTTGAACCCAATCATCGAGAAGGCACGTGTTGCGGTATCAAAGGTTGCTGCGGATGGTAGCTACGATGTTGTTTACGACGAATCGGCAGGCGCTTTGGCATACGTCAATAGCAGCACAGTCATAGATATTGCACCACAAGTAAAAAAAGAGCTTGGAATGTAATACATAGCATCACTTGATTAAGCTAAAACTTATAGAATAGGACACTCTTGCTGGTGTCCTATTTTTTTTGCAAAGTATTGTGTAACCGTCTCCACAATAATAAAGTAAAAAACCACCGATCCATCTATGATGCTCGGTGGTTTTTACTTTATTGTGTAGACGGTTATATAAATTCAGATAAGCAGAGTCATTAAAAGATACCAATCATTAAGACTCATATTACTAGCTAAAAAAAGTGGATGACCCTCCTATAAGAAAGGTCATCCACCAAATATATATCTATTAGAGATACTAACTATCTACTAATACTCCATTTTAGCCAAACGTTGGTATCCATTATATCTCCACTTAGCGTTCTCCTCAGCTGCAACGAACAACTCGTCTGCCTCTGCTGGGAATGCCTTCTTCAATGAAGTGTAACGTACCTCACGAGCCAAGAATGCTTGGAATTTAGACCAATCTGGCTCCTTAGAATCCATCACGAATGGGTTCTTACCCTCAGCCTCAAGTTGTGGATTGTATCTCCACAAGTGCCAGTAACCTGCAGCAACTGCATCCTTACCGATAGTTTGAGTGCGAGTCATACCGCCCTTGATACCGTGGTTGATACATGGTGCATAAGCGATAACCAATGATGGGCCTGGATAAGCCTCAGCCTCCTTCAATACGTTGAACAATTGAGCTTGGTTTGCACCGATAGATACTTGAGCTACATATACATAGCCATAAGTCATAGCGATAGCACCCAAATCCTTTTTGCGGATTCTCTTACCCTTAGATGCAAACTTAGCGATAGCACCTACTGGTGTAGACTTAGAAGATTGACCTCCAGTGTTAGAGTAAACCTCAGTATCGAGAACAAGGATGTTAATATCCATACCCGATGCCAAAGCGTGGTCAACACCACCAAAACCGATGTCATAAGCCCAACCATCACCACCGATGATCCATTGTGACTTCTTAACCAACCAATCCTTCAAATCAAGGATCTTTTGGCAAGCCTCACAACCACAAGCCTCAACAAGTGGCAACAACTTAGCTGTAGCAGCTGCAGAATCAAGAGTCGATGCACGTGAAGCGATCCACTCTGCCATAGCACCCTTCAACTCCTCAGAGCAATCCTCGCAGTTAGCGATAGCATCCTCCATAGTGAGTTGCAAACGATCGCGAAGTTTCTCAACTCCCATGCGCATACCCATTCCGAACTCTGCATTATCCTCGAACAATGAGTTAGCCCAAGCTGGACCCTCACCCTTCTCGTTTGTACAATATGGAGTAGATGGAGCCGAACCAGAGAAGATTGAGCTACAACCAGTTGCATTAGCAACCATCATATTCTCGCCAAACAATTGTGTAAGTGACTTAACATAAGGAGTCTCACCACAACCAGCACAAGCTCCCGAGAACTCGAACAATGGTTGAGCAAATTGCATATTCTTAACGCTCTTACGACGGTCGAAATCCTTCTTGTAACCAACATTCTTGATTACGTAATCCCAATTCTTAGCCTCGCCAAGTTGAGTATCAAGTGGCTTCATAACCAAAGCCTTAATCTTAGATGGACAAACATCCACACAGTTGCTACATCCTGTACAATCGAGTGGAGTAACTTGCATACGGAACTTGTAGATCTTAGTCTCGCCGATTCCTTGCTTCCACTCCAATCCAGATGCTGCAGCCTCCTCGTCAGTTGCCAAGAATGGACGGATTGCAGCGTGAGGACAAACATAAGCACATTGGTTACATTGGATACAGTTATCCATGATCCACTCAGGAACATTTACTGCAATACCGCGCTTCTCGTAAGCAGCAGTACCAGCCTCCCAAGTACCATCCTCATATCCGTTGAAAGTCGAAACCTTCAAATCATCACCCTTAAGTGCGTTGATTGGATCCACGATGTTGCGAACGAATGGAGTGCGTGACTCGTCAACTACCGCCTCAGCAGATTTAACCTCGATTGAAGCCCACTCAGCAGGAACTGGGATCTCGACAACTGCGTCGCCTCCAGCATCTACCGCTGCGTAGTTCATATTCACAATATCCTCACCCTTCTTGCCGTAAGACTTCAAGATAGCCTTCTTCATTTCGGTTACAGCTTGCTCGAATGGGATAACGTTTGCGATCTTGAAGAATGCAGATTGCATAACGGTGTTAGTGCGTGATCCTAGACCCAACTCTGCACCGATCTTTGTTGCGTTGATAATGTAGAACTTAATATCGTTCTTGGCCATATAAACCTTCATGTGGTCTGGCAACGATGCGCAAGTAGTCTCAGCGTCGTGAACAGAGTTCAAAAGGAATGAACCACCCTTCTTAAGACCCTTCAATACATCATACTTATCTACATAAGATGGAACGTGACAAGCCACGAAGTCTGGAGTAGTTACCAAGTATGGAGATTTGATTGGGTTGTCACCAAAACGAAGGTGAGAAGATGTATAACCGCCCGACTTCTTTGAGTCATAAGCGAAATATGCTTGGCAATATTTGTCGGTAGTGCCACCGATAATCTTGATTGAGTTCTTGTTAGCACCTACAGTACCATCAGCACCCAAACCGAAGAATAGACCCTCGAAAGTACCCTCAGAACCAATAGCGATAGGCTCACCAACAGGCAAAGAAAGGAATGTAACATCATCCTCGATACCAACTGTAAAGTGGTTCTTAGGCTCAGCCGATGCCAAGTTATCGAATACAGCTACGATGTGTGCTGGAGTTGTATCTTTTGAAGAAAGACCATAACGTCCACCGATGATCTCTGGAGTGTTCTCCTTGTTGTTGAACATCTCAACAACATCCAAGAACAATGGCTCAGCGTGGCACCCTGGCTCCTTAGTACGGTCAAGAACACAGATCTTCTTAACAGATGCAGGAAGAACATCGAAGAAATATTTGTCTGAGAATGGACGATACAAGTGAACAGTGATAAGACCCACCTTGCGACCTTGAGCGCAAAGGTAATCTACAGTCTCCTTGATAGTATCACAAGCAGAACCCATAGCTACCAAGATCTCCTCAGCATCCTCAGCTCCGTAGAATGTGAAAGGAGCGTAGTTGCGACCTGTCATCTCCGAGATCTTAGCCATAGTTTCAGCTACCATATCTGGAATTACATCGTAGAATTTGTTTGATGCCTCGCGAGTTTGGAAATAAATATCTGGGTTTTGAGCAGTTCCGCGAGCCACTGGGTGGTTAGGGTTAAGAGCTGCAGAACGGAAAGCCTTAAGAGCGTCACGATCGAACATTGCAGTAAGTGATGCTTCGTCGATAAGCTCAACTTTTTGGATCTCGTGAGAAGTACGGAATCCATCGAAGAAGTGAAGGAATGGGATACGAGCCTTAAGAGCTACGATGTGAGCAACACCCGCTAGATCCATAACCTCTTGAACAGATGAAGTAGCCAACATTGCAAAACCAGTTTGGCGAGCTGCCATAACATCTTGGTGGTCACCGAAGATTGAAAGCGATGATGCTGCCAAAGCACGAGCCGAAACGTGGAATACACCTGGGAGTAACTCTCCTGCGATCTTGTACATATTAGGAACCATAAGCAATAGTCCCTGCGAAGCGGTGAAAGTTGAAGTCAAAGCTCCACTTTGGAGTGATCCGTGAACAGCACCTGCGGCACCAGCCTCAGATTGTAGCTCTACTACTTCGACTGTCTCGCCGAACATATTCTTACGTCCCTGTGCAGCCCACTCGTCAACGAGCTCTGCCATTGTAGACGAAGGAGTGATAGGGTAGATTGCCGCAACTTCCGAGAACATGTAAGCCACGTGTGCAGCAGCATAGTTACCATCACAGGTAATAAATTTCTTTTCTGCCATTTTTCTTCGTTATTATTAGTTATTGTTTGTTGTTTTTCAACTGTTTAACATATGTAATATTCGGAATTGACATCCAAATAGCATAGTGTGTATCGCAAAGATACAAAATTCATTTACATTTACAATAACAATTTTTGATTAATTTTAATTTATATTGTGTTAATTTGTTAACAGTTAAGTGTTATTTATATAACAACTTAGTGTTAATTTTGTAACACTTATTTGGCTCGATTATTTCTAGGTTCGAAATATTCACTATCTTTGTGCTCTATGATTAAGTACACACAAAAAATATTGGACAATGGGTTAACGGTCATTGTCAATCGCGACGGAGTATCGAGACTCGCCGCCATAAATTTGCTATATAAAGTAGGTGCACGCAACGAAGATCCCTCGCGCACAGGGTTTGCACATCTATTCGAACACCTTATGTTTAGAGGCACAGCCCTCAACCCCGAATTTGATGTAAAGGTGCAGATGGCATCGGGCGAAAATAATGCGTTTACCAATAACGATTATACAGATTACTACATCACCCTTCCACAAGTCAACATCGAAGTGGCTTTGGAGTTGGAGGCTGACCGCATGCGAGGATTGGCGCTAACGCCCGAAAAGTTGGAGCTCGAAAAGATGGTTGTTGTTGAGGAGTATAAACAGCGATACTTAAACCAACCATATGGCGACACGATTATGTTGCTTAGGGATATGTGCTACAAAACGCACCCTTATCGTTGGGCGACAATTGGGCTTTCGCCAGACCATATATTGTCCGCAACGATGGAGGATGTCGAGAGTTTCTACAACAGATTCTACACCCCATCTAATTGCATTCTATCTATTTCGGCAAATATGGACGAAGAGGAGATCTTTGCGCTAGCCGAAAAGTGGTTTGGTGGAATCGAAGATACAGGTTATCAAAAGGAGGCTATTGTCCCCGAACCCGAACAACGAGAGGCACGACGTGTGGAGGTGGAGCGCGATGTGCCAGCTACGCATGTAACCATTGCATTCCCTATGGCAGAGCGTCGATCGGAAGATTTTCACTTGGCAGATTTAGCATCGGATCTATTGGCGGGTGGTGATTCGGGTAGGTTATATCAACGATTGGTCAAAAAACGCGGTATATTTTCGAGCGTCAATGCCTATGTTACGGGAGATTGTGATCCAGGGTTATTTCTATTTACAGCGCAATTGTTCCCATCGACAACTGTCGAAGAGGCGGAGGAGGCTTTGTGGAGCGAGATTGAGGCGCTAAAGATCGAAGGGGCGAGTGATTATGAGCTGGAAAAGGTGAAGAATAAGTTTGAGGCAAACACCCTTTTTGGCGAGATCAACGTGATGAACAAGGCGATGAATATGGGATTTTATTCGATGATTGGCGATATTACTATAATTAATCGCGAGGTGGATATATATCGCGCCATAACATCGGAGCGCATCAAGGATTTCTGCACCAAAACATTTACCCATGAGCGAAGCAACACGCTTATCTATCGTCATACACAACAATAACCAACTACATCATGAACAAAAATAATATATCAGCGGAGCTTTCGCTTCAAAATGCCGAATGTCGAACCCTCAAAAATGGAGTGAAGTTATATTCGCTTGCGTGTAACGAATTTGAGGTTGTACGCGTGAGTTTTGTATATGGTGCAGGATCGGTGATGCAAAACACTCCCTTTTCGGCTACGGCAACTGCCAATATGATGTATGAGGGGAGTCGCGATATGACATCTACTCAAATAGCCGAAAAGTTGGATTACTACGGCTCATACTTCGATGTTAATATCGACCGAGACTATTCATATATCAGCTTCTGCTCGCTCTCGAAATTTGTAAAACCCACACTCGAAGTGGCGGAGCAGATCATCCTCTATCCAACTTTTCCCGAGGAGGAGCTCATAACATACCGCAACAAACGTAAACAACGCTTAGCTATCGAACGCCAAAAGGTCGAGACTCGCGCAAGGGAGGCTTTCGCAAAATCACTCTTTGGTGAAGAGCATCCATATGGCATAAGTTCCGACGAGAAGGAGTATGATAATCTCACTCGCGAAGACCTTATACATATATATAATAGGCTCTACATAGCATCAAACTGCTTTGTGGTGGTTAGTGGCAAGATCACCGACGAGGTGTTGGAGTTAGTAGAACGCGTGGCAAGTGAGATCCCACAAGGCGAAGTGTCTCAAGACAAAAATATTGTCGCTGTTGATTTTCCAGAACCGCAACAACGCCACTATCACTTAGTAGAAAAGGCCGATGCCGTGCAATCCTCAATTCGTATTGGACGACTGTTGTTCACTCGCACACACCCCGATTTTGTGGGGATGCAGGTGTTGGCAACAATATTGGGAGGTTATTTTGGATCGAGACTCATGAAAACTCTTCGCGAGGAGCGAGGCTACACATATGGGGTGATGTCGGCAATGGTTAACTTCGCCAAGAGTGGATATTTTGCAGTGGCTACACAAGTGGGTGTTGAGGTTGTTGATGATGCCCTAAATTTAATATATGAGCAGATCGAGCTACTAAGAAATGAGGTAGTCTCGGATGAGGAGCTAAATATGGTCAAGAGGATCATGATTGGCGAGATCATGCGTATTTTGGATGGGCCATTTGGAGTTGCCGATGTTACAATCGAGAATATTTTGTGCGAACGTACCAACGATGCCATAGCTCAAAATGTGGAGCAAATAGAGGCTATAACTGCCGAAGAGTTGATTGTGTTGGCTAAGAAATATTTAGCTTTTGACTATTTAGTTACGGTAGTTTCGGGTAGCCATATACGTTAAATTTATATATAGATCATAGCTTTATTTAATAAAAATATTGCCTAATAAATATTTTTTATTACTTTTGTGATACCCCATATTGGGGTAATTTTGAGCTATGGTGTAATGGTAACACATCAGATTCTGGTCCTGACATTCAAGGTTCGAGTCCTTGTAGCTCAACTAAATATACGCACACTTTGCGCCATATAAGCGTAAAAGTGTGCGTTATGAATATCTAAACCTAACCATATTATGACAACCTCAAAATCGGGTGGCAATATCGCCACTACTTTAGCCTTTATCGGGCTTATGTTCTTCTCTATTGGATTTGCCCTGGGCATCAACTCATTCTTGGTTCCTGTTTTGCAATCGAGCATGAAGCTCCCTGCGGCAATTTCCTATCTGCTTATAGGCGCTACATTTCTCCCCTTTTTGATATTTGGTTTGCCTGCGTCGTTGTGTATCGACAAGATTGGTTATCGTAAAACTATAGCTCTGTCGTTTTGGATCTTTGCCTTAGCTTTTGGCGGATTTATAGTGTCGGCATATTTTCAAAATTTTTACCTCTTTCTTCTTGCTTCATTTATCAGTGGTGCGGCAAATTCATTTTTGCAGACTGCAATCAATCCATATATTACAATTGTTGGGCCAATCGAAAGTGCCGCAAAGCGAATGAGTATAATGGGTGTATGCAACAAATTGGCATGGCCTGTGTCGCCCCTATTTTTTACCATTCTAGTTCCCAATGCAACAAGTGTTGTTGTGGCAGATCTATACCTCCCATTTGCAATTATTATTGCGATATTTGTTCTATTAAGTATGGTGTCGATGGTCGCTCCGCTCCCCGAAGTAAAAGCCGCAGGAGAGGGTGATGACTCTGCGGATCAAGATGCAGGCGAGTGTGAATATGCCAAGGGTAAGAGTTCGATATGGCAATTTCCACACTTGGTGTTGGGAGCGCTCACATTGTTTGTTTATGTGGGGGTCGAGACCCTTTCGTTGGGAACAGCTGTAGATTATGCGATAACCCTTGGGCTCGAAAATCCAGATCTCTACGCATGGATACCTAGCATCGGTATGGTTGTGGGATATATATGTGGAATATTGTTTATACCACGCATCTTAAGCCAAGAGATGGCAATGCGAATTTGTGCCGTTGTAGGTCTATTGGGAGCTATTGCATTGGTGATTTTGCCTGCTGTTAATTCGATATGGATGTTGTTTATCATGTCTTTGGGTTGTTCACTTATGTGGCCAGCGTTGTGGCCTTTGGCTATTGCGGATCTCGGACGATTTACAAAATCGGGTAGCGGATTATTAACCATGGCTATAGCTGGTGGTGCGGTGATCCCTACGATATTCGGTTTCTTAAAGGATGTTACAGGTATGCAACAAGCATATTGGTTGGCTGTGCCATGCTTTGCGACAATATTCTTCTACGGCTTTATGGGCTACAAAATTAGAACAAAGAAGTAGGGTGTAGTGTTAAACGACCTTTGTTTTGCTCATAAAGAGATCTGTTTTGGAGGTATCGGATTTGGTGAATAGAGATACTCCAAAATAGATTATAGCTGAAAGCGTCACGCCTATAATTGCTTGGCGTGCCGATGCGATCTCCCACCCGATAGGGAGTTTTGCTCCAAGAGCAACGGCTAGGTTGTATGTCGAAAATAGAAGTCCAAATATCATGGCGCAAAGAGCTCCAGTCGATGTTCCGCGTCTCCACAAAAACCCAAAGACCAAAGGAATAAATGCACCTGTGGCGATAAAATCTGCACCAATCCACGATATTGTGAGTACTTCGCGGATCTGCACACCTATATATAATGCCATTAGAGCTACTACCAAAGTTGCATATCGACCAACTGCAACATAGTGCGAAGGGGATTTATTGGTGCATAGGTATCTCTTGTATATATCTATGGTAAGCGATAGAGCCCCTGTGTTGAACATAGAGTCCATAGTCGACATAATTGCAGAGCATAGTCCCACAAAAATTACCCCTCCAACCCATGGATTAGCAATTGTTTGCAATATAGCGGCAACAACCCCTCCGCGCGGAACATCGGGGAATGCCACCACCGAAAGCATGCCCGTAAGGGTGACCATCAAGTAGAGTGGAATAAATACCACGAAGCTAATAGCCATCATTCGTCGAGCACTTTTTGGGCTCTTGGCAGCTGATATTCGTTGCCATACATTTGCTTGTACCATCCACGATGTTCCGAAGGTTATTACATATGCGATATTATTGCTTAGGTTGTGATTTATATCTGTGAATTTCACTCGTCCTAATCCTTCGGCAACCTTCGTCATCGCCCCAAACCCTCCAGCCGAGGAATATGCCATACAGAATAAAATAATACCTGCCACAAGGAAGAATCCAAATTGCAACAAATCGGTCAATACCACCCCTCGAAAACCTCCAAACAGAGAGTAAATCACAACCAACGATGTGCCCACTATAGCTCCCATTTCGTAGCTCACCCCAAAGAATGATTCGAAGAATTGCCCAATGACTATCACTTGAACCGCCGACCCGATGACCATAAATATTGTGATAAATATTGTGAGCATAAGAGCCGATCTGTTGTCATATCGACGCTCCATAATTTCGGGTTGACTAATGGTCGATATGCGGCGAATACCTCCAGCAAAAAGGAACATAAGGGCGGTCGAAAGGAGCACAGGCACGCCATATATCCAAAATGTTGATAACCCCTCTTGGTTGGCATGATCCACAAGGTCGATTGCTGACCCTCCTCCCCACCACGATGCAATGAAGGTTATGGCGAGCAACCATGCAGGGAGGCTTCGTGAAGCAAGGAAATACTCTTCGCTAGATGAGTTTCGGTGATTAAAATAGCCTATTGCACTTACTGCTAAGGTGTAAAGAGTGAGTAGTATTGCGATGTAGAGTTGCATGGCGTGTGGGTTTAAATATGTTAATTGTCGATGATTGTCGTTTGTTGATACAAAGGTACTCTTTTTTTGTGGAAATATTTATCTCCTCGCGAAGCAATATGTTGTAATAACTATTCTTGGCACATAAAAAGTTTAGATAGTGATTGTTGTGAACTTTATGGTTTATTGATTGCACAAAAAGTGCTTATAGCCCCATAAGAAATTATTATGAAAATACATATATTTACCTATTTGAAATAAGTAATATTACTTGTATCTTTGTCGCTCATAAATAACCACATAAAAAATTATAACAAATGCAGATAAATAATATGTTCAAGGCAGGTATTTGGTGTGACCAAGTAAATGTTGCTGATTTTGTGAGCGCAAATATTACCCCTTATGTGGGCGATGCGTCATTTCTTTCACAGCCAACTGAGCGCACTAAGCGTCTTTGGGATATTTGCCTCAAAGCGTTGGAAGAGGAGAGATTGAATGGTGGTGTTCGTTCGTTCGACAATAAAACTATTTCGACAGTAACCTCTCACGCTGCAGGATATATCTCGAAGGAGGATGAGCTAATCGTCGGACTTCAAACAGATGAGCTTCTTCGTCGCGCAATCAAACCTTTTGGTGGTATCAATGTTGTAGCTCGTGCTTGTAAGGAGAATGGTGTGGAGGTTGACGAGAAGGTGAAGGAGATCTTTACTCACTATCGTAAGACTCACAACGAGGGTGTGTTTGATGTATATACAGATGAGATTCGCTCGTTCCGCTCACTAGGATTCCTTACTGGTTTGCCAGATAACTATGCGCGTGGTCGTGTGATTGGTGACTATCGTCGTTTGGCGTTGTATGGTACAGATCGTCTTATCGAGGCTAAGAAGCAAGATCTTAAGAATCTTCTAAGCCCTATGACCGACGCTAAGGTTCGCCTTAGAGAGGAGGTAGCAGAGCAAATCAAGGCACTTGGCGAGATCAAGAAGTTGGGCGAGATCTACGGATGTGATGTTTCGCGTCCTGCGGTAACTGCTCAAGAGGCTGTACAATGGGTATATATCGCATACTTGGCGGCTGTTAAGGAGCAAGATGGTGCGGCAATGTCATTGGGTAACGTATCTTCATTCCTCGATATTTATATTGAGTATGATTTGGCTATGGGTCACATCAACGAGGAGTTTGCTCAAGAGCTTATCGACCAATTCGTAATGAAGTTGCGTATGGTTCGTCACCTTCGTATGCAAGCATATAATGACATCTTCGCTGGTGATCCAACATGGGTAACTGAGTCTTTAGGTGGACGCTTCAACGATGGACGTACAAAGGTTACTAAGACTTCGTTCCGTTTCCTTCAAACTCTATACAACCTAGGTCCTTCACCCGAGCCAAATATGACAGTTCTTTGGAGCCCACGCCTTCCTGAGGGATTCAAGGAGTTCTGCGCTAAGGTGTCGGCTGATACTAGCTCTGTTCAATATGAGAATGATGAGTTGATGCGCGAGGTTCGCCGTTCGGATGACTACGGAATCGCTTGTTGCGTGTCGTACCAAGAGATCGGTCGCCAAATTCAATTCTTCGGAGCTAGAACCAACCTTGCTAAGGCGTTGTTGTTGGCTATCAATGGTGGACGTTGTGAGTTCACAGGAACAGTAATGGTTAAGGGAATCCCCGAAATGTCGAGCGACGTGCTTGTATATGAGGAGGTTATGCGTAACTACAAGAAAGTATTGGTAGAGGTTGCTCGTGTATATAACGATGCGATGAACATCATCCACTTCATGCACGATAAGTACTACTACGAGAAGGCTCAAATGGCTCTTATCGACACAGATCCTTCGATCAACTTGGCGTATGGTGTTGCAGGTCTTTCGATCGCTATCGACTCACTTTCGGCTATCCAAAATGCAAATGTTAAGGCTATTCGCAATGAGCAAGGTCTAACAACTGGTTTCGATATTGATGGCGAATTCCCATGCTTTGGTAACAACGACGATCGTGTTGACCACTTGGGTGTTGACTTGGTATATTTCTTCAGCGAGGAGCTTAAGAAGCTACATATCTACAAGAATGCACAACCTACACTTTCACTTCTTACCATCACATCAAACGTTATGTATGGTAAAAAGACAGGTGCTACACCAGATGGACGTAAGAGTGGCGAGGCATTCGCACCAGGAGCTAACCCAATGCACGGACGCGACAAGAGCGGAGCTATCGCATCGTTGTCGTCAGTTGCTAAGTTGCGCTACCGTGACTCACAAGATGGTATCTCGAACACCTTCTCAATCGTTCCAAAGTCACTTGGTCGCACTGAGGATGATAGAGTTGAGAACCTAGTGTCGATGATGGATGGTTACTTCACTAAGGGTGCACACCACCTCAATGTGAATGTACTTAACCGCGAAATGTTGGAGGATGCAATGATCCACCCAGAGCTATACCCACAACTCACTATTCGTGTGTCGGGTTATGCGGTTAACTTCGTGAAACTAAGTCGTGAGCATCAACTTGAGGTGATAAGCCGTAGCTTCCACCAAACAATGTAGGATATTATGCTTAGAGTTCATTCATATGAATCTATGGGAACAGTTGACGGACCGGGCTTACGGTTCGTCATCTTTCTTCAAGGGTGTAACTTCAAGTGTCTGTATTGCGCCAATCCCGATACAATTTCGATGAAGGGGGGCGATGAGATTCCCGACAATGAGGTCTATCGGATGATTACCGATATGAAACCATACTTCGGTCGTCGTGGAGGTGTAACCTTTTCGGGTGGAGAGCCAACACTTCAAGCCTCGGCAATAATTCCTCTAGTCGAAAGATTTAAATCTGTGGGGATACATACTTGCATAGATACCAATGGTTCGGTATGGAACGAGGATGTCGAAAAACTCATGGGACTTGTAGATTTGGTTTTGCTCGATGTGAAGCAGATAGATCCATCCAAGCATCTATCGCTAACGAAGTTATCTAACGAGCGTACACTACGTACTGCGAAGTGGTTGGAGGAGCATGGTCGCCCATTTTGGCTTAGATACGTTCTTGTGCCAGGAATTTCGACCGATGAGGAGGATATAGAGAGTCTAGGGCAAACACTCGTAGGATTCAAGATGATTCAGCAGGTCGAAGTACTTCCATATCATCGCCTTGGAGTGCATAAATATGAATCTCTAGGCATGGAATATCAACTTGCAGATACACCCGAATGTACCCCCGAACAAATTAATATTGCCGAAAATATATTAAATAAATATTTCGATAATGTAGTTGTTTATTGATATGTATAATGATAAAAAAAGAGTTGGTAATTCGAATTACCAACTCTTTTTTACGACCGTATCTATTTACTATTACTTAAAACTTATTCAGCAGAAAGTTCTGTGATAATTGATTGAGCTGTAGCAACATTTCCTCCAGCTGTAACCTTCTTCAATGATGCGATTGCTTGTGGTTTCATCTCCTTAGCGTTGTATGCAGCACCCACGATGAAGTGTACATTACTAGCCTCCTCATCCGATGTTTGGATCTCTGCAGCACCTGCACCTAGCTCGATTACTTTGTTGTAATCCTTCTTATCCATATATGCTTGAAGGCGAACCTTAGCCGCTGTTGCGTTTGATGGGTTGCTCTCAAGAAGTCCATCAGCCATTGCGATCACGCCATCGTAATCCTTGTTGCCTTGAAGTTCAGCTACCTTGTTGTTGATGTAGATACCCATATTTTTGTTAGCGTCCGCTGCGTCCGCTGCATAGCGAGAGTTCGAAGCTCCCATCTCTGCAACCTTCGAGAATATAGCCATTCCCTTCTCTAACTCTCCTGTTTCGCAATAGCAGATACCTAACCAGTTAGCCATTTTGGTGTTGCGAGGATCCATCTCTACACCCTTTTCGAAGGTAGGAAGTGCTGTAGCATAATCCTTGTCATTGAAAGCAGAACCTCCTTGTGATTGATAGATCTTACCAGCCAAACTCTTTGCCTTTGCGATGTCTGGAATTGCATCATAAAGCTCCGCGTAGTTTGCCGATTTTGTAAGGTTCTCGATTGCACCATCAAAATTCTTAGTCTTAGCATCTGCCAAACCTAGTTGATAGTAACAAGCTGGAAGGTTAGCCTTTGCTGTAGCAACAAGACTCTCAGATCCATCATCGTCGATACCCTTGTCGATAACCTCTGTAAATGCAGTAGCAGCAGTTGCGAAGTCTTTGTTACCGAAAGCAGCCGCTGCTTCGTTGTACTTAGTTCTGATCTCTTCGCTTTGAGCCATTACAGATGTCACTGTTAAAGCTATAGCAAAAAGTGATAAAAGAGTTTTTTTCATTGTGTTAATTATTTTAAGCGTTTTTAAATTATCTCTTATTACATCATGCAAAATTAACTTATTTTTTCGATTATACAATAGTGAAATGGGCAAATTTATCGCAATTTTGCGAAAAAAGAGCGCATTAACTCTTCGCACTCCTGCTCTAATACGCCACTAGAAATTTTGGTTTTGGGGTGCAACACTGCATCGCAATAGTGTCGATACCCACGTTTGAGATCCTCCGCACCATATACAACTCGCCCTATTTGGCTCCAAGCCAATGCTCCAGCACACATCGCACAGGGTTCAACCGTGACATACAAAGTACAATCGGTTAGATACTTTCCTCCCATCGACGATGTAGCTGCTGTGATCGCCTGCATCTCGGCATGAGCCGTTGGGTCTTGGAGCGTTTCGACCATATTGTGCCCACGTCCGATGACTCTTCCTCCCGCTACAACAACAGCGCCAATTGGCACCTCGCCTCGCTCTAGCGCTAAGTGGGCTTGATGAAGCGCTTGGCGCATGAAATTTTTATCCTCTAGTTCCATTTTTATTATTTTTTTGAGGGAGTCTCTCCCTTTTTTATTATCTTTGTGCGTTTGCAAAGTTAAGAAATAAATATAAAAAATAATATATCATGTATAGGACACATACCTGTGGCGAACTCACTGCCACGAATATTGACCAAACAGTGACCCTCTCGGGTTGGGTGCAAAAGGTGCGCAATTTGGGCGCTATGACATTTATTGACCTTCGTGATCGATATGGAATCACCCAAATTGTTGTGGAGGAGCACTCAGACGATGCTACAAAAGCTGTGGCAGCGGAGTTGGGTCGCGAATATGTTTTGCAGGTTGAGGGTCGAGTTATCGAGCGTTCGTCTAAGAATCCAAAGATGGCAACTGGCGAGATCGAGATCGCAGCGTCATCGCTCAAGATTCTAAATGCAGCTGATACCCCTCCATTTACCATCGAGGAGCACTCGGATGGTGGTGATGACCTTCGCATGAAGTATAGATATTTGGATCTTCGCCGTCCACCACTTCAACGCGCTATGATCTTGCGCCACAAGTTGGCTCACGCGGTGCGTACATTTTTGGATAGCGAGGGATTTTTGGAGATCGAAACTCCATACCTTATTAAGTCTACACCAGAGGGAGCACGCGACTTTGTGGTACCTAGTCGCATGAACCCCAACGAATTTTACGCTTTGCCTCAATCACCACAAACATTTAAGCAGTTGTTGATGGTTGCTGGCTACGACAAATATTTCCAAATCGTGAGATGTTTCCGCGACGAGGATCTTCGTGCCGATCGTCAACCAGAGTTTACACAAATCGACTGCGAGATGGCATTCGTGGAGCAGGAGGATGTTCTCGCAACATTTGAAAGATGGGCAAAATATATGTTCAAAGATGTTATGGGAATCGAGATGACCGATACCTTCCGCCGTATGCCATGGTTGGAGGCGATGGAGAAGTACGGATCCGACAAACCAGATATTCGATTTGGAATGGAGTTCGCAGATTTGACCGAGCTCACACAAGGGCATGGATTCTCGGTGTTTGACGATGTAGAGTATGTATGTGGTTTCGCAGCGACAGGTTGTGCATCATACACTCGCAAACAAATTGACGAGCTTACAAACTTTGTGAAGCGTCCACAAGTGGGAGCTAAAGGTTTGGTGTGGATCAAGGTTGACGAGAGTGGCGCAACAAAATCATCAATCGACAAATTCTACACCCCCGAGGAGGTTAAGGCTATTGCCGAGAAGGCTGGAGCTAAGGCTGGCGACATGGTATTTATATTGTGTGGCAAGAAGTTCAAGGCACTCACTCAACTATGTACACTTCGCCTAGAGGTTGCCGACAAGTTGGGACTTCGCGACAATACGAAGTTCGCACCATTGTGGGTTGTTGACTTCCCATTATTTGAGTGGGACGACGACACGCAACGCTTCTATGCTATGCACCACCCATTCACATCGCCTAAGCCCGAAGATGTTGAGTTCTTGGCGACTGACCCAGGTAAGGTGCGTGCCAATGCCTATGACTTCGTATGTAATGGAGTCGAGATCGGAGGAGGTTCAATCCGTATTCACGACGCGAAGTTGCAAGGTCAAATGTTCGAGATTTTGGGCTTCACACCCGAAAAGGCACAAGAGCAATTTGGCTTCTTGATGAATGCCTTCAAATTTGGAGCACCACCACACGGAGGTCTCGCATTTGGTTTCGATCGCTTGTGCTCACTTTTTGGTGGCGTAGAGTCAATCCGCGACTACATTGCATTCCCGAAGAACAATGCAGGACGCGATATGATGATCGACGCACCGTCGCAAATCGACCGCGCACAGCTTGACGAATTATATCTCGACACTCTCGAAGTAGTTAAGGAGTAAACTTAAAGAATAAACAAAACACTTGATAGGACAGAGTTTTTATTCTGTCCTATTTTTAACTAATTCATATTATATTTATGGGGAATATAATTGATGCTATTTACAACATAGTTAGTCATCACCAATATATTTTAAAGGAGTATGGATATGACGGGAATAGAGCTACTAGCAGGGGAGTATCATTAGAAGAGTATATTAAAGATGCTTTTGCTGGAACTATTGGTGAATCAGACAATGAGCTGAGAGATGAAAAAATATCGGAAACTTTTTCATATTTAGGAAATCAAAGTAATCCACCTGATTCTATATTGAAAGGTGGTTTGGCTATTGAGGTAAAGAAGATTCAAAATGGAGATAGTTCTCTCGCATTAAATAGTAGCTACCCTAAAGCAAAACTATATTCTAATAGCCATATGATAAGTAAGGCTTGTCGAGATTGTGAGGAGTGGAGCGAAAAGGATATGTTATACTGTGTCGGAGTAGTTAATAAATCACATCTAAGCTCATTAGCAATGGTCTATGGTGAAGATTATTGCGCAGATAAAGAGACTTACGAGAGGATAAAAACAACAATAAAATTGAGGGTAGAGAGTATTATTGGTGTAGAGTTTGCCGAGACAAAGGAGTTGGGACGAGTGAATAGTGTTGACCCATTAGGTATTACATATCTAAGAGTTAGAGGAATGTGGGGAATTGAAAATCCATTTAAAGTTTTTCGCAAAATATATCAGCGAGATGATAATTATATGTTTAACTTTATGGCGGTTATAAATCATAAACAACTTCAAAGATTAGACAATATGCAAATGCTTTATGATTTGAGTGTTGAGTATGAAAATTTTAAGATTGTAGATATTAAAATTCCAGATCCAAATAATCCAGCTAAATTCAAAAATGCGGTTTTAATAAGTTATAAAATTTAAGATGAATATAATTAGTCTATTCTCAGGCGCAGGAGGTTTGGATATAGGGTTTCATAAAGCAGGGTTCAAAACTATCGTTGCTAATGAGTACGATAAAAATATATGCCCAACGTTTAGGTGTAATTTTCCTGATGTTAAGTTGATTGAAGCAGATATAAGAAAAATTGATAGTGCTGAGTTACCCGATGATATTTGTGGTATTATAGGGGGACCACCGTGTCAATCGTGGAGTGAAGCGGGTTCATTAAAAGGTATTAGCGACTCGCGCGGACAACTTTTTTATGAATATATTAGAATAATCAAAGATAAACAACCATTATTTTTTGTTGCCGAAAATGTGTCTGGAATGTTGGCACAACGACATAGGAAAGCTGTATTGGAATTTTTAGATCTTTTTAATGATGCTGGCTACAATGTATCTATGAAGTTACTCAATGCCAATGATTATGGCGTTGCCGAAGATCGGGATCGAGTTTTTTACATTGGATTCAGAAAAGATCTAAATATCAATAATTTCTCTTTTCCGACACCATTTTCGCATAAACCAACATTGAGGGAGGTTATATGGGATTTAAAGGATTCCGCAATAGCAGCGTTAGATAAAAATTATAGCAATGGTAATAAATGCCTTATAGAAAATCATGAATACTTTGTAGGGTCGTTCTCCTCTATTTTTATGTCTCGCAATAGAGTGCGAGGATGGGACGAACCTGCGTTTACTGTGCAAGCGAGCGGTAGACAGTGTCAATTACATCCACAAGCACCAAAAATGGAGAAGCTCGAACCAAATGTTCAAAGGTTCGTAGTTGGTCAAGAACATTTATATAGAAGAATGAGTGTTCGTGAAGTAGCAAGGATTCAGGGATTCCCTGATGATTATAAATTTATATATGATAAGGTTGATTATGGATATAAAATGATCGGTAATGCAGTACCTGTCAATTTAGCGTATGTAATCGCAAATCAAATTAAAAAATATCTTAATCAGTAATATATCTATGGCAGCACCCCTAGCAGAGCGCCTTCGCCCAGTGGTGCTCGATGATTATATCGGGCAGGAACATTTAGTGGGCGAAAGCGGTATCTTTCGGAAGTTTATCGAGAGTGGAAATATACCCTCTTTTATATTGTGGGGTCCTCCAGGGGTTGGTAAAACAACCCTTGCGAGGTTGGTTGCTTCGTCGTTGGATCGTCCATTTTTTACACTCTCTGCCGTAACGTCGGGGGTTAAGGATGTGCGCGAAGTGATCGAGACAGCCAAAAAGGAGAGGTTTTTTAATGTGGCACAGCCGATTTTGTTTATCGACGAGATCCATAGATTCAATAAATCACAACAAGATTCTCTGCTCGGTGCTGTCGAGCAGGGGATCTTTACACTTGTGGGGGCTACAACCGAAAACCCATCGTTTGAGGTGATCTCGCCACTGCTTAGTCGATGTCAAGTATATATCCTTAAATCGCTGGAAGATGGCGATTTAGATAAATTACTTTTGCGAGCATTGAGTGTTGACACGGAACTTAAAAAGCGAAATATCGAAGTTGTCGAAAAGTCGGCTTTATTCACCTTTGCAGGTGGCGACGCTCGAAAACTACTCAATATATTAGATATAATAACGGGTGCTTCGGAGGGTGATATAGCTATCACAAACGACTTTGTGACGGAGTGTTTGCAACAAAACATCGCTCTTTATGACAAGAATGGCGAGCAACATTATGATGTGATCTCCGCCTTTATAAAGTCCGTGAGGGGGAGCGACCCCAACGCTGCGATATACTATCTAGCGCGTATGTTGGCAGGGGGCGAAGAGGCGAGATTTATAGCACGAAGACTTGTAATCTTGGCATCCGAAGATGTCGGTCTTGCCAATCCTAACGCTCTACTTTTGGCAAACGCCTGCTTCGATACGGTGCATAAAATTGGTATGCCCGAGGCTCGTATAACCCTCGCTGAGACAACTATATATTTGGCAACTAGCCCCAAATCGAACTCTGCATACACAGCCATAAATAAAGCGATGGCGATGGTGGCGCACGACACTACAAATCGTCCTGTACCGTTGCATCTGCGCAATGCCCCCACCAAGCTGATGGCTAAAGCAGGATATGGCGATGGCTACAAATATGCGCATGATTATGCTGGAAACTTTGTGGATCAAGAGTTTATGCCCGATACACTCGTAGGGCAAAAGTTCTATGAACCGAATCTTTCGAACCCCACAGAGGCGAAAATTGCAGATCGCATGGATAAACTTTGGGGCAAAAAATATTAGAGTCGACATGAAAAAGATAGGGATAATATCCGACACTCACGGAACCTTCGACGATACTCTGCGCCATTTTCTGCGCGATGTCGACGAGATTTGGCACGCTGGAGATATTGGCACTTTGGCATTAGCCGATGAAATTGCAGCCTATAAACCTCTACGTGCGGTGTGGGGAAATATTGATGGCGCTGATCTTAGACGTGCGTATCGCTCCGTGGAGCTCTTTGAGTGTGAGGGAGCTATGGTTTTGATGACCCATATTGGGGGTTATCCGAACCGTTATCGCCCCGAATCGAAGGAGTTGATTATGACGTATCGACCCGATATATTTATTGCAGGACATTCACATATTTTGAAGGTTATCTACGATCAAACCTATAACCATCTACATATCAACCCTGGAGGAGGAGGAAACTACGGCATCCATAAGGTTCGCACAGCTGTGAGATTTCAAATCGAAGATGGGAAATTCTCGAATATGGAGGTCGGAGAGTGGGGTAGAGTATAAAGGAAAATGAAACTCTAAAATATAGAATGACAAAGAATTATTACCAAACAAATTGGGATAATCCTCTGTCATTTAAAATTTTTCAAATATACTTTTAGATTTAAAACCCATCGGAGTTAAAAGGCTCGTTACCCTCGATGATTATTGAAGTATAGTTCTATTTTATCTCTAAAATTAAGCCTCAATCTCTGGAGTTGAAATAGGAGCAGGAGAAACAGCTGTCAAATCACGATAAATAATCGCATTACAAGCAGAACCAATAGCCGAAGATATAGCAATCGCAACAATCGTTCCAATAACAGGTATTAGACCCAAAATCAGATTTAAAATAAATGAAATAACACCAATAACAAAACTCACTAAGAAAATAGTAAGTTTGTAGCCATAAGTCAATTTATTACTCTCCATGATTGCCTCAAGCGGAGAGATCTTCTTGTCCAACAACAATAAAACAGCAAGGCTCCATGCAATACCAATCACAACAGCAGGAATAATAAAAAATATTGCCGCAACAAACATAGCCATACCCATTAACCCCATAAGAATCAAATACTCACCCATATATTGGCGATATTGCGCACCAAAAATGAAAGTTGGATTTATAACCTTACCCTTGCTTAACTCTAGCGGAATGGTGTTAATTGCGATTGTTGTTCCAACATTTAGATATGGAATCCAAATTGTAACAATCCACAACAAATAGGTTAAAATTAGAGGTACAACATTCTTTAGACCTAAAGCAAATCCATTCGAAAGAACCCCTTGGAAAGTAATTTTTTTATTCATAAGATTTCTGTTTTTAATTAATATTATATAAATTTCAACGTTTCACACCACCAATCACAGCAAATATAATATTTTTAAACTTAATATGCAAGAAACATACAATTTATATTATACAAAAAGAGTTTGCCAAACAATGGCAAACTCTTTTCATAAAAACTATTATACCTATTAGCTTACGCTTTAGCCTCTAGTGCTTTATCCAACTCGATAGAGAAATCCGAAAGGATATTCATATAGTTGATAAACGCATCATATGCCGAATCATATGGGTTGAAGTATGAGTGAACATCACCATCCGACAACCATTTTGTTGCCATATAGTAGAAGTGATCCGATGTTTGCATAAATCTCCAAACATAATCATAATTAGAATCATTCAACTCAACAACCTTGTCGCGCAAAGCATAGATCTTTGCAAATGCCTCGTTTTGAAGATCATTACCCAACCATGCTGTAACATCGCGCTCCTCGTCAGCCCACGACATTGCGTGTGGACAGTGAAGTACAGATACTGGTTGTAGCTTCTTTGCAGCCTCAGAAACTGTTGCAAACTTAAGTGCACCACTCTCGATGATCTTTGCTGGCAAAGCTTTCATGAAATCAAAGATTCCTGTATCTGATTTTTGGTGCTCTCCAAAAGTCTCATAATCCATAAACAAGTTGATAACCTCGCCAGAAGCCTCCTCTGAGTTAATCAACCAATCTACATATTTATCTGTTGTTAGAGGATACTCATCCCAACCCTGGTTAGAGAAACGGAATGCAATATCATCTGAGAATTTATAGTTACGAAGCAAAAGACGTAGCTTTTGGTTCATTGCATTTGCATATACAAAGTTTGGTGATTTCCATCCCATGACGTGGCGAGCTCCCTCAGCCAACATAGTTTTGAAACCTAGCTTAGCTACCATCTCGCCAATTTGGTCGTTGTAGATAAGCTCCGTGTTGCGGAATGCAGTTGGTTTAACACCGAACTCCTCTTTGATAGTCGCAGCATGCAATTTCACTTCGCGCTCAAACTCCTCTGCCGAAGTTAGAGCCGACAATGAGTGTGAATATGTCTCGGCAAGGAACTCTACAGATCCTGTAGCTGCCAATTTTTTGAATGACTCCAACACCTCTGGAGCAAATGCCTTGAATTGCTCGATTGCGCTACCTGTGATCGAAAAAGAGCACTTAAATGCGCCGTTTGACGAATTGATAGCATTGAGCAACAACTCATTCATTGGGAGATAACATTCACGCGCAATTTTTTGCATAATTGAGCGGTTAAGAAGATCATCTAGGTAGTTGTGATCTTTTCCCATGCTGAAGAATCGGTAACTCTTTAAACGCCATGGTTGGTGTACTTGGAAGTAAAAACAGATCGTTTTCATATTAGTTATATTTTATTTGTTCTCGTTGATTGCGCTTTCGTACACTGCCTTAACCTTAGCTGCTGCATCTGTCCACTTTAGACCTGTAACCTCTTCCAATCCCTTTTTAGCAAACATATTTGCCAAAGCTGGATATGTTACAAGACCATAGATTGCATCTGCCATAGCATCCACATTCCAGTAATCGACCTTAACCGCATAATCCAACACCTCTGCTACACCACTTTGGTGCGAGATGATAACTGGGACGTTTGATCGCATAGCCTCCAATGGTGAGATTCCGAATGGCTCCGAAACTGATGGCATGATGTAGACATCCGAGAGTTGGAACATCTTATGTACATCATCACCCTTCAAGAAACCTGTGAAGTGGAATCTATCCGCGATACCCAATCGTGCAACACGACGGATTACGTGGTTCATCATATCGCCCGAACCTGCCATTACAAATCGCACATTTGGAACGCGTTGCAACACCTTAGCTGCTGCCTCTACGAAGTAATCTGGACCCTTTTGGTATGTGATACGTCCCAAGAAAGTGACGATCTTATCCTTCACTCCGCGCTCTGGAAGTGGCTCATTCTCCTTCTCTGCAAAACGCACAGCATTGTGAACAGTCACAACCTTTTCGGCTGGAATACCATATTTTGTTATTGCAATGTTACGAGTAAGGTTCGATACAGCGATAACTTTATCAGCTGCCATCATACCACCTTGCTCGATAGCAAAGACTTGAGTATTAACATTCTCTCCACTTCTATCGTGCTCCGAAGCGTGCAAGTGAACCACGAGTGGTTTGCCAGATACCTCTTTAGCTGCGATTCCAGCATAATATGTCAACCAGTCGTGTGCGTGGATCACATCAAATTGACCCTCCAACTGCTTAGCTACTTGTGCTGCAACGATTGCATAGCGAGCAACCTCCTCCATAAGGTTAGCACCATATTTTCCCGAGAAGGTGTAACGTTGCTTCCACGCATCTGTTGTGCTCCAAGTCTTTTGACCCGATTTCACATACTCCTCGTGATAAGTTTCATACTCCTCAGGTGACAAGTAAGGCACCATATTTGAATCAATATGTATGAAGGACATCTTTTGGAGAATATCCTCCGATCCTTGATACAATTGTCCATACTCTGCCTCAACGTCACTCGCATTTACTACTTGTGTAAAACGTTGATCTTCATCTCCATACGCTCTAGGTACTACAAAAGTAACCTCTACATTGTTACGAGCTAAGCCACGTGTCATTCCATAACAAGCAGTACCCAATCCTCCTGCTATGTGGGGTGGGAACTCCCATCCGAACATCAATACTCTCATTCTTTTCTCTTCTTTTTTAACTTCTATTCATCTAATATCATCTCAACTTCGTTCCCACTATATTTCCCCTCTCCAGAGATGACGTTTCTTTATTTTTTTATATTACTACTCTTCTTTAGCTTTTGTTACTCGCTTTTTGGGAGTTGCTTTAGTCGCTGTAGTTTTTGGCTTTGCCTCAGTTTTTGTTGCGCGTGGCTTAGTTACTCGCTTAGGTTTTGCCTCAACCTTCTCTTCGACAACTTTGTATGTCTCAATCATTTTGGTGATCTCAAGAAGTGCCGAAACTGCTGTTGCGCACGAGATTGCTCCGCGTGAGTGATATGGTGGATTTGGCTCGAAATATTCGCTCACAGAACCAATACCATTTACTTGAATCTCCTCGTCGAATTGCTCCAAGATCTCCTCTGCTTTAGGAACAAACGATGCACCCAAAATATCGAAACATGCCTTTACATAGAATGCCAAAGGCCATACCCATACAGAACCATTCTTTGGTGCATTATTCCAATCCGCACGTACCATACTTCCATAAAGTGGGTTAAGCGGAGTGAGTGAACGCAAACCACGAGTAGTCAAAAGGTGTTGTTCAACAGTTCTAATAACATTCACTTGTTGCTCTTCGCTAAGCATCTTGTAACCAAGAGCACAAGCAACTATCATATTTGGTCTAATTGAAGTCTCCGTAACATCATAGTTTACGAAATCTGCCAACCATCCTCTATCCATCCAGAACAATTTCAAGAATGAATCCTTTGTCTTAGCTGGCATATCTGCCCATTTCTCGACAAATTCTGTGTCGCCAAATTCGCGTGCCATATCCAACGCATAACATACTGCATTGTACCACAAAGCGTTGATCTCGACATGGTAACCATTACGAGGCTCCACTTGTGCTGTGTCGACTGTGAAATCCATCCACGAGATAGGAGCATCATTCGACCAAGCCCAAATTAGACCATTTTCGTGCAACGAAACTTTGCTACTTGTATTGGCTGCATATGATTCAACAACTCCCTTCATTTGCTCTCCATACTTCTCCCAAAGCTCCTTACGACTAATTGGCTTTTTGGGCATAGTTTCGAGCATCTGCATGATTCTTACAGACCAAAGAGGACAATCTACAGCGTTATCCATTTTATATGAATCCCTCAATGTTCCATTCACATTGTCGCGAAGCAACGAATCAAAGACATCCAAACAATCCTCCGTGTTTTCTTGAGGAAGAGTCAATGCTGGAAGCGAGATCATAGCGTCACGACCAACAACTCCATACCATGGGTATCCAGCAACAACCTCTACTCTACCATCTGGTCTACGCACAATAAATTGGCGCGCCGCGTGCTCCAAACAAGACTTCATGTCGATTTTTGGTGTACGTCTATCTACTGATCCTGTGAAAGTAGCATCGATAGTCTCTCCCGAAAACATCTCCTCTGTTGATGCCGAGAATATGATAGACTCTCCAAACTTAAGATCTACCTCGAAATATCCAGGTGTCAACAGATCCTCCAAGCCATCATAACCGCGAGAGACCTCTTGCATATACTCAAAGTCGTAATACCAGTCTGGTGCTGGAACATACTCCACATCCGAGCGATTTGTTTGCATATACAACCATGGGAAAGCATCGTACAAACGACACTTAACACCATTAGCAACCTCATACGAACGACCATCGGCATACAAATTTGCTTTAGATAATTCATGGCGATCTCTAAATGCCAAGAAAGGACGCAATTGAAGAGTTACAGGTCTATTACGACCACCTTCTACCAATGTGTACTTTACCATAAACTGTGTGTGTTTATGGATCCACAACAACTCCTTTTTAAGCACTACATCTCCAACTCTATATGTAATAGTTGGACATGGAGTGTACCCAAAGTCGGTAATGTATTTGTGTCCACGAGGCTCATAGTTTCCACCCTTGAATTGGTGAAGCGCCAAGTTAAATCGTTGACCATCGCGAATGATAGTCTCATCAAGAGTCGAAAGTAACACGAAATCGCGCTCACTTCCATCAATCGGAGAGACAATTAATCCATGATATTTACGAGTATTACAACAAACTATTGTAGTACTCATATAACCGCCACGACGGTCTGTAGCGAGCATTTCACGCTGAAGTGAATACTCTAAGTTTCCAAGTTCGTTTTTGTCAAAAGTTAAGGTTGCCATCTTTAGTATTAAATTTTGTATGATATAAAATTATAAATTAATATCGGAAAAAACAAAATTTTCCGACATTAATTTATAGTTTTTATACAATTTCATCTTTTTATGCCCATTTTACAAGTGGCATCTCCATTCTGTGGGTCAAAAGATCAGATTGTGGATATATACGCAATGCAACGTCATATATTCCTGTTTGAGTTGGAACATAATCCAAAGTATAAGTTACAACACTGCCAACACTAGACTTAACACTAAGTTGTGCTGTCTCTTTGATAGTAGCTTGTTGACCGCTCTCAATTTGACTTGCCACCAACAACTCAACACCAATATCCTCCTTCGACAAAGTTGCTGTATCAATAGTCACCTCGAAGTGATAATTGTTACCTACATATATAGCCTCATTATCGATACTTGCACGTTGAACATCCAAAATTTTAACATCACCCCAAGCCTCGTTGATCTTCTTTTTCCAATCAGCAATCTCGTAAGCCATAGCAAATCCATTTGCACGGATCTTCTCGTTACGCTCTGCAAGTTGGTTGTAGAAACGATCCTCATAGTCGATAATCATGCGGTTCATAGTGAAGTTCGACGCAACATCTGCGATACAGTTCTTCACATACTTCAACCATTCAACTGGCATGTTGTTCTTGAAACGGGAGTAGTACAATGGTGCGATTTGCTCCTCGATAGTTGTGTAGATCTTCTCTGCATCCAACTCATCTTGGAATCTTTGGTCTGCAAATGTACGCTCCATAGGTAACATCCATCCTGCATCCTCGCGGTAACCCTCTACCCACCATCCATCAAGGACAGAGAATTGAAGTACACCATTCATCACGCACTTCTCGCCCGAAGTACCCGAAGCCTCCAATGGACGAGTTGGAGTGTTCAACCACACATCAACACCTTGAACCATGTGGCGAGCCAAATCCATATCGTAGTTTTGCATAAATAGGATCTTACCCAAGAATTGTGGCATCATAGATACCTCAACGATACGCTTGATAAGGTCTTGACCTGGCTTATCGTTAGGGTGAGCCTTACCTGCAAATACGAATTGAACAGGACGCTCTGGGTTGTTAACCAACTTATCCAAACGCTCCAAGTTTGTGAACAACAAGTGAGCACGCTTGTAAGTTGCGAAACGACGAGCAAAACCGATTGTCAACACCTCTGGCTTAAGACCCTCGATGATACGAACGATTTGGCTTGGTGAATCGAACTTAACTTGTGATGGATCCTCATAACGGTTGCGGATGTGCTTGATAAGGCGCTTTTTCAAACGAACGCGTGCCTCCCACAAATCTGCATCTGGAATATCGTGAACTCGTTGCCACTCAGGGATATTGTATGTGTGACCTGTAAATGCGTTTTCGAAACACTTCGCATACAACTTACGCATATTTGCCGCTACCCAAGTTGGGAAGTGAACACCATTAGTTACATAACCGATGTGCAACTCGCTCTTGAAGTATCCTGGCCACATGTAACCCAACAAATCCTTCGACACCTCTCCGTGCAACCACGACACACCGTTAACCTCTTGAGATAGGTTACAAGCCAATACCGACATCGAGAATCTCTCGTTAGGATCAGCCACGTTAGTCTTACCTAGGCTCAAGAATTGCTCCCATGATACTCCGAGAGCATTACCGAAGTGAGGCATATATTGACGAATCATAGACTCTGGGAAAGCATCGTGACCCGCTGGTACTGGAGTGTGAGTTGTAAACAATGAAGTCGAACGAACAACCTCAACTGCTTGGCTAAATGCAAGTTTGTCGTTGTTGATAAGTGAACGCATACGCTCTAGTCCGATAAATGCTGCGTGACCCTCGTTGCAGTGGTACACTTGCTTTTGAATACCCATAGCCTCCAAAGCGCGAATACCTCCCAAACCGAGAACCATCTCTTGCTTTAGGCGGTTCTCCCAATCGCCACCATACAAGTGGTGAGTGATCGAACGATCCTCTGGCAAGTTCATCTCAATATCTGTGTCGAGAAGATACAAACTTACACGACCCACTGGACACTTCCACACGTGAGCATAAACTGTACGTCCTGGCAAAGATACATTTACTGTAATCCAGTTACCATCCTCGTCGCGAACGGGAGCGATAGGCAATTTTTGGAAATTTTGAGCCTCATACGAAGCCTCTTGAGCTCCTTGAGCCGAAAGTTTTTGAGTGAAGTATCCATAACGATACAACAAACCAACAGCTGCCATTGGCACGTTACGATCCGAAGCCTCCTTGATGTAGTCACCAGCCAAGATACCCAAACCTCCTGAGTAGATCTTAAGCGATGAGTGCAAACCAAACTCCATAGAAAAGTATGCGATTTCGGGCATTCCTGCATCTGGCTCCTCTGCCATATATTCTTGGAAGTCAGCATATACGGTATCCATATTTGCCAAGAACTTCTTATCTTTTTCTAATTCTTGAACACGTGATAACGAAAGATTATCAAGCAATGCGATTGGGTTTCCCGACAATTTTGCCCACAATGCAGGGTCGATACTTTCAAATAGGTTACGTGCCTCCACGTTCCAACACCACCAAAGATTGCGTGATAACTCCTCCAAAGCGTGCAAACGCTCTGGGAAACTCTTCTCGACCATTAGTCGAGTCCAATTAGGTTGTTCAATTGCCATAGTTTGTCCTGTTAGGCCTACATATTCGTCACCCGAGTGTAACTCTTGTTGACTTTGTGTAGAGCCGATTCTTGTTAATGATTTACTGATTGCAGTGCTATATGCCTGCTTGTATTTTTCGAATAGGTTTTTCCATAGAGCTGTCGACGCAATATCTGCTACCGACTTCGAGTAGTTATCAAGCTCCTCTTGGGTCATTTTTGAGTAATCCAACATTGCGCTGGCAAGCGAGCTAATAACCTCGCCATCGTTATAGTCGTCTCTCGCTATAACTCTCACTCCATCGTGGTTCTCTTCGCCTGCTACCCACAAACCAAAACCTGCGAGGGTCGTGGTGATTGTTGGCACTGCAAATGCCGCTGACTCTAGTGGGGTGTATCCCCATGGTTCATAATATGAAGCATAGACTGTAACATTCATACCCATCAACACCTCATAGTAGTCGATATTGAAGATTCCATCTTGTTTGTTAAGATATGCTGGCACAAATACCAACTTAATCTTTGAATCCACTTGATCGAACCCAGCCCCTGCGATTGCCGAGAGAGTTTGATCCCATTGTGGGTTGTCGATATAGTGTGTGATATTGCGACTTTGGTGTGGATCGATTCCGAAGTTTGGATCCTTAAGTGCCGCTTGCAAATCTTTGCGCGCTCCCTTCTCTCCAGCTGGAACAGTGATATATACCAATATCTCGCGATCCAAAGCTGGATTTGCAGCCATCGCCTTTAGCGACTCAATAAAGATGTCGATACCCTTATTTCTAAATTCGTAGCGACCACTTGTACCTATAATTAATGGCTCCTTCTCATATTTGAATCCCATTAAGGTCTCAGCCACAGCGATCATCTTTTCACGTGCGATCATCTTCTTCTCGACAGCCTCCGATCCCTTCCACACAATATCATCCTCAAATCCATTTGGAGTTACTATGTCGACCTCTTTATTCAACAAAGCCTTACACTCCGCTGCTGTGATGTCACTCACCGTCGCAAATGCGTCGTAGTTGTGTGCTGCAGCCTTTTCTACCGAGTGGCGAGCAACAACATTAAAGCGATGCGATAATTCGTCTGAGTTAAAATTATTTAACTCATTGTATAGTGGCAATCTATTACCAGCAATACAGCGCCCCATGACAGTTGCATGGGTAGAGAATACCGTTACAATTTTAGGATCATGTAATTTAAGATACAAACCTCCCGAAGCGGTCATCCATTCATGGAAGTGAGCAATAACACTATCACTAGATTGGCAATTAAACTTCGCAAAAGATGAGATTGCAATACCTGCTCCATAACCAAACAAGACAGACTCCACATAATCTAAACGACCTGTGATAGAGTCAACGCCATAGCTCTCCCACAACTCTGCGAGAACTTTATCTTTGCGTGGAAATAGGCATGTAAAATCTATAAGGATTGCGATAGGACGACCTACAATCTTCCAATATCCGACTCTAACTCTTAAACCACGACTTTGCATATAAAGTCTCCATGGTTTAAACAAATCTTGGTCTTCGTCGAACTCAGGATGCTCACCGATTCTCGAAAAATCTGGGCCAACAACGATATATTTACCCTCGCCGATTGTGCGAGATACCGTCAATGCTTTAGTTGCTATAACGGTGTGTATTCCTCCAACTTTGTTACACACCTCCCAACTAACTTCGAACAGATAGTCTGGGCTATATTGCATTTCACTCATATAAATTATTCTATAAATTAAAAATTTTATGAATGACTCGTAAAATGCTGATTCCCCCGCACGCAAGGGCTGTTACAGATTATGACTCATCCACCAACACCACCCTTACCGCTTAATTTAGAAACTTTTCCAAGGGCAAAGGTACAACAAATATTTAAACAACAATGCGTTTTTTTAAATTTTCTTACTAAATATTAATAAAATCATAACAATTAACTAAATAAAGACTCAATAATCATATCACTTACCATAAAATATTGTGGCAAAATTCGTATATATCCATCACACTCCACCAACTTTCCTTGCTCAATCCACTTTTGAGCCCCTCTTTGAAGATTATCTAAACTCTCCTCCCCAAACTCTTCGGCAAAAGTTGTTAGATCTAACCCTTCGACACATCGCAATGATGTCATAACCATCTCATTGCGCCTATCATCGAGTGTCAACACCTCACTTTCGTATCGCTCTTCTCTTCCCATCAAATACCTATCAATAGAATCTACCGCCCAACGACGCACCCGACCATTAAAAGAGTGCGCTCCAGCACCAACACCCAAATACTCCATACCGCGCCAATATGATGAGTTGTGCCGAGAACGTCGTCCAACCTTAGCATAATTAGAAATTTCATAATGTTCATACCCTGCCTCGGTTAACCTCTCATGAAGCAGTGCATACTCCGCATCTGTCACATCTTCGCTAACCTCACAGAGCTCTCCGCGCTCGACTCTGCGCCCAAACAGTGTATTGGGTTCTATCGTGAGGTGATATGCTGCGATATGTTCTACATCTAACTCCAATGCCATATCAATTGATCTTTGCAACACCTCCGCTCCAAATCCTGAGACTCCAAAAATTAGATCAATAGCGATATTATCGAACCCCGCCTCTCGCGCACGACGCACAGCATCTATGGCTTGTTGTGACGAATGGCGACGATTCATAAATTTTAGCTCCGTATCGTCGAAAGATTGAATCCCAATACTTAAGCGATTGATCCCTGCAGCTCTTAACTCCTCTAAATATTGGGTTGTCAAATCATCGGGGTTAGCCTCCAGCGTAATCTCCTTGACCCTCGAAATATCGTACAGATCACCAATACGCAATAGAAAACCCCTCACCTGCTCCGCTGAGAGCAAGGAGGGGGTACCACCACCAAAATATATTGTATCTATAGTCCTATCGCCCAAAAAATCATGCTCCGTCTCTAGCTCCATCATCATACCATCCACCACTTGCGACATTTTCGAACTATCTACGCTCCTGAAAAAATCGCAATAACCGCAGACCCTACGGCAAAATGGAATATGTAAGTATAAAGCTGGCATATCAACAAATTTAATATTTTTTGTTGATATATGCAAATTTTATCGACAGCTTATTGCGAGAGTGGTTTTAATTTATCTCTTAGAAAAAAATTGTTGTGATTGCCCTATATAACATAAGGGTAATCACAACATCTAAATTATGCTACTAAAATTACGTGACTAAAGCATTGCTAGTTGGCAATAGTGATTATAGTGACCTATCACATTGTCGACATATGCTATAGTTTGTCCTACACCTTTAAAGTGTTTCACATTGTTAGATGCTGCAAAATCTGCATCTTTCATCTTGACAAGGTAGCTCGAAACTACACTCCAAGAGTTGGCATTCTCGCCATTTTTACGAGCCAACATTCTTGCATTTAGCACATAGCCAATGCCTCCATTGTAACTCGCTAGGATCATCCCCATACGATCATCTTCGGGGGTTGATGCGGGAAGTTTCAACATTTTGTCGATTCTATTGACCAATAAATTAGCCACCATGATATTAGTTTCGACATCGCTCAACTCCTCCTTCTCGACATTAAAGAACTTTGCTGTATTTGGCATAATCTGCATCATCCCTTGTGCTCCTTGGTGAGATGTTACATCGGGTTTAAACCTCGATTCGTGATATGCCATAGCACTCATAAATCTCCAATCATTTCCGTGCTCTTCGCACACCACCTTAAAGATTGGATCATAAGGCGAAATTGTACTCTTAGCTACCAATTCGACCTCTACAACCTCATGATTCACATCATTTTCACAATCCGCCATCGGAATTTCGAGAGGTTGTCTCTGCTTTGTGATGATATTTCCGCACAACGAAAGTACGAACACCACGATTGCCCCTAGGGCAACAATTTTCTTTACCATAAATAATAAATTTCGAGCCGCCTATAGTTGTCACCCGACTCAGTTATTCGGGTTGCCTCACTTACATTTTTCGAGACAACCACAGCTCACATACGACACTAATCGTAGAAGCTCCATGAGATACCAATTTTAAATAAACTAGGGTTAAGTGGGTATCCCGCCACTGAAAAATATTCATTGTTTCCGAAGAGTCCCGAATTAAGGTGTTGATACTTAATCAAAATTCTCATTCTCTTCCATTTTGCTGCTGCATAAGCATCCATATATGGGTAGCCTCCACCCTCCCAATCGCGTTGGTTATAGAATGTCGACAACGCAGGGTTATAGCTCGGCATATAATACGATGTTGTGTAACGTCCGTCAACACCTAGCTGCAGACGCAACACCTCCTTAACTACCCAAAATTCGTAGTAATACGAAAGATATGCGCTAAGGGTTGGCACCGCTACAACCTCTTGGTTGCTGCTCGATTGCCACAATAATCTATGTCCCAAATTTAGACCTCTCAGCTTGAAATCCTTTTGGAGATAAACACCTGTGACACTCACCGCCTCCGCCTCTTGCGACACAATACTTTCGGCATTATAATATACCTTGTTTGTCACCACACTTTGGGTTGCTCCTAATTTGAAGAACGATTCGTCGGAGGTGAGGCTTATTTTTATCCTTGTTTCATTCTCTGTGCCGAAGTTATTGTTCCACACATAGTGGTTCGAGAATAGGTTTTGTTCCCAATAACTTGGCGAACGTCTTTCGATATTTATATCGCCATCCAAAACCCACGCTTTGCCTCCAATCTTGGTTCCCAAAGCGATATGTCCGCCTGCCTCCAAATCACCACCTCTATATCCCGAAGGGTAGAGTTTTAGATTTGCATCCCATGTGATGTAATCGCGCAAACGCCCATTGAGTTTACCATAAACAAACCAACTTGTTTTATTCTCCTCCGCGAGTTCTCCCGACAAGTAGCTACTCATCTCAAATTGCGAATATTTATGAAAATCAACGCCCACACCTCCACTCAAAGTTCCAAGCATTCCATATCGACCCCATGGTTGAGCTTGGACAAAGAATCTATTCGAGATAACTTGTTCACTAATCGTGTCACGAGTTTGAGATGGATTAATATACCAATTATCGTAGTATGTCAATCCATCTACCGACACCCACATTCCATCTTCGTCTCGATAGTTTCGAGCATCCGTATATGTTGAATATACATCCGAATATCGCTTTGTCCATCTATTATATTCGAATGAGTGTCCAAAATATATAGCCGACAAATCTGCCATCGAGAAGTCATAATCACCCATAGGCTCCAAAGGGATTCCATATGATTGATGCAAGAAGACAGAGTTATTGCGATAGATATTCATCGCCTCTGCGTTTTCTAACTTCATCGGCACTCCAATCGTCATCTCGAATATTGAATCGACAATTGCCCATTCGCCAACAACACCTCCACCCTCTTCGGTCTCTATTTTATTGTTTATATATCCGCCATGTACAGAGTATCGTTTGCCTGTGTGAGATGCCGAAAATTCGAAGTTATGATTTTTGGTATCTTGACGCATATATTGACCTTTTGTTCCAGGCGATTTATAGTTCAAGTTAAAACCTGTTGTGGGCGAAATATTTTGTGCGTGGCGGATCTCGAAGTTTGCTTCGCGATATGATGTTTGCCCCGCCTCGATATATTGCATCTGCGAAAAAATCGTTTTACTATTGTAGAATGGAACATTCTCCATAGTATATATGTATGCACTATATGGTTGTGTAAACGAAAAATTAAACTGATCACTCCTTTGCGAATAATCCAACGCTTGAGAGGCTTGACCCAATCCTCCGAGTGTCATATCTCCAACTCCCTCCTTATAAACGGGGTAATCTATCCTCCAACTATTTAGAGTCGTATCTAGCGGAGCGAAGTATATTTCATTAAAATCGCGACTTAAATTCCAACTGATGTTATTCAATGCACGCAAAGAGTCGCTAAAAAAATATGACTCCAATGGTTTTCTTATCTTAGTTTCGAGACTATCCTTCTTCCCCTTACCTTCCCCTTCGGGTGGAATCCCTTCTCCCGTGCCCTCTTCATCCTCTATAGCAAATGGATTACCTCCATAAATTTCATCTGTAGCTGATGTTGTTTGCGCACATATACCTCCGATCGTAAAGATCAGAAGAGCAACCAAAGAGCAACACACTCTATATATATATGTAAACAAACGACGCATAAACTTATAAACTACAAAAACAAACAAACTACAAATATTAAGCCTTACGACTCGGCAAAAGAGCCAAGATAAGCGAAATTAAAATATATGAAACAACAATTGCAGGAAGAGCATAGATGATACCAAGCACTATGATCTCCACCACAGCAAGCATCAAAAAACTATAACGCAATCCATTTTCGTTCCACCCCAACCCTTTGAACTTAAGCGAAAACATTGCAAGAGGTGAAACCATCAAAACCGACATCACCACCGCAATCAACCCCCACCACTCGACACTAAGCTCCAAACCGCGAATTTGGCAAATATAACCAAGCGACATACACATCAAAGCATTTGCTGGGGTTGGAAGCCCCACAAAAGAGGAGTGTTGATTTTCGTCGATATTAAACTTCGCCAAGCGCAATGCCGAAAAGGCAACAACAATAAATGTTATATAGGGTAAAAATTTTTCAAAAAAATCTAAATTTAGTGCAGAAGATGCCCCTTCGGCAAGCGAAAATAGGACAAAAGTGGGAGCCAAGCCAAAAGAGATAAGGTCGGCAAGCGAGTCAAGTTGAACGCCCAAAGGCGAATGTTGACCAAGCAAACGAGCCGCCGCGCCATCCATAAAATCGAATATGGCAGCCATAATAACCAACCAAAACGCGAGCGTATAGTTTTGATTAGCAACAACTTCACGGACTGCCAATGTTCCACACATGAGGTTCATTAGCGTGATGATGTTGGGTATAGTAAACAGCTTTATTCTCATTCTTAATCAACGTTGTTTCAATATTTTTTGCATATTGCTGCGACAAAGTTACATCTTTTTTTTATATTTGTCGTAATTAAAATGTACTTTAGCACAAATTTTCTTTAACGCACACACCTAAAATAACTGATGAATAGCAATAAATATTGTGTAATAATGGCTGGCGGAGTCGGTTCCAGGTTTTGGCCAAAGAGCCGAAGATCTATGCCCAAACAATTTTTGGACATCCTCGGCAGTGGCAAATCTTTTATTCGCCAAACCTATCTGAGATTCTCGAAGATGATCCCCACAGATAAATTTTTGGTGGTTACAAATGAAGCGTATCGCCATTTGGTCGAAGAGCATATCCCCGAACTCGCGCCCAACCAAATTTTGTGCGAACCCATCGGACGCAACACCACACCATCCATATGTTATGCGGCATACTACCTACTTAAAAATGACCCCACGGCAGAGATGATCGTCACGCCGACGGATCACTTCATAAACCAAACCGATGAATTTTTGGAGGCGGTGGCGGAGTGTGTAGATTTTGCGTTGAAAAACAACGCATTGCTAACTTTGGGTATTCGCCCCACACACCCCGAAACTGGATATGGATATATCCAAGCCTCCGATATGCAACATATATCCAAGGTGAAGTGTTTTACCGAAAAACCATCGCTCGAAATTGCGCAAACATTTCTCCTCCACAAAGAGTTCTTCTGGAACTCTGGAATTTTTGTGTGGAAGGTTCAATCCATCGTAGATGCAATCAAGATCCATCTACCCGATTATCACGCACTCTTTGATTCAATAAAAGATAGTTTTGACACCCCTCGCGAGGCGGAGTCCATCGCTTGTGTATATAGCGAGTGTAAACCCATCTCGATTGATTATGGGGTGATGGAGCGAGCCGATAATGTATATGTGAGATGTGGCGATTTCGGATGGAGCGACATCGGAACATGGGGTGCCGTATATCAACACTCGCCCAAAGATAACCACCACAACGCTTCGTCGGGCGACGCATTTACATTCTCGTCGCGTAACTGCATGATCTCGTTGCCTGCAGATAAAATCGCTGTGGTGAGTGGTTTGGATGATTACATTGTGGTCGACACCGAAGATGTACTTATGATATGCCCTCGTCACGAGGAGCAAAATATCAAGAAGTTTATCGACGAAGTGAAATATAATAAGGGGGATAAATTTTTATAACACGACAACTGGCAACTATATAACAATAAACATGGCAACAACTACAATAGAAGATATACATAAACTCTTCGAACAATATCCTTGTGTGTCGACCGATACACGTCGTATAACACCAGGGTCGTTGTTCTTTGCGCTTCGCGGAGCTTCGTTCGATGGTAATAAATTTGCACTCTCAGCAGTTCGAATGGGGGCTGCATATGCAATTGTCGACGATGCAGAGTTAATCGCCGAAAATCCATGTGTATGTTCGAAACTTATCTATGTCGACGATGTGCTCCAAACTCTTCAACTCTTAGCTGCACACCACCGCAAAGTGTTAAATATCCCAATCATAGCAATCGTTGGATCCAATGGCAAAACTACAACCAAGGAGCTCCTCAGCGCTGTGCTCAACAAAAGATATAGAGTTACAGCTACTGTTGGCAACCTCAACAACCATATCGGTGTGCCTTTGACGCTTCTTTCGATGACTCACCACACCGAAGTGGGAGTTGTCGAGATGGGAGCCAACGCCCAAGGAGAGATTGCTATGTTGTGCAATATAGCCACCCCAAATTTTGGAATCATTAATAATATAGGTAGAGCCCACTTAGAAGGATTTGGAGGTGTCGATGGGATCAAAAAGGGGAAGGGAGAGTTGTATGATTATCTTCTAAAAAGCGAAGGCGTAGCATTTGTTCCATCTGACGATGAGACTCTTATCTCGATGGCACACGATCGCAAAAATCTACAAACAATAGAGTATCCATTCTCGCTTGCAAATGGCATAAAGCATCAATTAGAGGGTGATTTCAACCTCAAAAACATCGCTTCGGCAGTTGCTATAGCTACCTATTTCAGAGTCGAGCGCAACGATATAGAACAAGCTATAGCAGAATACACGCCCCAAAATAACCGCTCGCAACGCACCATAACCCCACACAATATATTAATAGTCGATTGTTACAATGCCAATCCATCGAGCATGGAGGTATCGATCAAAAATTTTGTATCAGAGGAGTTTTCTGTCTCAAAAGCGATGATCCTAGGTGATATGTTCGAACTCGGAGAGTGGAGCAAAGAGGAGCATAAAAAAGTTATCGAGAGGGCAATGAACAACAAAAATAGCGAAATATTCTTGGTCGGAATAAACTTTACACAAGCCTTTGAATCACTCAATATTGACACCCAACCCGATTCACAAAGAGTCAAACTATTCCCATCGCGCAAGGAGCTAGAGGCTCATTTGGAAACCTCCCCACTTCGCGACAAAGCAATACTAATCAAAGGCTCACACAGCGTTGGACTCGAACATATTATAAAAATGTTGTAATAAAAGCCAAAAATAGACTCAATGTTTGAAAATATCGCAAAAAAATTGTACATTTGGCAAAATATCATATACCCTAAACCATGAGCACACAAACTTTATTCGCGGGGCTAGCGCTTCGCAATCCAATAATTATTGCAAGCTGTAGTCGCACCAACAAGGCTACCAATAACCTTGCGTTCCAAGAGGCTGGGGCTGGTGCCGTAGTTCTCAAATCATTGTTCGAGGAGAATATTATCCGCCAAACACAAGCCGTAGCAGAGTCTGCACAACACACCGAGGCGATGGATTATGCCCACGGATACCTACGCTCACAAGAACTTAGCGAATATATCGCACTTATCAAAGAGAGCAAATCTCTTTGCGAAATCCCAATCATCGCCAGTGTAAACTGTGTGAGCTGTGGCGAATGGACAGAGTTCGCTAAGCTAATCGAGGAGGCTGGAGCAGATGCTTTGGAGCTTAATATTATGGATATTGTAACCGCAACAGATTACGAAGATGGAGAGTTCGAGAATCGTCATATTCAAATCGCACGCAAAGTTGTGGAGTCGGTGAAGATCCCTGTAATCGTGAAGTTGGGTTCGATGCTTACAAACCCAGTGTCGATGAGCGCAAAGCTCAAAGCGTGTGGAGTAATGGGTATTGTGATGTTCAATCGTATGTATCAATCAGATATTGATATTAATAATATGGAGTATGTCGCAGGCTCGATCCTTAGCTCTGCCGATGATTTAGCAACTCCGCTTAGATGTGTAGGAATCACATCGGCAAGAGTTAATGGCGTGGATCTTGCTATGTCACGCGGAATCCAAAACGGTGAGGATGTAATCAAGGGAATCTTGGCAGGCGCTTCGGCAGTAGAGGTGTGTAGCGCAATATATCGCGATGGCAACGAGTGGATTGGCAAAGCTATTGCAACACTCGCAGATTGGCAAGTGGCGCATGGTTACTCAGATGTTGAGAGTTTCAAAGGTAACCTAAACGCATCGGGTAGCACCGAAAAAGAGGCATTGGTTCGTACACAATTCCTTCGTCACTTCGGCTCTGTACAATAAAATAAATTGCAACGAGCAAACGTTAAGGCAAATAAATATTAGAAAATAAAGATGCAACAAAACATTTCAGATTCAATCATCTATATTGGAGCAGATGATAAAGATCTTGATCTCTTCGAGGGTCAATATATCGTACCCGAAGGTGTGACATACAACTCATACCTAATCGTCGATGAGAAGATCGCAGTGATGGATAGCGTAGATGATCGCAAACTAGATGTGTGGTTCGAGCAACTCAAATCGGCACTCGCAGGGCGCACACCCGACTATATGGTTATAACCCATATGGAACCCGACCATTCGTCGGGAATAGAGATGATTATGAAGGAGTATCCCTCAATTAAATTGGTGGGTAACGCTAAAACCTTCACTATCATGTCGCAACTATTCGAAGTAGAGGATATTTCGGCATGCTCGATCACAGTCAAAGAGGGGGACGAACTCCCACTCGGAGAGCACACCCTTAAGTTCTTTATGGCACCTATGGTTCACTGGCCAGAGGTTATGGTGGCGTATGAAACTACCTCAAAGACTCTATTTAGTGCCGATGGATTTGGTAAATTTGGAGCCTCCGACGCTCCAGGCGGTTGGGCTTGTGAGGCGAGACGATACTACTACAATATTGTGGGTAAGTATGGTGCAAATGTTCAAGCATTGCTCAAGAAGTTGGGAGGCGTAGAGGTTTCGACAATCGCACCTTTGCATGGTCCAATCCTCAGAGAGGATATTGGTTACTATGTAAAGATGTATGACCTTTGGAGCCGTTATCAAGCAGAGGAGGATAGCATTCTAATTGTCCATGCTTCGATCCATGGCAACACCGCAAAGGTGGCGCATAAATTGCAAAGCATCCTTAAAGCTAAGGGCAAGGAGAATGTGGAGTTGATGGATCTCACACGCGACGATATGGCAGAGGCTATCGAAAATGCCTTCTATTCAGAGACATTAGTTTTGGCTGCGGCATCATATGACGCATCGGTATTCCCACCAATGGATCACTACTTGCACCACCTAAAGAGCAAGAATTTCCAAAATCGCAGAGTTGGAATCATCGAAAATGGTTCATGGGCACCTACAGCTGCTAAAACAATGAAGGCGGCATTGGAGGGGATGAAAGGCATCACAATCATAGATCCTACAGTGACAATAAAATCGAGCTACAAACCAAGCGATGTAGCAGCTTTAGAGGCTTTGGCTGATGCTTTAATTGCAAAGTAAAGAAACACAAATAAAAAATAAAATTATGAACAAGTATGTATGTGAGCCATGTGGCTATGAGTATGATCCAGAGGTAGGCGATCCAGATAACGGAGTTGCAGCAGGAACATCTTTCGAAGATCTCCCAGAAGAGTGGGTTTGTCCAGTTTGCGGATTGGGTAAGGATGTATTCACCGAGGAGGTGTAACGCAATAACGCATAATAACAGATCAGAAATGATAAACCCGACTTCATTTTAGTCAGGCGGTTTTTTGAAATATACAGCAGTAGAAGCTGTATAACTTTGTAACATAGCACATTAGCGAAATTTGTATATACTGATTAGGGGAGAAAAAAGGTTTTTTTTCTATAAGTTAACCCCTTTTTGGCGAAAAGCACTACTCTTTATGTAGTGAATTATGTAGTCCGTTTTTCGAGGCTCATTCGCTCAAAAATAAGTATAACGAATTAAAGCTAATGTGCTATGTTTACAATTAACATTAAGGGTAAAGAGAACCCTAAATCTCTGGAGCAGGTAAAGTTAGAACTTGTATTTTTTAAGACGGGGTATCCTCGTGTCAGCAAAGTAATCAATATTGCTGGGCCAATTACGGATTGGGATGCGAAACGCCAACAATTCAACGCTAAGGGTATCGAGGCGACCGAAAGGAATAAACGCCTTTTGGAACTTAAAGCAAAATATCTAAAGGTAGCTGAGGATTGGGAGGCAGAAGATGCCGATTGGTCGCCTGTTCAGTGGTCTCACTGTTTCGATGTGGAGGTTGAGAAGAAAGCCTCGTTTAAGGTCAAATCTGTATTGACTATCTTGGAGAGGTAATCCAGATGAATAAGGAAAAGGAGCGTATCAAGAATGGCAAAATCATCACCAGCCTTGGCAATGCTAACAACTATCACTATTTAGAGCTGCGATTGGTTGAGTTTGTGAGTGACAAATATAATCGTCAATTAAGCAGCTATTATTTCACTGACATCACTGAGGATTTTGTCTATGACTTTGCTATCTACCTTCAGAAGAAAGGTATTGAGCGAGGTAATAATGGTGGCGTACCTGAGAGGTTGAGAAAATTATATGGTTTGTGCTACAACGCCTCAAAGATGAATGTTCCAGGCGTAGACCTTTCAGTGTTTGAGAAATCTCGTCATCTTATGAAGCGCAAAGAGACAGCTCCGAAATCCATCCCTACAAAGGTAATGATGCAGATTGAGGCTTTGGATAGGACTTTGTTCTCTCGTGTAGAGAAGTTCTACTTGGATCTGTTCCTATTCACATACTATGCGGGAGGTATTGCCAGCGTTGATGCCAGCTACCTAACGTGGGATTGCATTGATAAGGATGGCTACTTGTGCTACGAGCGTATCAAATTCCCTAAGAAAGCGAAAATCAAACTCAACCCAAAGGCATTGGGGATAATTGAGCAACATAAGGCGAAATGTTATCAGAACTATGTGCTACCTATCTTTAATGGGAAACACAAAACAGAGGTGCAGCGTAATCGTCGTGTTAAGCAGGTTCGTGACAACGTTAATGCAGTGCTCAAAAAGGTTCAGAAGATCATCAAATACAAAGAGAATATCACTTGGTATGCAGCTCGTGGTACATTTATTTCGACTATGATTGCTGCAGATTTGAACCCTATTGATGTTGCGGCAATGGCTGGGAATAGTCCGCTGACTATCTACAAGCATTATTATAAGAATGTAGACCAGAGTCAAACTGACCGCACTGTGGCTAAGGCTTTGGGGTGTTAGGTTAGGATTGTTCACAAAAAAAAGCGACTTCATTCACACTTATTAAACTTTGTGTGGATGAAGTCGCTACTCAATTATATCCCCAACCCATTGCAAAAAGCGGCAAAGATTGGGGATATGTTAGTAATGTTATCAAATCTCGTTTGTTGGTTCTACTTGAGAGACTATGATAACCACCTTAAATATTTACAGTTCTTTTATACCTTCGTATCTAAGAGTAGCATTTGTGCAAGCTCCTGTCGCTTCGTAATAAGCATATTTTTTAGAATCTTTTTGATATTCGAAAGACTCGTTTGCTTTTCTGTCAGGACCAGCACTGACGTTTAGACCAAGCCTAACCTCATCACCCTCTTCTATACCAGAGATAGTACTCAAATCGTACTTTCCAGTAAAGCCTAGTGTGATACTTTTACTTTCGTTAGCCTCTTTCCACTCTAAACCGTGCTTTTTCTTGAAGAATATCTGCATTCTGAAAGCGTAACCAATGCCTGCAGTTGCTTTGCAATTAATCTGAGAAATTTTTTCTCCTGTAAAATTTACAGCCATAATTTTTTCAATTTTTAATTGTTAATAATGTAATTTGCATTTATAAAGCTCTTTTTTGCACTCTAACTTAGTTTTATGGCAAGAGCCTGAAGCTTCATAAGTAGCGCAAAAAAAATTATTGCGATATTTTTCGTATTTTCTTTGGATAATTGGCAAATATTTCGTATATTTACTTCATAATAAGAAGTTTATATGAGATACATTATACTTTCGGAAAACGAGAAGAAAC